>JAISMU010000062.1 GCA_031276635.1 Deltaproteobacteria bacterium | reverse complement strand
TTTCTTAAGAGCGCGATTACCGAAAATACTTTATCAGTCTTAAAAATTGACCGTCAAGGGTATTCAGAAGAAGATCTTTCTCTGATTTCAGTCGGACATCTCGCGACTGTGCCTTTATTGTTTCATACCGGGTATTTGACCATCGATAAAGTTACTGAGGTTGATGGCAAAGACCAATATTTCTTCAAGGTTCCTAATTTTGAGTTAAAAGATAGGTTCTATAAGGTTTTAAATGAATGCGCGAAAGAACGTTTATATATAAATGACCTTGTTACTGAAGCCGCTGAATTAAACAAAGCCCTCAGAGAGCGGGATGACGAGCTACTTACTCAAATAATTGGAGTTCTGTTCCATCGTATTCCAGCGGAACATTATGAAAAAAATGAGCGTCTGGGAGAGTCTTTCTTTCATATGGCTTTATTGTGTTACTGTTCTGGTTTGCTTGAGGCCAGAGCTGAGGAGCCAGGGCCTGTAGGGGATCTTGATTTGCTTCTGATAACCTCTGACGGCCTCCACGCGGTTATTGAGCTCAAATACGCCCAAAGCCCGGATCCAGCTGGTCCGGTGAAAACTCTGAGCAAATTGGTCAAAAAAGCCCTCAGCGTCATCAAGAAAAAAAAATATGGCGCGCGTTATCGGCTGCCAGGCCAGGAAATTGTGCCTATAGGTCTAGGCGTTGTTGGTCGGGGCCAGGCCAAAGCGGTCTTTGGCGATCCCCAGAGAGACCCAGCTTAAAGTCGTCCCAGACAGGTTTTATCCTAGAATACATACTTTATATATAAATTTTAAGCCAACATAATTATTTTATTCACTCCAAACAAAAAAATATCAATTCATTTGGTTTGGGCAGCGCCACAGCCTCCTTTTAAATCTTACCGTGAAACTCAGGGTGTGTCATACTTGACAAAAGGCATAAACCACTCCCTTCGTCCTTATAAAGGGCGTTTAAATTAGTATATTCTTTAAAATTACGCCATTTGAACTAATATCTGGGCCTTTTAAATAAGACGCGCCGCGCTAAACGGTTGCCCCCAGGGATCTACCGATTATTTGGGAGCGGCTGGGTCCTTTGGGCGGCCCGGCTTCTTGAGAGCGGCTGGTCCTTTCTCCTTTCCACTACCGCGCGGGTAGTTGTATTTTTCTAAGGCCCTAATCCAACCGAGTGGCGTTCCGTTTGACCATCAGTTCCTCATAGTTAACTGGATAGTCCTTGTAAGGCTCCTCCTTTTTTAATAGCGCGAAGGCTATTCTAAGGATTTTACGCGCCACCGCGCAATAGCCCGTTTGTGTCCCCGGTTAACCACTAGGCTTTTATACTTGGCGTGGAACATACATTTCGTTTTCACAGCCGCGTGGCTCGCCTCGCGCAAAATACGACGAACCCAACAGTTGCCTTGGTCTTTCTTCATATTCTGTTGATGGAGGGTAGCGGCAGCGCTCTTAAGAAAGTTAGGTTTTGGTCCGCGAAAATCGCGTTTTCTCAAGCTGGGATTTTTGGCGAGTCGGTCAAAAATCAGGCCTTAAATAAAAGTCGCGATTTAAAACTGTCAAATGGGACCAGCTAAACCCTCTTTGGCCAGACGCCTGTTCATTTAGCTCCGAAGCTGTTTCGGGCTTGGAGTCTGACTTCTTTGGCGAAAAAAAATAAGGCTCTGGAATAGTTCGCGGCTAGTTTTAGCCCGTCCGCGTTTTCAGGTTTAACTCGCGGTCAGAGTTTTAAGCGGTGGGGTTTTGGAGCCAGCGCCCAAGCGTTTGGCTATGGCCCGCTCCAGGGCCTTCAACAAGCAGCCGATAACCAGGGCCACGCCAAAAGTCAAGGCCCCGAAGCCGAGGTAATGGCTGAGGCTGGTCAAATCCGGGCTGGTCACCGCCATAAGTTTCAGGTAAACCGCCTCATGGATGATGTAGATGTAAAAAGTCTTGTCCGCCACAAAGAGGATGGCCCGGCCGACCCACCCGCGCCAGGGGGGTAGGGCGCAGAAAAAGACAAACATGCCCACCTGAGCCAGGAAATAGAAGACAAATTCCCGCACAAAGTAACGTTGATCCACCAACCCCTCTGGATCGACGTTAAAAGTCATGGTCAAAAAGAATAGCGTCACCCCGCCCAGGATATAGGTTCCCAAGCTGGCCGAGAGCAGCTTGGGACGCCATTTTCTCAAAAATTCCGGCTTTTTCAGGTAAAGGGCCAGCTCGTGGCCCAGAATCATCAGCCACAGCCAGTAGAAGGGTTTTTCCTCGATCCACCAGTCCAGGTGTTGGGCCGTGAAACTATCCGGGAAGGCGCAGAGAATCGAGACTCGGAAAATGAAGAAGATCGCGCCCAGGCCCAGCAGATAACCCTTGAGTTTCCTAGCTTCGGGGTTGTCGGCGCAGATCATCTTGAGGAGGGGAATACATAAGTAGCAAAGCAGCAGAGCGAAGCTGAACCACAGGGAGAGAAATGGGTTGTAGTCCGGCAGGTAATCATAGGGCCAGGTGGTGATCAGAATTCTCCCCACCAGAATTAGGTTGTCATAGTTGAGCCTTTTGAGGCAGTCCCAGAAGTTCCCCTGGCTGGCCAGCCAGGGAGTCAGCTGGGCGATGACCAGCATGACGACGATCAGGGGAATGATGACCCGGGCGATGAGCCGGCTCAAGTACATGGCAAAGGGCTTTTCCGGGGCGAAAAAAAATCCGGCTATGAGGAAGAATACCGGGGTGGAGGCGCATTTGGCCAGGCTCCAAGTCAGGCTGATGACGGGATAGGCTGGCACAAAAAAGCTCAGGTGGATCAGGATTACGCAGAAGCAACAGTAGATCCGGCCCAGCTCTATGCCAGTCTCGCGGGGAGCTTTGGTGGTCATGCTCGCGTCAATGCAGCCTTAAAGGCAAGGTGTGAGGTTGACCGTTGGCCCTGGTCATGGTGAGACGCAGGAGGCGACCGTCCCCGGGCTGGCGGTCCGGCAGGGCCAGGAAGTTGCGCCCGGCTTTGGCGGTCACGGTCCAATCAGCCAGGCTTGGCCCATTGACGTACTCCGGGTCCTGAAGAGTGAAATGGATTGGGCCAGGGCTGTCGACCCAGTATGGAATCAGATACTGGCCCTTGTCCGGGTGTCGGCGGATTTCATGGGCGTCGGGTTGATAGTTCTGGCCGGATTTTTGAGCCGTCACCACCGCCTCGGGAAAACCCTCGGTGAACTTGGGCTGAAAAAAGCCCAGAGCCGCCAGGCCTCGCTGGATTTCCGGGTCACTCATGAAGAGATTCCACAATAAGCCCGTGCGGTAGTTCTCCACCATCAGGATTATGGGCAGCTGGTCTATGGCCAGGGTGTGGGGGCTGACCCAGTCGTCCTTGAGGCTGATGGCGTCCCGGGGCCCGAACCAGCCCCAGACTTTGTCTTTGAGCCGACCGCTTAAGTGCTGGAGGACTTCCATGGAGTAGTGGGGCGTGTAGGGCATGGCCGAAAGGGCGGCGGTGGGGGCGATGACCCCCTGGTCAGCGGTGGGGGATGAGGCCGCGTAACTATTGTTCATGGTCTGGCTGGCGGTCAGCCCCCACAGCTTCTCCGAGTAGCGGTACCGAGGGGGAGCGTGGTTGAGACAGTACTCCCGATTGGCCAGGGTCTGGTTAACGCCCCGGACATAGTAGCCCTGAGGGACCCGCTGGTCGGCCAGTTCCCAGGGGTTGAGCCCGACAAAGGAGTACTGGCTGGTGAACAGCGGCCCCCCGCCGTAGGGGGAGCCCTGGATCTGGTAGCCAAAGGTTCGCCTGGTCCGGTAATTGGGCCCGGTCAACCAAAAATCGTAAGTCTTCCGGCTGATGGGGTGGGTTGGGGAGGCGGCGGCCAGGACATAGGTGATCAAGGCCTCGTTGTAACCTTTGATCTTCAAACCCAGATAGCCCCGTCGTGGGGACCAGTGCCAGAAAATCCCGCTTTCCTGGCCATCGGTGAACCAATTCCAATCGATATTTTCCCAGATTTCCGTGATCTGGCGGCGCAATTGGGCCTCGGCGCCCGGGCCGTTGAAATAGCGGCGGGCGATCAAAAGTCCCTGGGCCAACAAGGAGGTTTCCACCGTGTCGATCACGTCTTTGCCGTTCTCAAAGTCAAATGGCTCCATGGCCTGACTGTTGATCCAGTGAGGAAAGCCGCCCCGCCATTCCGGTCGGGAGATGGCCTTGAGAAACGCGGTGATCTTCAGAAGCCGGCCCACCGCCTCCACCCGCGTGATCCAGCCCCTATCCACAGCCACCACCAGGGCGGCCACCCCGAAGCCGGTCCCGCCCACAGCCACGGGTTTGACCTCCCAGCCAAAATCGGCCTCAAAGGCCATCCCGGAGATGGGGTCAGAGGCTTCCCAGAAATATAAAAAGGCTTGCCGCTGGGTTTCGGTCAAAAGGGCCTGATCCCGGGCCAGGCGCTCGTCTGGCTGGGCCGAGGAGGGTGAGGCCGGAATCAGGAGGGCCAGGCCGACTATCAGGAAATTAAGGCTGACCAGCCAACCCAGACGGGAGCCGGGGCATATATTAACAGGCGCGGGGCCTGGCGATTTTGGGGCGAAACCAAGGGGCTTCAAGAGACTCTTCCTTTTGGTTCGGGCTTAGTCATTTTTGGCCTGGGTGGGCTGGCCCCCAATGAGGGCGTTTAGCTGTAGGTTAACCCAGGCGGGCCTGGCGGCGAAAAATCGGCCAAAAGAGGGACCCGGGTTTTCATCAAGAAGCGGACATCTTTTGAACAAGGCCAGAATAATCATTGGACATGACTTGGACAACGTCTAGATAAATTATGGACATTTTTTCCACGCCAGGGAAACGTTCCCCTGGGATGGGCCCTATTTCCAGGCCGGGCTTGATTTTGGCCGCCCTGGAACTCGTGGCCCGGATTATATAATAAAGCTAAAATTTTTGACAAGCCGGGCGGGTTAGGGTGAGTTAGGGCCGCCAGGGAAGGAATATTTTTATGATAATATATACAAATAAAAATAATATTTTTAATAAAAATTAATTGTTTGTAAAAAAACTTAATTTTTACAATTTATTGGTTTTATTTTCGGATTCAGCGGCCCAAAGCAATCCCCCCTAACCCCCTGGCGGCCCAGGCGGTGACGTCGGCTTTTTGGGTTGGCTCGCTGACCTGACCGGGGCTCTAAATGAGTAGAAAAAAGCTTGATTTTTCAAACCAAATAGTTTAAAAGGAAAAATTGGTCAGGATAGTATGATTATTTAATAAGCGGGACTCGGGTTGAGCGCGGGAGGTCTCTAAGGTGGAATTGAAGAAAACAACCTTTAACCAGGAATTTTTGCGCGAGATGCTCCTGGCTCAGGTGGCTCATATCATGGAGACCGCCATCAAAGCTGAGGTGGATGATTTTCTCAATTGTCACACTCAAAAATTACCTGAGTCCAACCTCAATAGAATTGTCCTCAATGGCTACCTGCCTGAGCGCCGCCTGCAAACTCCCTTGGGCCTTTTAAGTTTGAACATTCCTCGTTTACGCGACCGGGCTCCGGGCGAGAAGATTCATTTTGTCTCCCGCTTTGTCCCGCCTTATGGGCGACGGCTGGCTATCCTGGGCGCCCCGCTGGCCTGGTCATATTTAAGAGGTCTCATGAGCGGGGATTTTGGCCAGGCCCTGGCCTCTTTCCTGAGTCGTTTTCCCCCCGCCGTCGCCCGCGGGGCCAGCCGACGTCTCAAAAAATTATGGATGGATGACCATGAGGATTTTCGGGGCCTACCGATTAATCCGGCCAGTTTTCAGTTTTTTTGGGCTCAGGCCGTCCCGGTCGGCAAGCGCTTAAGGGATCAGGACCTATTGGTCCTGGCCGGGGTGACTGAGCTGGGGCGGCAGGTTTTCCTCGGTCTCTCCGAGGGGGCCCCTGATTCCGGCCTGGCCTGGCGGGAGTTATTTCGGGCCCTGGAGGAGCGGGGCCTGACCGAGGCTCCCCGACCGGTGGTTGGGGCCCCGGATTTAGGAGTCTGGGAGGGTCTGGCCCTGTTTTATGGGGGGAGCCGGGAGGATTATCTCAGTTTCGCCAGGGACGATCGGCTGCCGGCTGTTCTGGCGCGACTGCCCCTGGAGCGTCAGGCCGAGGTGGAGCCCCTCCTACGCGATATCAGTCGGGCCGGGGACTTTTCCACGTTCATGGCCGCCTTGATCGGGCTGGCTGGCCGGTTGGGCAGTCATTTTCCCACAATTGTCTCAGGCCTGATGGCTTAGGGCGATGTTTTTATTTCTCTTACCAGTGGAGTTGTGATATGGAATCTTTGCAAAGAGACTTTTTGGACGTGATCACTCAGAAATTCGCTCTTTTCGATGGCCGGGCCCGGCGTCGGGAATTTTGGATGTTCGTGTTATGGATGAGCGGTCTTCTTTTCGCCTTATTCTTGGTGGGAACCATTTTAGGCGTGGTCATCCCCTTCATGCCGTTACTTTTCTACGGTTTAGCCTCGCTGGGCAGTCTGGCCGTGCTTGTTCCCTTCCTGGCGATCTGGACCCGGCGGTTGCACGACATGGGTCAGCCCGGCTTGTGGTTGCTCCTGAACATCGTGAGTTTGAGCCTTATTCCCCTGATCATGGCCGCGATTGACAGTCAGCCTGGGGATAACAAGTACGGCCCCAATCCCAAAGGTTTCTAATCGCCGGGTCGCTTCCCGCGGGTTTTGGCCTGGTTGGGGGCTTCTTGACCAGGTTTTTTCCAGGGGCCGGGTTTAATCATTTGAGGTGGAAGGCGGGGCCCGATTTGGCGCGGGGCGGTGGGCGTCCCCTCCACCTGAGCCAGGGCCTGGCTTTTGACCGTCTGGCGAGGCTGGCGGCCGGGTCTTTCCGTTGGCGAATGTATTCTCCAAGCTCAGGCGCCCGGCTGGCTCGGTTTCGCCCGCTAAGGAGCCCGCTGAGGAGAAATTTTTGGCCGACCAATTGACAGGTGAAAGACAGATGGAATCTTTTCAAAGAGACTTTTTGGAAGTGATCACGCGGAAATTCGCTACTTTCGAGGGTCGGGCCCGGCGCCGGGAATTCTGGATGTTCGTCTTGTGGGCGCACCTGCTCGTCTTGGTTTTGGTCCTCGTGGGAATCGGGTTAGGTTTCATTGTTCCCTTCGCGGGGGGTCTTTTTTTGGTGTTGACCCTGCTGGCCTGTCTGGCCATGACCGTGCCCTCTCTGGCTCTCTGGACCCGGCGGTTGCACGACATGGGCCAACCTGGCTGGTGGCTGCTCCTGAACATCCCGGGTTTAGGCTTTATTCCTCTGATCATGGCCCTGGTGGACAGTCAGCCTGGGGATAATCAGTTTGGCCCCAATCCCAAAGGACTCTGAGGGCCTGGCTTGGTCGTCTCGCTTGGTTGTCTCGCTTGGCCGCTTCGCGAGGCTGGTCGGTGGGGCGATTTTTTGCCAACTGTTTTCGCCAGCCGCGCGGTTCCGGCTCCTTTTGTTTCGCCCGCTGAGGGGAGAGGTTTTACATGCCTATTGACGTGGTGAAATACAGTGGGCCAACCAGCGTTCTGGCTTGGAAATTCCCCAATTCCGAGTTAAGCACTTGGACTCAGTTGATTGTCAACGAGTCTCAGGAGGCGGTCTTTTACAAGGGTGGCCAGGCCCTGGACGTTCTGGGTCCAGGGACCCACACCCTGGACACCAATAATATCCCGCTTTTGACCTCGTTGCTGAAACTGCCCTTTGGCGGCAAATCGCCTTTCGCGGCTGAAGTCTGGTTCGTCAACAAGGCTCACTCCCTGGACGTTAAATGGGGCACGCCCAGCCCGATCCAGATTCAGGACCCCAAGTTCGGTATCCTGGTCCCGGTGCGCTCCTACGGCCAGTTCGGGATCGTTGTGACCAACTCCCAGAAGTTTCTCTTCAAGCTCGTGGGGACCACCCCGGTGTTTGACCAGGACTCCCTGGTTAAATTCTTTCGAGGGCTTTACCTGACGAAGGTCAATACCGCCATCGCCACTTATCTGGTGAAAAAACGGATCAGCGTCCTGGAAATCAGCGCCTATCTGGACGAGCTCTCGGAGCACATGCGCGATCTGTTGCGGCCGACCCTGGAGGAGTATGGCCTTAACCTGCTTAATTTTTACGTCAATAGCGTCAGCGCCCCGGAAAACGACCCGGCCATAGTCAAGCTTCGCGACGCTTTGTCGAAAAAGGCCGAGATGGACATCATCGGTTATGACTATAACAAAGAGCGGACCTTCGATGTCCTGGAGGGCGCGGTCAACAATCCCGGCCAGGGAGCCATGGTTGGGGCCATGGGGTTGGGCCTGGGGCTGGAGACCGGTCGCGCCCTGGGGGCCCAGCTGGGGGATCTGGCCGCCAATCTGGGGGGGCGAGCGGCGGGTCAAGCGAGCCAATGCCCCAAGTGCGGGGCTCAGGCCGCCCAGGGGCAGAGTTTCTGCCAGAGTTGCGGGGCCGCCTTGACCTCCCCGAAAATGGTCAAATGCGGCAAATGTGGGGCCATGATGCCGGTGAGCGTCAAATTCTGCCCCACCTGTGGCGATCCCTACAATCCCTGTCCGAACTGCGGGGCTGACGTGCCCAGTGGGGCGAATAAATGCCCCAGCTGTGGGGTGAGCGTGGCCGGGCCGTGTCCTCTGTGCGGTCGCCCCTTGACCGACCCCAAGGCTAAGTTCTGCCCCAACTGTGGGGGGGCCCTGGTTAAGAAATGCGCCAAATGCGGCAAAGAGTCCTCTTTGGCGACGAATTTCTGCCCCAATTGTGGCGATAGACTATAGGATAGAGCATGCCAGAGCGTCTAAGCCGTCAGAAAACCGTCTTCGTCATCGGGGCGATGGCGGTTGTGGTTTCTTGCGTTTTTTTCTGGGCCAGCGTCGCCGCCCCGAACGCGACCCAGACCCTGGCCCTGATTTTTACGCTGATCGCTGAAATCGTTGTCACCTCCTGGCTTTGCCTGGTGGAGGGCGACACCCTCAAGGTCAACTCCCCGGCTTGGCGGTTGGGCTCTTACTTACTGACCGGGTTTTATTTTCTGCTGAGTTTTCTGGTCGCCACAGTTCATATTGTTTCTGACCTGGGGACAGTTGGCTCGCTGATTGGGCTGGAGATTCTTTTTCTGGGCCTCTTCGCGGGCGCCGAGGTGGGTTTTTTAACCAGGGCCCGGGCCAAATCTCAGGACCACGCCTTGAGTCGGGCCCGGTCCGAGGCGGTGGTGGATTTGACGGTCAGGTTGGCGGCCATTCGCGATCGCCTCCCGAGCTGCCCAGAGCGGGAAATAATGGAGAAAATCCTGGAAGAGGTCCGCTATTTCAACAAGAACGTGGAGGTGGCCGAGGATGGGGATATTTCTGAAAAGATTGACGAGCTGAGTAAGGTCATCCCCGAGGGGCGGCTATCGCCCCCTCCAGAGGTCGGGGCAATTTTAGGGGAGCTCCTGAGCCTGGCCAGAAGGCGGATGGAGATGAGCGCGATCGCTCAGAGAGGGCGGGCCTGAGAGGCGGGTCTAGGTCGCGGCGCGCCTCTTTTTCTAATTTTTGAGCCTGAGCTACGGCGGAAGAGGCCAAGTCCCTTATCCGGCGACTTGAGATTCCCGGCCAGGAGCTATTTGCGCTGGCTTCGGCTCTTTTGGCCAGGCTTCCGGCCCGCTACCGATTTCAGGTGATGGTTCGGCCCAAGAAGGCTCCATCACCTTCGAGGCCTGTAATTGGCAATTTGAGCTAGGGCGCTAGAGGGGGCCAGACTTTCAGGAAAAAGCCTGGCCCGCTTTTAATTTTGAGGAATGATTCAGAGATAAATATTTTTTAACTATTTCATCTGAGAAGAATTAGCCTATTTCAAGCGGTCATTATAAATCAAAACTCATTTTGGCCCAGATTGTCGTCCCCGGCTCAGTCAACCTCTGGTTCGCGGGAAAGCCCCAATTGGCGGAACCGGCGGTATTAAGATGCTCGGCGTACTTTTTGTCGAGCAGGTTGTCCACGCCAACGGTCAATTTGAGGTAATCAAGCGGCTTATAACTGGCGTTGAGGGATAAAATCCCAAATCCAGCGCTGTCGGAAAAATCCCGCCCTTTGATATTGCCTGACTGTTTGGCGACCCGATTCTGAGGGGCCACCAAACGCCACAAGGCTCCGACTTCCCAGCTTTCGCTCTCATAGCTCAGGCCCAGGCGCCCTTCCAGAGGGGGTATTTGCGGCAAGGGTCCGCCCAAGTCGGCGTTCTCGCCCCAGGAGTAAGCCAGGCTTGAGGTGACCAGAAAACGCTCAAAGAGGTTGGTGGCCAGGCCCAATTCCAGGCCAGCCACCCGGGCGTCCGAGTTGAAAACAGAGGCTGAGTTGTCCTTGGCGTAATTGAAAAGTATATAATCATCGATAAGGCCGGCGTAAGCGGACACCCAAGCCAGAAAGTTATCCTTTTTGTATTGTAGGCCAACATCCAACTGGAGGGTTTTTTCCGGGTCTAAAGCCGAGAACGCGTTTTCGCTAGTTCCGCTGACCTGATTTTGTCTTAATTCCCAATAATCAGGAAATCTTTCCGCATAGCCAACTCCGGCGTACCAGAAAATTTCCGGATTCTCCAGAGTTCGCTCAAAACGAGCGAAAGCGGCCAATAAAACGTCCTCGCGCCTCTCGCCTCTGGTTTTTTGCTCAGATCGATAATCCCTAGCCGCGACCGAGTCTAGCCGGGCCCCATAGATCAGGCGATTGCCCTCGGCAAGAATGGTTGTCATTTCCCCGAAAAGACCGTAATAATTGTAACGGATATTCTTCTCCCAGGAGCCGGTATCCTTGTCGCGGTGCTCGTCGAGCCGCGTGTCCAGCCCCGTTATGAGTGTGTTGGCGTAATTAACCTTCCAGGTCAGGGCGACCCGCCCCCCATGGACCAGGCGGGCCGGATGCATTTTCATCGCGCCCATCGCGCCCATGCCACCCATAGAGCCCTTTGCGCCGCCGGCGCCCATACCACCCATCGCGCCCATACCACCCATGTCCATATGAGTCTTAGGCGGTGGGGTTCGCAGGCTGTAGTTGTCCATGACATGATCCGCGTAATTATAATAATACTGAAATTCAATCTTGCTCAGAACATCTCCAATATTGTCTTTTTCAAAGCGAAAATTGAAACTTTCCCTTCGGAACTGGCTGCCATCCATGCCGCGATCCGCGTAACGAGCCTCGCCATCGCCCACTCCGCCCGAGAGCTCAACTAAGGTGTCCTCGTCCGGGGTGTAGCCGAAGGCCAGATCCGCGTTCCATTTTTCCCATTTGGAGGGAATTAGGTTGTGATCGCCGTCCTTATAATCCCCGGATTTGGCGTGATTGCCCACCGCTCGGGCGTAAAAGAGCTGATTGCCCGCGACCAGGTCAAAATTTTCGTCAAACCGGTCATTGGAGGCTCCGACCAGACTGGCCTTGACCTTGACGCCCGGCTCAGCGAAACGCGGCGGACGCCGAGTGAAAAGAACAGTGGCCGCCGAGCCCCCGCCTCCCCATAAGACCGTCTGCGGTCCCTTGATTATTTTGACCTCGTCAAAATTTTCCGGGGATATGTAGGAGGATGGCGAGTCCATCCGGTTGCCGCAGCCGCCGAAAGTATAGCCGCCATTGGTCAGGATATTGAGCCGGGAGCCGAACAGTCCGCGAAAGACGATGTCGCTGTTGGCTCCCCCGGTGCGGACGGTCGCGAATCCAGGGACGCTTTTGAGATAATCGGCCGCGTCACTGGCCGGGAGAGGCTGGCGGGGATTTTTGGGATCCAACGTCACTTCCAGAGGGGAAGTCAATGGCGAGGCGATGACCGTGACAGGCTCTAAGACGTGGGTTCTGTTTGTTAAGTTTTCCTGAGCCTCGGCCTTAAAATTATGCGTCAACGCGAGTGAGACTATGATAAACGCGATTTGGAAAATTTGTTTCCTCATGAATCGGCTCCTTATTTTTTGATAATGTTGATGATAAAAGGCGGTGATGAATAGTCTCGTCCTCTTTGAGAGCGAGGGTCTTCTTTCAGACCTCAAGCGAGGTCCAGATAATTTTCGGTTTAATTAAGTATAAGAGCTCCTCCGCGGCCGGGGACGGCCGCCGCTAATTTCAAGAAATTAGGTTTGTTTCATTGAAACGACAAAAATTGGATTTATTGACAGATTGTTAGGTTCTGAGCCATGCTGACCTGTGGAATAGGTTTGAGGGCTTTGTTCTTCACCATCAGGGGTTGGCTTCCGTTTCGGCCCAACGAGGCGGCCTGAGCTGGGCCATTCTGGGGCGGGCTGGCGATGAGCGAGGGAGAATTATTTCGGAGGGTGGTTGGGGCGTCCAGGCTTCCGGGACCAGTTTTCCTGGAGACATTGATCTTCAGGCTCAGGCTGTTCAGATCCACCTCGGGCGTCAGAAAATCAAGAGCTGGTCCTGGCCGCTCGCCGGCGCCTGTTAGTTCTCGGGACCCGAACTGAGGAATGATATCGCGATGGAGAGCTCGGGAGGTTGGACGTGGCCAAGTTCGCGGGGTTGGGTTGTGGTGGGGACGCTCAGTCATAGTTGATGGATGGTCGAGTTGGAGCTGATGAGTCATGTTGTTCCTCTAGGGCGCGTTCAGGTTGGTGGAGAGCTCGGCGGAAAATCCATTTTCGGGCGTAATTCCCTTAGCTGAGCGAGGAGCGAGACGTTCCCAACAGCGTGGACAGCTAGTGGCGTTTTGGCGCGGGCTTAGCGGTTGAGCGGGCGTGGGGTCAGGTAACATGGTTATGCGAGAAACCTTTCAACTCATTTTTCAAGCGTCAGATGATTGAGCGAAAAATCTGAGGCCATTGGCCTCGCCTTCCTTTTTATAGAAATGAGCCAGAATATAGTGAAAAAAAAAAGCGAAAGAAATCCGCTTGGGGATTTACTTTCGCTTTCAGGTCTCTGATCAGCTTTTGGGGGCCTAGCGTTTCCGCCAAACCAAAATTTCCCGGTATTTTTACTTGCCTAGGGCCAGTTTGTCAACCCCTGATTGTTCATGATGACAGAAAATTTAATATAAGGATAATATCCTTGGATGAATTTGTTCGTTTGTTATTATAAATAAAAAGTTATATTTTAGACTTAACGTTATCGGTTATCAGTGTTAAATTTAAATATTATGTATTCTTATATTAATATTATCGCAGTAAAACTAACTAACTGCATAATATTTTGAAAAAGCATAAAGTTTTAAATCAAATTAACTAGTTCTATTTTTTTAAGGTTATTATTCAAAATTTGGCAAGAGTTGGCCCAGCGCCATTTTTTTCCTGGCCACGGCCCAGAAATTCCAAGGCAACTTTTGCAATTTTGGCTCTACGCCCAATCAAAGTTGAGGCTGAAAAGTGGTCACTTTATTAGAGCCGACTAATTACAGGTCAAATTAATTTTATCCTATCCGCTCCTTATTCTATCTCCGCTCCTTTTTTTTCTCGCTTATCTGAGGGGTTGGAACCAGGCTTTCCCCCGCTGTTTTCCTTCTTCCCTTGAAATGTTACCAAAAATTCACTATAAAGTTGTTATTTCTTCGCCCAAAAAAATAAGGTCCAATTTTTAAAAACCGGGTTTTTGTGAGGGTGTCAATTCATCCTTGGTTTGGTCATTATACCGGGAATGCCCCCTAAGAGTATCATCTAAGAAGATAGTATAATAGTGTTTAAATTGACCTTTCTGATTGATATCATAGTTGCCTTAACCTGATTATTTTTTATTACAAAACTATTATAATAACATCTTAGTATTATATCGATGACCAATAAATATAAATTTAATTATAATTTTTTTTTGTTTTAGCTAAATATACACCCTCGTTAGGACATTAGGTGGGAACCAAAGGCTTTACCCGGAAGAGCTGAACGGTCCTGGGAGTTGGCTGAGCCCCTACCGCTCGGCTGTGGGGGTTTCAGTTAAATCTTTTTTTCCGGCTCAGGCGGCTTTGGGGCTGGGCCTGGATTTTTCAGAGTGGTGTTTTTCAGGAGCCAATAATGGAGGCGATTTCCCATCTGACTTGTAGCGGCTGTGGGGCGAGCGTGGAGATCATCCCAGGCCGGAAAAAGTTGGAGTGCCCGTATTGCGGGACCATCAACTCTCTGTTTGAGGAGGTCAAGCTGGGGGAGATCGATCCAGAGCTGGTGATCCCGGTTGGGATTTCCCCCAAGGACCTGCATGACCACATCCATAATATCCTGATCAACGATGAGGACTCCCCGGACGACATTCTGGACATCAGCCAGATAGAGAGCGAGACCATCGCCTTTTACCCTTGCTTTCTGGCCAAGGGGACGTTTACGGCCAACTGGACCGCCTCCTTCGGCTACGATCGCCAGGAACCCTACACCGCCTTTGAGAATGAGTATGTCAATGGCCGGTCCCAGCGGGTCAGGGTGACCAGGTACCGGACAGTCACCGATTGGCGCCCGGCCAGTGGGGTGGCCAGGGGCAACTATCTGGCCTTGATTTACGCCGGCTCGGAGTTGCCGACCGAGGTGGCCGCTCTCATTCCCTCGTTTAACCCGCGGGATCTGACCGCCTTCAAACCCGGCCACGTGGCCGGCTATGATTTGAGCCCCATGACCATGACCGAGGCTGAGGCCAAGCCCAGGCTGGACCCCTTGATTAACGAGCAGATCCGCCAGGAGGTGCTGGAACGGGCTCAGGGCGATCATCAGAGGGACTGGAGTTGGGACAAATCCCTGGCCAGCGAGTATCTCAAGCCTGGCTTGGTTCCCCTGGCCCACGGGGTTTTTTCTTATAAGGGGAAAAGTTACCATATCTGGGCTGACGGGGTGGATTTGTCCTTGGGTCATCGGGATCCCTTGCCGAAGGACTCCGCCCGGGTGGACGCCATTGGCCTGGGGTACCTGCCTTTTATTCTGGCCTTTTTGACCGCGGCGGTCTGCGCGTTTGTGGTTGATGGCCCGTTCTGGTATTGGCCCATTTTCATCAGTCTGGCTTCATCCCTGATTCTGGGGGTGATCCGGAGCGTTTGCGTTATGAGCCACTCCAAAGCTGTCAAGGCCGCTTCCCTGGCGCGCAAGAAACTGGAGGAGGCCGGTAGCTCCGAGGGGCTGACGGAAGAGGCCAGGGCGGCTCTTTACCAGGCCTCCCAGAATCCACCTAAGCCTTTCATGGCCCGGACAGACCGCGATGGCCTGGGGATCTCCCTGGCCACGCTGATCTTTGTCCTGCTTGTTTTGCTGGGGGTTTTTCCTAAAACCTGGGATAAAATCCGAACCACGTTTAACCTGGGTCAGAGCTGGTCGAGCCCGGTCGAGTCTGGGCCAGAGGAGGAGAGACAAACCCAAGGCAGTCAAAACCAGAATAATCATAATCAAATTGAGGCCAGCCCACCTCAGAATAGCCCCGCCCCGCCTAGGCTCCAGGGCGGCTCGCCGCCTCAGGCCCTCATTAGTCCCCTCAAAACAGGGGTCCAGTACGCCCAATTGAGCGAATTGATCTGTTCCGAGGGGCAGCCCATATTTTGCAAGACCCGCGAAGGACGGGAGGTCATCGGCCTGGTGGGGGATGAGGAGGTTGGCGAGGGGGGCCGGCGGTATCTGAAAAGCCTGTTTTATTTCTCCCTTGGCCACCCGAGTGGGGTTGGCCTGGGTTTTTTCCCCGATGGGCGAGTGGAGTGGCGTTTTTCCTTTCAGAGCGGCTATTTCGAGGGCCCGGCTTTTCGTTATCATCCCAAATCAGCTCAGGCCCGGGGCGATGGCTTGGCGCTGGTGACTTTTTACTCCCGGGGTCAGCTGGAGGGTTTGCGTTTTGATTTAGACTCCCAGGGCCGGCTCAAGAGCGTTTTGGATAGATATGTCGAGGGACTTGAGGAGGGGATCTGGCTCGATTTTTACCCCGATGGGTCGGTCAAAACTGAGGTCAAATACGCCAATGGCCAAGCGCGCTCGGCCCCGGAGAATTTCCAGCCAGGCCAGAGACTAGAGGATTACTCCTGGGTCCAGGAGGCCCTGGCCGAGACGCGGGAGGACATGGCTCAACGCTCCCGGGGTATTAATCAATATCTGAATTGAGCGATTTTGCCATGAGCGATCTCGGAATAGCCTGGCCCTGGCCAAAACCCGATTTTCGCCTTTTCCCTGGCTTTTAGGGTTTTTATCTCGCTTAACCCCGGTGAATGGGGAAAAACAGGCCAGGCTCCTCAGGCTCCGCGACGCGCGCCGGGCGACGCTCACCGGGCTTGAGTAAAGATCAAGGCGGTCAGCGAGCTGTTGGAGACAATGGAATAGGGGCCCAGGCCGCTGGGCACTAGGGTGGCGCCCCCCAGACGCAGGCGGTTGGTGGGAAAGACCCCGGAAGAGTTGAGCCGTCCCTGGCCACTAATGGGGCAGATAATGGCGAATCGCCCGCCTTTGAGGGTCTGAAAGGTGGAGCGCAGAAGACTGATCTCCAGGCCGGCCATTTGCCCCAGAGTTGTCAGCCCCTCGGTCCCCTGGTCAGGCCCCAGGGCCAATAAGGGCTCGTTGGATCGCCGCACTTGCACCCCCGGGGCGTTTTGATAATCCCAAATGTCCGGTCGGCGTCCCCAGTCGTAAAGAGTTTCCAGGCTGATCCCGCTCAGGCCGGCCTTGATGACGGTCAGGCCCGGGCCTTGGGCTTGCGGCAGGCCCGCGGGGAAGATCAGGTTGTCGCCAGGTTCGGCCAGGCTCAGCTGGAGGCGTTGGGGCCAGTCGCTCTGGTTGGGATCCTCCCCGGCCCCAATCCAGGACTCGGGGGTGGCCTCCAGAATCCGCCAGAACTCCGGCCCGCTTTTGACCCTGACCGGGCCGGGTTGGTCTCCGGTGCGCTCCAGCCAGACGGTCAGCGGAATGGGCCAGCCCGCGCTTCCCGGGGGCTCGATGAGCTCCCGACCCCAGTTTTGAGCTATCTTATGGATAGGCTGGTCGGCCAGCGGGCCGCTGGCCACCCGGCTGGTCAGGCCGAAGTCCCGGATGGCCAGGAAAATCTCGCCCCAGGCGGCCTGGGCGTCGGCTGGGTAAAATTTGGAAGGTTGTCTGGGGCCCCAGGGTTTTTCCGCCATTATGGGGCTCAGGCTGAGGGGATGGATCTGGTTTTTAAGCTCTCCGAGCATGGTGGTCCTGGTGGTCATGGGCCAGGTGGGGGCCCATATTCCATTTCTTGAAATTTTAAACAAAAATAGCGCCAATTTGGGGAAAAGTCCAATTTCCAGAGTTGGGCTGAGGGCGGCAGGACCCTGGACAAATTGGCATTAAAAGATTAATTTATTTATAAGTATAGAATAAATATAAATAAAAATATATATTATTGCTTAGACAACTATTTCTACCATTCCTGAACCTCATTTAGAGCTAATGAGCTTGTTTCTCGCTCGCGAATATTATAAACTATTTTTATTACCATTTGGTTCTTGAGCCTAATTGAGTAACCGTTCTCCTACGATAAAGGGTGGGTTTTGAAATAACCCCCCTGGTTACCAGGGTCAGGCTCTGGATCTTTGCGGTTCAGAGACTACGTTGAATGAAATGGCTAGAGACCAACGTCAGAGCGCTTCTCCAGTTCTGACCACTTGAAAACTCATCAGGGGACAAGCCGGAACAGGCGCGAGACGGAGTGGGGCCCGGGCCGATACTCAACATTCCCGAAAAAATGGAGACGTTCATTTAACGAATAACCTGGCCGTTAGAAGTTTTTATCGGCGCTTTATTCGCAAGTATTTGTTGTTGACAAACATAAAAAACCCTTAACCCCGCGCGCTCCGAGACGGGCCAGAAAACTGAGGGAACAGAAACGGGCCAAGATCTATAAATTGGTCCCATTCACTATATATCTTGTTGGACCGCCAGGCTGAGGATAGCGTTGTCCAGCCATTGTGTTTACAGGTTGACCCAGGAAGCCAAACAACCTGGTTCGCCTTAGTTCGGCGGACCGAAGACCTGGAGGCGGCCGAGCCAGTAATTACGATTCTCGCTCTGATGGAGCTGGCTCATCATCAGGACCTGATTCGTCAGGGCTTGAAACAACATTGAAAGGAAACGCTTTGCCCAATTTTGAGTGTCACGTCGCGGTGGCCTCGGTGGCCTCGGCGGTGGCGGTGGCGACCGGCTCCATCCTTTTTGAGTGGGACAACACGGCCAGCTCCCTGGCTTTTATGGCTGGCCTCTCTGGGGGCATGGTCCCGGATCTGGATTGCGACACCGCCAAACCTCGCCGGCTGGCCGGATTTTTTGTCGGCCTGGGCTGCGCGGCCATGGTGGTCGGTTACGTCAGTGGCCAGGGTCAATTTCTGCGGCGGCCTTGGCCAGCCGCGCACGTGGCCCTGGCCGCGGTGGGCTCTTTTTTTCTATTTTCCTCCATTTTCATGGAAATCCTCAAAGGCCGGACCAAGCACCGGGGCCTTTTTCACAGCTTGGCCACTCCCTTTCTGTACGGAGGGTTGTGGGGGTGCCTCACGGCCGGCCAGGGGGGGCGGGTGATCATGGCGGTCTGGTTTCTGGCCACCCTGGGGGTATTCACCCACTTGATCCTGGACGCGGCCAAGGGATTTACCTTCAATCCTCTGAAAATCGCCTCGGACGATCTGGCCGCTTCCACCCGGCTCTGGATTCTGACCGCTCTGGTCAATTTTCTGGCTTTTATCCGAATTTTCGCCTTTTAAGTGAAATTTTTGACTGTTCCCTTGTCTGAGCCTGCCTTGGCTGGGGTGAAATCCTGCCTTTCAATTGCCTGAAACTCACTAAAATATCTTGAATTAATATAATAATTATTATCTTGGCTCTAATATTTGGGTTCTGAGCCAGCTTAAGCTGGTCGAGCGTCAGTTGACAGATCCTGACCAGTGGAGTATAAAGCGTAAATAAATAAATTGAGAATAAGTTTCAATCTCGATTAAGGCCAAATTTTTTTTTTCGATTTCAAGGTGGTGTGGTTATGAGCGGATTGAGAGCGTTGGGCTTGACTTTAACTCTTCTGTTCCTGAGCGGGGCGATGACGGCGGGGGCGGCGGAAATCCAGCTGCCGCCCCCCCAGACCGAGGGCGGCATTGGGGTGTTTGAGGCCCTGAAAAAGAGGTCCTCCACCGAGGGTGGAGATTTTTCCGCCGCCGAGCTTTCCCCGGCGGAGCTTTCCACCATCCTCTGGGCGGCCAGCGGCCTTAACCGTGGGGAGAAGGGCTGGACCGTGCCCATGGCCAGGGGAATGGCCCCTTACTGCAAGGTTTACGTGGCCGGCTCCAACGGCGTCTGGCTTTACGACTGGGCCTCGCACAGCTTAAAGGAAATCTCCCCCGACAATGTCAAGGCTAAGATAGGCAGCCAGGCCTTTGTCCGGCGGGCCTCCCACCTCCTCATTCTGGTGGCGGACCCCGAGGTTCTGAAAGTCTTTCCCAACCCAGAGGTCCAGGCCGAGTTCGCCAATGTCCTAGCCGGGGCCATGACCCAGAATGTCTACCTGGCCGCGGCCTCCCTGAAATTGGGGGCCCGCTATATCCACAGAATGGATTTGGCGGCCACTAAGGAAGCTTTGGCCCTGGGCGAGGGGGAAAGACCCATCTGCCTGATGATGGTGGGTAAATAGCCGACTCCGAGGGAGAAAGACATGGGAAAAAGAGCCTGGATTTTTCTTGGCCTGGGCCTGTTGGGGGGCCTGGCCCTCAGTTCGGTCGCCCTGGCCTCGGCTTACAACTCCTGGGCGGAGGTGGCCGCGGCCATGGAACAGCCTCTCAACCAGGCCCACGCCGTTTACCTGACTGGCGACCGGGAAGCCAGCCGGGATCTGGTGAACGACGCGTATTTTCAGTTCTACGAAAAAGAGGGGTTTGAGCGCAACGTCAAAAGCCGGGTCTCCGGTAAGCGGGCGGCCACGGTGGAGTACAAATTCGCCCGGATCAAGACCAAAATCAAGGAAGGGGCCCCGGCTGAGGAAGTCCGGGCGGAGATTGACATACTGATCGGTTGGCTGCGCGAGGACGCCCTGGCTCTGGATGGCCCCAAGGAAGCCGCCGCTAACTCCAGCGCCGCCTCGGGGGCGGCGAGTTCCGCGAGTTCCTCGAGCTCCCAGGGCTCCGCGAGCGGCCAAGGCTCCCCGAGCTCCCAGGGTTCCGCCAGCGCGCATGGCTGGGCCATGCTTTTGGCGGCTCTGGGCACTCTCTTGCGGGAAGGTTTTGAGGCGATCCTGGTTATCGCGGCTATCGCCGCGTACCTCAAGCGCTCTGGGAACGAAAAATCCATCCCCGTGGTCTACAAAAGCGCGGTCTGGGCCCTGGTGGCCAGCGTGGCCGCGGCCATAGGGTTAAAGTATGTTCTAAATCTCGGTGGCCAGAACCAGGAGATCTTGGAGGGGGCCACTATGCTTCTGGCCACGGTGGTTCTGTTCAGCGTCAGCAACTGGATGTTTTCCAAGGCGGAGGCCGAGAATTGGAAGAGCTACATTGAGGGCAAGGTCCAGTCCGCCGTGACCAAAGGCAGCGCCCTGGCTCTGGGGGCGGCCGCGTTCTTGGCCGTTTTCCGGGAAGGGGCCGAGACCATCCTTTTTTACCAGAGCATTCTGACCGAGGCCGGGGACGACCGGGGCATGGTTTGGATTGGGTTCGCCATCGGTTGCGTGGCCCTGGTGGTGGTTTTTATCCTCATCCGCCACGGAAGCGCCCGCTTGCCGCTCAAACCCTTCTTCATCGGCACCAGCGCCCTGATGTTCATCATGTCCATCGCCTTCGCCGGCGGGGGGATCAAGGAGCTCCAGGAGGGGGACGCCATTGGGGTGACCGAGTGGGGCTTCATGCCGACCATTGACATTCTGGGCGTCTACCCGACTATGGAAACCACTGTTCCGCAGATTGTTCTGCTGATTCTGACCATAGGTTCCATAGTTTACATTTTGCGAAAAAACGCCCATGTCCGGGCCAGAGCCGCGGCGATGGGCTGAAAAGTTTTTTCGGGCCGGCCGCGGTCGGTTGGCCTGGGGCTATTTTAACCTGAAATAAGGAGAACGAGAAAAAAATGTTGAAATCCAAATGTCTGATTTTGCTGGCCCTGCTGGGCCTGAGCCTCTCGCTGGCCCTGGCCGGGACCTCTCTGGCCCAGAAGCCCGGGGAGGCGGCCGGTTTTGAGGAGTTTCCCATTGGCGACGATCAGGATGTGGGTCCCTTGCACATCGCCGGCGTCTATTTTCAGCCAGTGGACATGATTCCGGCCGGGGCCGGGGGATTGCCGGCCGCGGAGTCGGACATGCACCTGGAGGCCGACATCTCGGCCAATGAAAACAACAACCTTGGCTATGGGGCCGGCGATTTCGTCCCCAACCTCACTGTTCGCTACAAGGCTCAGAAGGAAGGCGGCAAGCTCATTGAGGGCGTCTTCATGCCCATGAGCGCCTCCGACGGCCCCCATTATGGCAACAACGTCAAGCTCGACGGGGCTGGCAAGTACAAGATCACCTTCATCATCGAGAGCCCGGAAAAGCAGAATTACCTGTTGCACACCGACAAGACCACCGGGGTCACCGGTCGTTTCTGGGACAAGCCCATTGAGGTTTCCTGGGACTTTGATTACGTGCCCCGCAAGTGGTGATAAACGCCTTGCTGGCCGGGCGGCCCTTGGTCGCCCGGCCCGGTTCCCGCTTCGGCTTTGAGGCCTTCTGATCGACCATGGTTTTATACTTTTTAAACGTTCTGGGCTCGGCCTGGCCTCTGGCCATGGCCATGACCCTGATTTTCCCGATTCTTTCGGGCCTCAAGGAATTTGATCGCGGTCGCCCGGGGCGTTATTGGGTCCTGGGGGGCTTGCTTCTGGGGACCCTGGCCGCCCTAGCCCTGGCGATTTTACGGCGCCAGACCGGGTGGGTGGTGCGGGAAATTTATGACCTGGCGGTTTGGTGGCCTCTGATCGCGGTGACCCCGGTTTTCCTCGTCGTCTACCCCACGCCCCAGGCCCGCCTGGCCGTTCGAAGCCCCCTGACCCTGGGGCTGGGAGTGGCCCTGGTGACCTTGTGGGTCGCCCAGGGCCTGCCGAGTCTTTTTCTGTACCCTGGGGATTTTGGCGCGGGCCTGGACTCGGTTTTTAATGTTGATTACCTGGCCCGGGTTACGGGCTATGGCCTGGGCCTGCTGGTTCTGACCATCCTGGCCCTGGGTCTGATGGCCCAGGCCCGGAACACCCCCCAGCGGATTCTGCGCTGGTTTCTTCTGGCTGGCTTGCTCGCTCTCTGGGCTTTTTCGCTTTTGAAGACAGTTCAGATCATGACTGTGCGAGGCCTGCTGCCGCGCTCCCGCGAGCTCACGCGGGCGGTCATCTTTTTCCTGGAGAGGGAGAATTATTTTTTCTACGCGCAAATGGTCATCTGGGGCTCCCTGGCTCTTTTCCAGATGATTCGCGCCCGACTGACCCGACCCTTTGGGGCCAACCCGGCCCTGGTTCGCCGCGCCCGGGCCGACCTGCGACTCCAGTTGGCCCTGGGGGCCCTGGTTTTCGGGACCCTGACCCTCATCTTCATTTCGTTCACGGCCTTAAAGGCCTATCACAGCCGGGGCCCGAAGATTGACGAGCCCATAATGGCTCAGGCCGTCAATGGGCTCATCAGCCTGGATTTGGCGGATTTCAGCGATGGTCGGCTGCGTCGCTACCAGTACTTGACCCAGAGCGGAACCCAGGTTCGCTTCCTGGTTATTCGCAAAAGCGACACCGCCTATGGGGTGGGGTTGGACGCCTGCGACATCTGTGGGCAGACCGGCTACTACCAGAGAGGCGATCAGGTCATCTGCAAACTTTGTGATGTGGTCATGAATAAGGTGACAATCGGGTTTCCCGGGGGTTGCAATCCTGTGCCCCTGGATTTCCAGGTGCGGGAAGGGAAGATTATCATTGAAACCAGGAATCTGGAAAAGGAGCGAAGGCGCTTCGAATAGAGGTCACTCAGCCTGAGGCTCTGTTTATTCAGGCGGGGGATTTTTTCAGCTAATTTTTTTCGCGAGCGACATTTTTGAGGCCATGGCGTGATCTGGAAAATGGTTTTTGGGGCCCTGGGCCGTCAGAAGAGAAAAAATCGACTCATCGCCTTGACGGTGGGTTTGGGGGTCTCTCTGGCCGCGGCCATGCTCGGGGTCATGTTTGACGTGGGGGACAAAGTCAATCAGGAGCTCAAGTCCTACGGGGCTAATCTGAGCGTGGTCCCCCGAGGGGCCTCGATGTTGTCAGAGCTGTACCTCCTGACCGATGAGGGTGAGGGTCAGGCGAGGGATGAGGCGACTCCCAGTCCGGCCGGGCTGGCGGAACATTTCATCAGCGAGGCCGATCTTTACAAGATTAAAATGATTTTCTGGGCCTATAACATTGTCGATTTCGCCCCATATCTGACCGTCCCGGTCCGAATAGGCGAAAAGAAAACCCTTTTGATCGGGACCTGGTTTCAGCGGCGCTTGGATCTCCCGACTGGGGAAAAGGTCGAAACCGGGATGACGGCTCTTAAATCCTGGTGGCGGCTCGAGGGTCAGAGCGGGGCTGATGACGACGCCGCGGGAGTTCTGGTTGGCCAGCGCTTGGCCCGGGAGCTGGGGCTCCAACCCGGAGACACTTTCAACCTGGCGGCGGGCGGCCAGACTCGGATTGCCCACGTCCGGGCTGTTTTTGACAGTGGGGGGCCCGAGGACGAGCGGATCTTCGCCCCCCTGGCCCTGGCCCAGAGTCTGGCTGGTCGGCCGGGCCTGGTGGAGAGGGTGGAGGTTTCGGCCCTGACCACCCCGGAAAACGAGCTGGCCCGGCGAGCGGCCCTGAACCCGGGGAGTCTGTCGCGGATCGAGTGGGACACCTGGTATTGCACAGCTTATATCAGCTCCATCGCCTATCAGATCGAGGAGATTTTGCCCGGGACCCGGGTGAAGGCCATCCGCCAGGTGGCTGAGTCCGAGGGGGCCATTCTCGGCAAAATCCAGTTGATGATGATCCTTTTGACGGTCCTCACCCTGCTGTGCTCGGCTCTGGCCATCTCCAATCTGGTCACCGCCGGGATCCTGGAGCGGAGCGTGGAGATAGGGCTTTTAAAGGCCCTGGGCGCTTCTAACCTTTCGGTCATCCTCCTGTTTCTCCTGGAGCTTTTTCTGGTGGCCCTGGTTGGTGGGGCCCTGGGTTATGGGGCTGGCCTGGGTTTGGCCCAATTGATCGGGTTTTCGGTCTTCGGGGTCGCGGTGGATATCAAACCCCTGGTCATTCCCCTGACCGCTCTCATGGTTCTGGCGGTGACCCTCCTGGGGGCTCTGCCGGCCTTGCGGGCTTTACTGAGATTGAAACCCACCGAGGTTTTGCATGGTAAGTGAATCGTGATCTCTCGTCGCGCCTTCATGTTTCGCCTGGCTTTCTGGTCCCTGACCCGCCGGCGCTCCCGGCTGTTGGCCGCCCTCATTGGGGTGGCCCTGGGAGCGGTCATTCTTTTCGGCATGGTCACTCTTTGCTACGATCTGCCCCGGCAGTTGAGCCAGGAGTTTCGGGCTTATGGGGCTAACCTGGCCCTGGCCGCTCTTGGCTCGGGTCGGCTGCCCCTGGCCCAGATTCAACAAGCCCGTGGGCTCCTGCCCCCGGATAAGTTAGTGGGTCTCACGCCCTCGCGTTACGAGGCCGTTCGCAATCGTTTGCGGCCCTACACCGCCGTGGGCGTGGATTTTCTGGAGGCCAGAAAAACCTCGCCCTTCTGGCGCGTGACCGGGCAATGGCCCACTCAGCCTGGCGATCTGCTGGTGGGGGCGGATCTGGCTCTCAACACGGATCTTAAGGAGGGGACCCTGGCTACCCTTGATGGTCGCGACCAGGCCGGGCGCCGTTACGCCAAGGATTTTCGGGTTGTCGGGGTTCTGACCACCGGGGGGGTGGAGGATGGCTTTGTTTTCATGACCCTGGCCGACATGGAAGCCATGACCGAGACCGCTGGAGTGGCCGACCTGGCGGAGGTCAGCCTCAATCTGAGCGCCGCGGAGCTCCGGGCCCTGGCCGCCCGACTGCGGGCGACGATCCCGGATCTGGAGGCCCGGCTGGTGACCAGGGTGACCGACTCGGAGAGCAATGTCCTGGGCAAATTAACCTACCTGGTTTACCTGGTGGCCTTGATTGTCCTGGCTCTCACCATGATCTGCGTAGCCACCACCATGATGACCGTGGTCCTGGAGCGGCGCAAGGAAATTGGCCTCAAGAAGGCTCTGGGGGCGGAGAACTGGCGGGTGGGTCGGGAGTTTTTGGCGGAGGGGGTTTTGATCGGCCTTCTGGGCGGCTTTCTGGGCTCCCTGGGGGGGCTGGTTTTCGCCCGAGTCGTGGCGCAGAGCGTTTTCGGGCGGGCTCTTTATCCTCATCTTTATCTGATTCCGCTGACCATGCTGGTCATGGCCGCGGTCACCGTCATCGCCTGCCGGGCTCCGGTCAAGAGGGCGGTGGCTGTGGAGCCGGCCCTGGTTTTAAGGGGCGAGTAGCCGGGAGGCGCGAGACGTGAGGGATATTCTGGAAATTAAGGCCGTCTCCAAGATTTATGGGGCTGTGGTGGCTCTCCGTGACATTTCCTTAACCGTGCCCCAGGGCCAGTGGTTGGCCATCATGGGGCCCAGCGGCTCGGGAAAGACTACCTTAATGAACATTATCGGTTGCCTGGACACCCCCACCCAAGGGCAGGTCCTTTTGGATGGCCTTAACCTGGGGGCCTTGTCTCACGCGGGGCTGACAGCCATCCGACGGGAGTCCATCGGGCTCATCTTTCAGGAATTTCATCTGATCGCTTATCTGACGGCCCTGGAAAACGTCATGGTGGCGCAGTATTACCATAGTCTGGTCGATGAAAACGAGGCGCTGGAAGCCTTGGCCCGGGTGGGGTTGAGGGAGCGGGCCAAGCACCTCCCCCGGCAACTCTCCGGCGGGGAGCAGCAGCGGGTCTGCGTCGCCCGGGCCCTCATCAATCACCCCAAACTCATTTTGGCTGACGAGCCGACCGGCAATCTTGACGAGACCAATGAGAATCTGGTCATGGAAATTCTAAGCCAGCTGCGGGCCAGCGGCAGCTCCATCATTGTGGTCACCCACTCCCAGGAGGTGGCCGCTCACGCCGATCGGGTCGTTACCCTGGAGCACGGTCGCCTGGCCCAGGATCGGCTGGTCGAGAACTCCGCGAGCCTAGCGAACGAGAAAATACTGACTTTATCCCCCCAAAGGGACCTGGGAGCCCCCCTTAGGCCAAATATAGTTGAGTAAAGCGCCTTTTTTGGGCTTAAGTCAGGGTTGGGCTGCTGTTTTAGGCTTATAGCCGGCTAACCCAACTTGGCGGGTTATAACCTGTCAAACTCCCAGGATCGCCACGGTAACAAGCCTGGAAATCGCGATTTTTTCGTTTAACCTCTTGTTGATTTTTTTGCTTTTAGCTGAAATTTTCTTTAGATATTACTATGATAATGATTATAATAGGTTTATAAAACAACGCGAAGTCCACTAATAATCACCTGCTTTTAACAATAATGAGCCAACCATGGTCACTGGGAATTTAAAGCCTCAATCTGGCGGTATCTTGGAGACCCATGAGCTTCATAAATATCTTGACCAGACTCACCCTCTGATCACGCTGTTTTTAGCGATCAAGGGGAAAGTTCTTGAGTTTGGCTTGGCTAAGTTTTTTCCCTCAAGGCTGGTAGGCCAAGCCTTTCGTTACAGCTTTTGATTGGTCTCATCATTTTAAAGTCCTTATACAAACTCAGCGATGAAGGCGTTGTATCGCAATGGATGGAAAACCCATACTTTCAGGCGTTTACCGGTCAAACTCATTACACTAATAATTTACCACGCGATCCATCTGTATTATCAGAATTCAGAAAACGATTAGGATATGACGGATGCTCTTTACTATTTGCGGAATCTGTTCGTGTCAATGGAAAAGCCGCTTTGAAAAATGAAGTGATTATAGACACAACGGTCCAGGAAAAAAGATACTAAATTCCCAACAGACGTCAGGCTCTTCCTTGATGCCATTTATCTTGTCTAGAGAGTTGCTAAACATATGGATGTAAGTTGCTCCGGACTTGTGAAAAAAAGGGTAAATACTTGAGGAATGAATTCAATTTTAGCAAGGTAAAACTGGTCAAATCTAGAAAAGCTAAGGCTTAAAAAACTTAGGACTATTGCAAATACTTTGATTCAAGACTTAAAGAGAAAAATGGCTGAACATATCTTGAAGACTCAGGATGTCATAACTTTCTTTGAAAACGCCGGGAAGGCTGTTAACCTGAAGAAAAACGATAAGAATAAAATCTACAGCTCAGAAAAATAAATTAAATTTTAAAACCTCATTCTAATTTGAGGCCATCTTTGGTAGCTCCATAGCTACCACGGGAGGGATTTGTCTTTATTTTGGACCCACCAAAAAGTTTTTTTGTCAAAACTGTCATATTGTCATAATTTAATATAATTTGGGCCTAATGTCAAGTCTGGCTCTGCGCCCAATCCAAGTCGCAGTCGAAAATTGGGCGCTTTATCAGTGACGACTACTTACGGCATTTTTCGCTCTAAATATAAACTGATCTTAGATGACTTTGTGGGTCGAGGTTCATATTTTGCTCCCAGGCTATTGGCGCCATCAGCTGGCGTATGGCGAAGTGTAATATAACAATTCCCCAAATATCCTGTAAGACTAGGTTAAAGGTTTTACTTTTGATAATAGTACTATTAACGTTTAATCAAGATTTTAATTCTTTATAAACAGTATCAATTACAGATTTTTTATGATATAAAGCGGCTAGTTCAGTTGTTAGAGCTATTGGTTTTAACGTTTTATGGGTCAATTCTTTCAAGACGTCAGGCTCTAATTTTAAGCGAGCCTTAAAAATGGCGCTCTTGGTGGGTAGGGCGAGGCCAGCTTTAGGCGACTATCCTTAGAACTTCCTCTTGGGAAGATCCCGCCAGAGAGACTAGGCCAAGATAAAGTAAACCAATAATGTCGCTGGCAAACTCCTTACTCGTTTAGTGAGTTTATTGAATTTACCTAGAACATCATCCACCAATTACCTGGGGCAAACGTTGGAGAGGAGCCTCAAGCTGATGAGGTGACTGAGGTCAAGGGACTCCGAGGCCGACTTTCGAAAACGCGACACTATGACTCCTCTATGGCTCCTCTAAAGCGTTGGCTCATCGGAACAGTGGGCCTGTTTTAGCGAAAAATTAACCTGGCTTGAGGCGAGAGAAAATGTCCATAAATCAGCATAATCGCGCAAAAGCCAGGATTTTTCGGGCTAATCACTCGCTTGGCCCAGAAAGTCCTTTAAGAGCTTTAACCAGATTTCATAGGCGGCCGAGGTCAGGTGGACGCCATCGTCAGTGAGCGGGTCCGGCAGTTCCCCGTCCGGGCCGACCAGGGCCGCGTAAAGGTCTAGAAAGTCCAGGCCTGCCTTCTGGGCGGCCTCGGCCAGGAGGCGGTTGGTTTTTTGAATTTGGGGGTTATTTAAGGTGATGGCCTCCCAGGCGAACTTGGTCGCCCGAATCGGGGCCAGGCTCTGAACCACCAGGCGAGCGTAAGGAATCTGGTCGGCCAGGGCCGCCCAGATCTTCTCATGGGCCAGGGCGACAGCCTCGGGCGAGCGTCCCTGGCCCAGATCGTTGATTCCCACTTGCAAAAAGATGAGCGTGGGTTTGGCCCGGGTCACCTGGCCCAGCCGAAAATAAACGCCCATGGCCGTGTCCCCGGACCAGCCCAGATTAATGATTTCCCTTTCGGGGGCCAGTTCGTCCCAACGGTTATATTCAGTCAGGCTGTCGCCCAACATGACTATCGCGCCCATGTTTGATTTCCTTGGAGTATTTTTTATCTGGTCGTTGAGGTTGACTGAGGTTATCTTACCCAGAGCCGGCGAGGGTCGCAAGAAATATTTACTCAGCAATTTAAATTTGGCCAGATGAGATTTATTTTGTCCTTAATTTTAGAGGATTCAAGCCTGTTTTTCTTGTTAAAATATGTGATATTTTTTATAATTTTTATAATTTTATGGTAAAAAAATCGATCAAGCCGAAATTGGAGCCTTTTAAAGAATATTAACTATATCCTGTGGCCGGACGGACTGGCGGATTAACTTAGGTAGGTGAGGCCTGGGAGCTTTAACAGGCAACACCCTTCGTAACATTTCCCGATTACTCTGTGAGTGATGCTTTAAAAACTGCATTTTCATTATTTTTCTTTAAATAACCTTCTTTTAATAACTTTCATAATATATACTCTACTAATGAAATAGCTAAAAAATCATTATTATTAGCTTTAGCTATTAATAATTTGCCATATCCTCAAACTGTTAGAAATATTTTAGATGGAATACATACTTCTTTTTTTAATACTATTAATCAGTTATTATATCTGATTATAATAATTAGAAAGTTAAAAATTTATAAATTCAAATATGTAGTTAATTGTATATTTTGGTTTGGCCGCCAGAGTTCCCTCTCGTTGTTACGGGTTACGGCGACTCCAAAAACCCCCTCTGGCCGCTGGTTAAAAAAAGTCTTTTTTAAGTTCCTCCTAAATCTTCAAATCAACCTGGCTTAAATGGTTAAAAACGTCCGTTTATAAACCAATAGCTTGATTTAGGCCATAAATTCAGCCAGGAATTGGCTAGAATCCAGTCTTGGCCTGGTGAAGTCGGGGCGCGCCCTGGCCCTTGCCTCTCTTGACAAGGGTCGCTGAAAATAATACATTACCAAAAAAGACCAAAAATAATTTTAAACTGTTTTTAGTTTAAAATAGCTGAGGTATTTTGGTCAACGACCCAGGTTTGTTAATTCTGGACAAGCCTTTCAAAATCGATAAGTAAATCAATTTTATTTTCAGGCCATAACATAATGGCTAACTATTTAAAACAACGATAAACTCAATTGAGGTTTCTTTTGTCTGGTCAAGTCAACAAAAACTTGGAGGAAAGCGCCCCGGGCCCAGGGTTTTTAGAGGCCCATCTGACCAAAAGTTATGGCTCTTTTCGCCTGACGGCGGATTTTAAGCTGGTGGAACCCGGAATAACCGTGATTAGCGGACCCTCGGGAGCGGGCAAGACTACTCTTTTAAACCTCCTGGCTGGCTTGTCGCGACCGGATTGGGGTTACATCCGGGGCCCGGAAAAGGTCTACTTTGACTCGAACCAAGGGATTTGCGCGCCCCCCGAAAAGAGAAACATTAGCTATGTCTTTCAGCGCTCTCGCCTTTTTTCCCATTTTTCCGTGAAAAACAATCTTCTTTTCGCCTCGCGTTTCGGGAACCGCCCTCTACGACCCGGGTCTTGGGAAAAGGTGGTGAGCCTGCTGGGTTTGACCGCCCTTTTGGGCCGGCGGCCTCACACCCTTTCCGGTGGAGAGGCCCAGCGAGTGGCCATTGGGCGCGCTCTTCTGGCGGAAGGCGATCTTTTGTTGATGGACGAGCCGCTCTCTTCCCTGGATCGGGAGAGAAAGACCGAGCTTTTAGGGTATATCGCTAAGATTCCCGAGCGGCTCGGCGTGCCAATTCTTTACGTGACTCACGCTGAGGAGGAGTTGTTGGCCCTGGCCCAGAGGGTTCTGGAGGTTTTTCAGGGGCAATGCCGATGGCGGGAGACAGACGCCAGGGCCGAAAATTTTTCGGCCCGCGCCAAGGGAGGCGATTTATGAGGACTTTATTTCGGGGCGTTATTTTTTTGGGTCTTTGGATCATCTTGGCCTGGCCCGCGGTGGTTTGGGCTCAAAAGCCCGTTGTCACCACCGGGGCTGGCTACAAGGCGATGGTGGAGGCCCTGACCGCCGCTTATCGGGCCACTGGCGGGGAAATCGAGGAGTTATACGGGGGCCACATCGGCCAGATAGTGGCCCAGATCGCCCAAGGTAGCGGGGCCAACCTGGTCATCTCGGATCAGGCTACCCTGGAGGCGGTGGCCGGGGACGTCAAATTTGAGAAATTCGACCCGTTGGGGGACACGGTCCTGGTTCTGGCCTGGCGTCAGGGGCTGAGTTTGAAATCCCCCGAGGATCTTCTGGGCCCCCAGTTCCAGAAAGTGGCTCACCCTGACGCCCAGGCGGCCATTTATGGTCGGGCCGCCGCGGCTTTCCTGAAATCCTCGGGGCTGGGCCAGAAATTGGGGGAGCGTCTGATGGCTGTCTCCTCCGTGCCCCAGGTTCTGGCTTACTTGATCGCCGGGGAAATTGACGCGGGGTTTGTCAATAGGGCCGTGATCCAGGCCTCGGGCGACAAAATAGGTGGCTCCCTGGAAATTACCTCGGGTTATCCCCCCATTCACCTAGTCGTGGCGACGGTTAAAGGCCACGGTCAGGAGCCGGGAGTGGTTAAATTTTTGGAGTTTCTCCAAAGCCCTAAGGCTCAAGAAATTCTGCGCCAATACGGGGTCTGGCGATAATTGACCGGGCCTATTCTTCAAGAGCTCTTCTCGTTTCCGGCTTACCTGACTTTGAAGGTTGGCTTGTCTTGCTTGGCTCTCCATCTTCTGGTAACTTTGCCGCTGGCTTGGTGGCTCAGCGGCCCGCGGAGCTGGGCCAGGCGAGGGGTGAGCCTTTTAGTAACCCTGCCATTGGTTTTTCCACCCATCGCCTTGGGGTTCATTTTGCTGACTCTCTTGGGCCGCCAAGGTCTTTTGGGCGTCCCCCTGGAATCCATTTTTGGCTTGCGATTGGTCTTCAGCCAGGCGGCGGTCGTTCTGGCCGCTTTTGTGGCCGGGTTACCGCTGTTGGCCCGGCCCCTGGAGGCGGCTCTCAAGCGCGAGGAAATCAAGGAGCTGGCCCAAGCCGCCCGAACTCTGGGCTGTGGGCCTTTAAAGGCATTTGTGACCGTGACCCTGCCTCAGGTCGGGCCGGTTCTGGGGTCCGGGCTTTTGCTGTCGCTGGCCCGGGCCACTGGGGAGGTGGGCGTTACCCTGATGCTGGGCGGCAACATTGTCGGTCGCTCCAACACCCTGTCTCTGGAAATCTATAACTCGGTCGCTCATGGGGAGTTTGACCGGGCCATGGCCCTTTGTCTCATCCTGGCCGTTTGCGGCTTGCTTTTTTACCTCATCTTGGAAAAGTTGACCCCTTCCGGGAGTTGAGCGGAAATCCGTAGGCTTCCATTTTTTTAAAAAAAGGAGCTGAAAGTGTTTCTGTTTCCGGATAGTTTTGTCGCCAGCCTGCTGGAGGAAGACCTTCATATCCTCGATCTGACTTCCCAGGCCCTGGGCTTGAGCGACCAACCCGCTCAGGTCAGGGCTGTGGCCCGAGCGGCCTCGGTGGCGGCCGGGGTGGAGGTGGCCCAGCGGCTTTTTCAGCTGGTCGGGGCCGAGGTGACCGTCCAGGCGCCCAGCGGCCAGGTTTTGCGGTCTGGGGAGACGCTCCTCGTCGCCCGGGGGTCAGTGGGTAATCTGCACGGGGCGTATAAGATCGCCCAGAATGTCTTGGAATATTGCGGCGGGGTGGCCACGCGGGCGCGGCTCATGGTGGATCAGGCAAGAGGCGTCTCGGCGGCCGAGGTCCTGGTCACGCGCAAGCATTTTCCTGGGGCCAAGCGCCTGTCCCTGGCCGCCGCCCTGGCCGGGGGAGCCCAAATCCACCGAGTGGGCCTTTCGGACTCAATTCTCATCTTTGATCAGCATAGCCAATTTCTGGGCGGGGTAGAGGGCCTGGTCAAAGCTCTGCCGGGCGTCAAGAGTAAATACCTGGAAAAGAAGATAGCCGTGGAGGTGGCCAACCTGGCCGAGGCTGAGCTGGTTGCCCGGGCCGGGGCTGACGTCATTCAGTGCGAAAAATTCGTGGAGAGCGATTTGCGGCTCGCGGTCCAGAAGGTCAGGGCGATCAATCCCCTGGTCAAGATCCTGGCCGCCGGGGGCGTCAATGGCGATAACGCCGCCGCCTTGGCCGCCACCGGGGTGGATGGGCTGGTGACCAGTTGGCCTTATTTTGGCAAACCCCAGGACGTCAAAATGGAGTTCAGCGATCTGTAGTTTTTTGGGGTAGGGGCCATTTTGGTTTTATTTCGCCTGGGCCTGGCCAGAGAGTCTGGCTGGGCTGGATAGAAGATCGCGAGAGCCAGGGAGATTGACCGAAGTCTTTTTTGATGATGGCGCTTGGTCCAACAAGCTCTGTTTTCCTAGTAATTCGCTCTGAAAATGAATTTGGCTCTCGCGGCCAAAGTTTTGACAGAGCGAATTAGCCAGTTTTTTTTCTTCCTCCATCATTTTGAGCGAGGGACTCGCGCGCGGGGAAACTTGAGGAAAGCTCGGGGCTCCGCTCAGGCGAGGCCTGGAGTCTAGCGAGGGAACCGGGTAATTCGCCTGGCTCCGCCCGTTGGGCTCGCTTCCCCTCGCTTGTTCCCCTCGCTCCTGTTCTTCCCTCTCTTGTTCCTCCCTGTTTTGAGAAATCATTTTTTTGGTCGCGAAACACGGAGCGTCCTCCCTTATCCTCACCTCCGTTGACGACAACTCGGCTCCCCAGTCAATCCTTAAGTAACAGTTAAAGTCACCATTCAACCTGAATTCCGGGGTTTTTATGTTACCTACACAAATTTTTCCCAAAGTCGGAAAAATTTATTATCTTAGAATAGGTTGATTCAAACCACCAGCTTTAGCTGGCGCGCTTTAGCATTTCCGCTTTTTCTCTATACCCAATTTTTTTCTTGACTTTCCTGGTAATATGTGACGTTCATCTAATTTTATGTGAGGCGAGCCACGCGGCTGTAAGAACGAAATGTATGCTCCAAGCCAAATATAAAAGCCTTGTGGTTACCCGGGGACGCAAAAGGGCTATCATGGCGGTGGCGCATAAAATGCTCAGAATAGTCTTCGCGCTATTATCAAAGGGGGTGCCTTACTAGGATCAATCAGTTAACTATGAGGAATTGATGGTTAAACGGAACAACGTTCGCTGGATTAAGGCCTTAATAAAATACAAATACCTGCGCGGTGGTGAACAGGTGGAAGGGCCAGCCGCTCCCAAAGAGCCGGTTGTTAAATAATAAAGGTTAATGAGTTTTACGGTAATCTATTACTGTTAAATTCATAACAAAAACGGCTTATGATAAAAGACTTAATTGGCCCTAGGGTTATTGCGCCAAGCTTGTCTCATCAGAGAAATGACTCGGGGTCGTTTCCCAGATTGTACCTTCAAATTTAGTCCGCAACGATAAATTTCTGGAAAATAATAGTTACTTTCTTTATGATCACGAAAAATGATTCCGAATTCTTCTAAAAGATCAGTATTATCTACATAACTTTTCAATACGTCATAAGCAACAGGGTTATTTATATTATCACAATTATTTGATATTATATCTAAATAATTAGCTATAGAAAGTATTTCTTCTTTAATTTCTTTAATTTTTTCTTTACCTGCACCTGAAAGCGAATTTTTTATTGCAGAAGGCGTTAATAAACGGTCATAACTTTTAGAAAGATTATCAAAATTTGAAAAATTATAAGTAGCAGAATAAAATAATATTCTAACTATATCCCTAGCTTGAAAGTTTCCTTTAAAATCGGAAATCGCTCCTAAAATCCAATTTGAAGTATAAGCTTCATTTGAATTATCCTTACCAAGTTTAAGGCCCCAGAAAGGCTTTAAAGCCTCAGACATAGTCTTAAAATTAGCAATATTTAATTCGTTATTATCTATTGATAAGTATTTAAATAAGCCGCATTTACCTAAGATCCATCCTATCAGTCTTAAAGCCTCATCTTTATTCCAATATAATTGATAAGCTTCGTATTTAGATATAAATTGTGAAGAATTCTGTAATATTGCCTTTCTAACAATATCTTCTCTGATAAAAACTATTATTCCAAATTTATTATTTGAGTATAAGTCAATTTTATTAATTACATTATACAATAAAATATGTAAGGGAAATATAATGTTTCCAGAATTTATTGACAACCAAGAACTAAATAAATCTTCAAGACCATCTAATAAAAAAACTAAAGGAGTCGATAATTGGTTGATTTTTTTAAAAAAAGCACTTTCATATGTTTCATTAAATTCAGGTATTATATTTAAAAAAGTACAAAAAATTTCAAACCATAAATCATTCCAATATGATGAATCGTGGTCAAAATTAGGTGTTAAAAAACGATTAGAAATATTAATTATACTATTTTTTATATTTTGTTCTTTTATATCAAATCCGATGTCATTTAACAAAAATAATGAGTTTTCAATATAAGTTATATTTAAATCTGTAGTTATATTTTTACTCCAAATTAAAGGAATTAAATAAGATTCAATAGAGTTATTAAATCCGCATTTTGAAGAAAATTTAGTCCAAGTTTGAAAATTAACAAGATTATTAAATAAAAATGTCTTTCCTGAACCTTTAGCTCCAATTATAACTGTATTAGGTATTTTTAATTGATAAGATTGAGCAAATGATCTATATGGTTGAATTACTAAAAAATCTTTGTCTCCTACATATGACTCTGAATAAAGTAATGTTTTTGAATATTTTTTTAATTTACAAATGTCTTCTTTTAATTTATTATCGTTTGAATAAGTTAAGTTTTTAGTCGGTACTAAAGGTATAATTTTGCTGCAAGTCTCGGATATAGTTAAAGAGCTGTTAATAGCTTTAAATGCTTTTTTTCCAGCACCTAATCCTAATAAATTTTGGTCAAAATTAGAATAAATAAAATAATCTTTTGTATATAGTATTTCATTTTCAATATTATTAGTAAAAGAGCAAAGCTTATCAATATTTTTATCAAATTCTTCTGTTATTTTATCTTCAACATTAGTTAATTCGATATCTTGAATAAAACTAATTATAATCTTCGTTTTATTAGCATATAAATTACGTAAATGGCTGGGAAAAATATTTGAAAAGTTCACTAAATTAGTTAAAGAGAGGTTTGTTCCCGCAATTGATTGAAATGAGGTAGAAGAGACTAGAATTCTTTGAACTCTAGGATCATAAAATAAAGGACTCGACAGATCTGACAATCCAGCTCGTAAATCAACTAATATATAATCAACTCCAAGTTTTTTTCCTAAATCAAGTAAAAAATTTGGTATTTCCCAAACATCAACTTCAGGAACTAAATTACATGGATTAAGTGGTGGTCTTAGTATTGTTTGATGTGGTTTTCTGAAAGATGGAATAAAATAACATGAACAATTATTGTTAAAGTAAAATAATGAAGATTTTATTGTACTAATAATCCAATCAAATTTATTATCATTTAATGTAATCATATCTCCTAATAGATCAACAAAAGAATAATTAATATGAGGAAAATTAAAGTCTTCAATCCACCATGTTAAGCCAGGTGCTTCTAAATCAGCGTCTATTAACAAAACTTTAGGTGCCTCGATGTTGGTTGACAACTTGACAGATAGATATTTAGCTAGAGCAGCAATATGGACTGTGCGGCCAACACCACCTTTAAAAGAAAAAAAAGCCGTAATTTGAGGATCATCTTCTTTTGGGTCAATTTCAAATAATTTATTAGTGACAGGTTTGAATAAATTACTATTAACATGTAAATCATCTAGCCATGGATTATTTAATAATGCAATATCTCTCATAATAGGACGAAAAATAAAAGGATTACTATCATCATAATCATTTTTATCTATTTCATTCCATATAACATTTATATATTCTTCTCGATCAGTTAATTTCAATATACAACTGAAATCATTATCTTCGTTTAAAAATTGAATTTTATTTTCAAGTAAACTTTTGAACAAATCAATAGCATTATTTCTATTTCCACAAAAAATATAAACAATAAAATCATTTTTTAAAAAAACAATATCAAGTATAATATCTTTCCAGCTGCCTTTTAAACGTTCAGCTAGTAAAAAATATTGAAGATCAAAAACGCTTAATATTGGGTATAAAATAGTCATATTAGTGTAATACTATACAATTTTTTATCCACGTAAATAAATCAATAATTTTATTAAAATAAATATCAAAATCATCGTCAGAAATAATTGCGCCATAACGTAAAACAAAATGAAATTTACATATTTTAGTTTTATGTTCTTCATATTTATTTTGTATCGGTAGCAATTGACTTGTATTTATATTATTATTTAAAATTGTTTGATATTTAATGTCTTGTAGAATCATAAAACGATTAAAGAAATAATTTGGATCCAATAGTGTTAATAATTTATTGATATCATGAAAACTAGGATATTTTTTGTATTTATTGGTTATATCTTTTATAAAGAAACAATTATTTTTTTTAAAATTAAAAATAATAATACGCATTCAATAGCATATAAATAATTTAAACATGATAAACGGCTTTTGCCAATTTTTTTAAGTTTATTATTAATATAAAGAAAATTATTCTTTAATTCGATTACGCTAAAATTATGTAATATATTTTTATCAGACATTTAGAGTTATAACCACTCGTTATCGTAAAATATTTGAACTGCCTCAAAAATTCGCCAAAAAACAGTTCTAAAATCGCTGTAGGAGGTCTAAAAACGATAAAATATCAAATGACCCTAGAAATTTAATAAAA
>JAISMU010000052.1 GCA_031276635.1 Deltaproteobacteria bacterium | reverse complement strand
GAGTTAGCCTTGGTGGTCACAATATTCCTAATTCTGTCATTAGACGTCGATTTTATACTGGTTTAAAGAATTTTTTTAACCTTTACGCCCCAATAGTATCATCTTGGGAAATTTATGACAATTCATGTTTAGACGATCCGGTCAAAATCGCTCAAGGTGGTCAGGATAATTCTTTTGTCATCAACGATGAAAAACGATATAATACTCTCAGGCGGAGGTATGACAATGGACGATAAGACAGAATTTAATCTTTTGGCTTTGCCCAATGATAATGGGTTAGTCCTTGAGGCTTTACGTAAAGGTGCCAGGGAAGCTATGAAGAGGCATATAGTCGCCGGAGTTCCGATGGTGTCTTGGGAAAATGGTCAAATAGTCGAAATCCCCCCGATACAGTTGGAAAAAATCTTACGCGATAAAAATTACTAATATTTAATATATTGTTAATAAATATTTTTTTCAACAAATTTACTAGAAAGATGGTTTCTAACCGAGAAACAGGAGAATGGGCCCATTCCTGTTGGCTGTTAAAGGCCAAGATTCTGATTCAAGCTCCTTTAGGAGTGAGTTTATGGTATGCTTTCTTTGTTTCTGTGAGGTATATGCTGGCCACCCTCTCTCCAAAGGTAGACATCGCGACATCGTGGAAGCCTGACAACTTTAATTTGTTCTTAACAACATTACTAGGCATGTTTTAGATTTATGAATGCTTTAATCAATAAAGACGCATTAAATTTTATATTTGAACACTATAATGTTTCGAATGATTATATTATATCAAATTCTAATATTACTCTTAAAGAGATTACTGAATGGCGTGATGAATCAAATGAAATTTATCCGCCCATTTTAAAGGCTGAAAAATTAGCTAATTTATTACGAATATCTTTTGCTACTTTATATTTAGATATTGATTATTTAATTAATAACAAAAATTTGTTAAAAAAATATATAAATAAGAGAGTTTTATATGGTATTTCTTCGACTGATGATAGTTTAATTAATTTATTGATAAAAGATCTTTTAGAGTCTAAAGATTTATACTATAAATTTGCTAGTGATTTAGATAGCGACATTATTAGATTTAATATTAATATTGACTTTACTAATTATACTGATTTAGCTAAATCAATACGTGATATCTTTAATATTTCTTTAACCGATCAATTTAAATTTAACTCTTCTAGAAAATTTTATTTGTATATAAGAAATAGAATTGAAGATAAAGGTATATTTGTTCAGTGTTTTAAACCTAATATTATATTAAAATCTAAAAAAATATCTAATAGGTATATTAGCCCTCGAGGCATTGCTATATATGACTCTATAACACCTATAATTGGCATTAATAGTTCTGATAATTATGAAGCTAAAATATTTACAATTTTTCATGAATTAGTTCATATTTTAAAAAATAACACAGCTATATGTTTTGATTTGGCACTTAATAATTATGATAATAAAGAAGAAGTTTTTTGTAACAAAGTTGCCGCTGAAGTTTTAGTCCCGCGTGATTATTTTAACTCTTTATTAAATAATAATAATAATAATAATACTATTGATTTAAATTTTATTGAAAAGTTAGCACAGAAATTTTCTGTTAGTTTGAGTGTTATTAATAGACGCCTTTTAGATTTAAACTATATTTCTGATAAAGATTATATTAATTTTAATAATATTATAAATATTAACTATCTTAAAAAAAGAGAGGATTTAAAGAATAAAAACAATGATGATAAACATATATCAAGGGATATACCAAGAGAAATATTTGATTTTAATAGTTATAAATTATCTAATAATATTATATCATGTTTAAATAATGGGTTTTTATCAAGATTAGATATAAGTATTATTTTGAATTTTAAATATCAGCATGTTGATAAGTATATAAATTTAATATGACATACGATATACCTGAAAATGCAAAATATATTATTGATACTTGCTCATTATTTTCACAAAAAAATAATGAACAACTTAGAAGCTCTGTTTATAAGTCTTTATGGGATAATATTGACAGTTATTTAAAGAATAATAAGATAATAATTTCTTATAATATAAAAAAAGAAATTGATCAAGATGATGAATTACACGAATGGGTTAAAAAGACTGAATTTTATATTGTTAAATTAACTGAAGAAGTTCAATTAGAGGCAAAAAAAATTCTTAAAAATTATCCTAAAATACTTAATTTAGCTAATTTATAGTCCTCTACCGATCCATTTATAATTGCTACAGCTAAAATATATTCTTTAAATGTAATAACAGAAGAAAATAAAAGTAGTGATTTTAAAATACCAAAATTTTGTAGTTTTTTAGGAATTAAATGTTTCAATATAACTGAATTTTGTGTTGAAGAAAGACTTATTTTTTGATTATAATTTGTATTAAATATATAATAATAAGAAAATATAAATAAACATTTTTTAAATTGTAAAATATTCATTAATTTGCTAAAACTTTGTCTTCTAGGGTGATAGTAGAGACGAATTCAAGTTTTTTCTGGACCAGGCCGAAAAGGGAGGGAGGTGTTTGGCCTAAGTCCTAACTTTCAATGTTTTGATTTTAAAACTTAATGTAGTACTTTAATTAGGCGAACCTGCCCCAAGGCGAAGTCGGAGAGACCTGACCAGTAATAAGATTTATCTATATTATAAATTTTAAAAAATTTTTATTATAATATATATAATTATATTAAAATTTTCGATAACATTTATAGGCGGAGATGGAGCCGCCGGACCGCCGACCGCCGACCGCCGCCCCAATTTGACAAGTTTTGGCCTCAATGTCATAATCTCCCAATCTTGTTTTTCCGGTCTTTGATTATTTCAGGCTTTGGCCTGGTTTTCCGCTCTTTCCAGGCAACCTCTTTTTTGTGGCCTTTGGCCTTGGCTGAGGGGGCGCCATCAATTTCCAAGCCAAATCCCTCAGGTTGGATTTAACCAGACTTCCCATGAGCCAGCAAATCGATAACCCCTCAGCCTCCACGACCTCAACTCGCCACACCCGCGCGACCATTAAAGCCCAAGCCGACAAATCCCCCTCAGCCTTGCGATTAATTTTGTCCTCGGATTTTGGCGAGCCCCACGTTTGGGAGTTCACTGGCCCTCGGGCCGTGGTTCTGGGGCGAGGCGGGGTTTCGTCGGTGAAACTGCCGGACAACGGGGATTTTCTGGCCGTCTCCCGGCACCACGCGGTCATTGAGCTCAGCCGGGACCGGGCCACCCTCCGGGATCTTTGCAGCTTGAATGGGACGTTCATCAACGGTCATCTGGTCAGCCGCCGGGAAGAGGACCGGGGCCCGGGGTTCGCGGTGACCGGTTTTGGGGTGCGGGTTAAGGACGGGGATATCGTGACCCTGGCCGGGCTTTATAATTTTCGGCTGGGCCTGGTCGATGAGGCCTCCTACGATCTCCCGGCGGCCATCTCCCCGGTGGAGATCAATCCGAACTGCCCGGCCTGTGGTCGGCCCCACAACCCGGTGCCGCTCTCCAAGTGCGCCGATGTCCTATGCGCCGACTGCCGGCCCAATCCCTTGGCTTCCTTGAAACTATTCAAGGCTGGCCTCACCCGGCGGGCCCGGAATCTGGAGCCGTTGAAGGGCCTGCGGATCACCAAGACCCTGGGGCGCGGCTCGACCTCGGTGGTTTTTCTGGCTGAACGCAAGGACTCCAAGGCCCAGATGGCCTTAAAGGTCATGTCCCCGGCCATCTCCGACAATGAGTGGGCGCGCAAGAGTTTTTTACGGGAAGTGGCTATTGGTCGGGCCTTGAAACACCAGAACGTAACCAAGCTTTATGATTTTGGTTACTACGGGGGGGCCTATTTCTACCTCATGGAATATTGCCCCGGCGGCAACAGCGAGGAAAAACGCCAGGCCGCTGGGGGGCAGATGGACCCGGTCGAGGCTCTGCGAATCATCATCCCGATTCTGGACGGGCTCAATTACCTGCACAACGTCAAGCTCGCCGCGGCCAAGGTTGAGGAGCACGTCTCCCCAGAATCCCGAGGCCTGGTCCACCGAGATCTGAAACCGGCCAACATCTTTCTGGGCGGCCCGGATGGTCTCTGCCCCAAGATTGCCGACATCGGGGTGGGCAAGCTCTACAACAACAGTCTCACCTACGGCTTTACCCGCACCGGTTCCGTGGCCGGCTCCCCGGCCACCATGCCTCGTCAACAGGTCTTGAATTTTAAGCGGGCTGGCCCCGAGGTCGACATCTGGGCGGCCGCGGCCTCTCTTTACAAGCTTCTGACTGGCGATTATCCCCGGGACTTTCCTGAGGGTGAGGATCCCTGGCGGGTCGTCTTGAACACCTCGGCGGTTCCTATCCTCAAAAGACGGCCCAATCTCTCGGAAAATCTGGCCCGGGCCATTGACGAGGCTCTGGTTGATAATCCGGCCATCAAGCACCAGCAGGCTCTGAGCCTGAAGACGGCCCTGACCCGGGCGGCCGAGCTTGATGGCCTTCTGTGGGCGGAGTCCCGATGAGCTCAGCTGATCACAGCTCCACTCTGGGCACGGCCTTCTGCCCCAAGTGCCGGACGGCTTACCGTTTGTCGGCCAGCAACCTCGGTCGCCGCTCCATCTGCGTCAAGTGTGGCCAGAATTTTCATCTGCTGCCCCTGGCCGAGGAGACGCCAACCCGCTGGTTGGACACCTCGGCGGCCTTGAACGAGCTGGCCACCCGAGTCTGGGAGAAGGGCCTGGATCTGCGAGTCGGCCAGGTCATCCTGGGGGTTTACGTGGTCCAGAACGTCCTGGGCCGGGGTGGGTTAGGGCAGGTCTTTCTGGTGCGCCACCGAGACTGGCGCAAGGAGCTGGCTCTAAAGCTGCCTTACCACAGCGTCATGGAGCCCCATTATTTTCAGAATTTGAAGAACGAGGCTGAAACTTGGGTAGGCCTGGGCCTCCACCCCCACGTGGTGACCTGCTATTACGTCCGGCCCCTGATGGGGGTGCCCTCTATCTTTATGGAGTACATTCCCGGCGGGTCTTTGAAGGAGCTTTTGGAGCCCAAAGGCCAGGCTCAACTACCACCGCTGTTTCACGGGGACGAGACGACTCGAGCTTTAAGGATTCTCGACATCGCCATCCAGGCCGCCTGGGGCCTGGAGTACGCCCACAGTCGCGGGGTTCTGCACCTGGACATCAAACCGCAGAATTTGCTGGCTGAGGAGGAGACAGGTCGGATTCTGGTAACCGATTTTGGCCTGGCCCGGGCGGCTAAGGAGACCAAGTCTCCCTCGGACAGCGCCTCCCTGTGGCCTGGGGATCAGAAAAATCCCACAGATAAGAAGAGTTTGCCCAGCCCCGCTGGCTCCGAGTCGCCGGGTGGGGGATTTGGGACCCCCCAGTACATCTCCCCCGAGGGCCAGGAAAAGCGTCTGCCGAGCCAGGGTTTTGATCTCTGGGCTCTGACTCTCACCATTCTGGAGATGTTTATCGGCCAGCGGACCTGGGAAAATGGGAGCGCGGTGGGGGTGGCCCTGGAGCAGTTTTTGGCTGTGGTCCGCCCCATCACCCCGCCGCCTCCGGCGGTTATGGTTTTTTTACGCAAAGCCCTCAGTAGCGAGCCCACCAAACGCTTTCAAAGCGCCGGGGAGATGGCTGAGGAGTTAGGGCGGATCTATTTCGAGATCGCCGGTAAAGCCTTTTTTCGAGCCAAACCTTACGCCGTGCCGGACTCAGCCGACAACCTCAATAATCAGGCCGTCTCCATGCTGGACCTGGGCCGTCACGAGGAGGCCGAAAAACTTTGGAAAGAGGCTTTGCGCGACGAGCCCAACCACGTGACCGCCTTCTTTAACCTGGCCCTGTTTCGCTATCGGCAAAATCTGCTGACCAAGGAGCTTTTTCAGGGCCAGTTGAACGACCTGGTCCGCCTGGCCGCCGGGCAGCGGGTTTTTGATCTGCCGCTGATGCTCTGCGGGGGGTTTCTGGAGATGGGGTTGTGGCAGGAGGCTGGTCAGGCTTTGCAGGCCTACAATGGCCCGGCCTTGAGCCATGAGGCCCGGCGTCTGGGGGAGATCCTGGAGAAGAGTCGTCATGGCCGTGGCCAGATCGAGCGAGCCAAACCGGCCATGTTTCACCTCTCCAAGATCCGCGAGCGCTCCGATAATGAGCTGGGGGCTAAACTTTTAGGGCCGCTTTTGACCCAGGCCCGGGAAATGGTGGGGCGGGGAGAGTTGAGCGGGGCTCTGGACAAACTCAAGGAGGCCCGCCGTTTGCCAGGCCAAAACCAGGCCCCCGAGCTCCTGGCCTTGTGGCGGAGCTTGTATAACCAGCTTAACCGGGTGGACCTGCGGGACATCTGGGAGGAGAAGGGGGGCGCGGGGCAGACAACCGGGGAGCTGGCCGCCTACGCTGAGGGGCTCTTGGTTTTGACCAGTGGCAACCGACTCTACTTTTGCCGCCACTTTAACACCCCCATGGCCGTGACTGTGGAGACCAAGCTGGCCACCACCCCGGTGGCCTTAACCCTCAACGCGGCCGGGACTATGGCCGCCACCCTGACTTCGGAGGGCCATCTGTGGGTGTTTGACCCTCAGACCGGAGCCGGGGCTGGCCAGACTAGGGCTCATCTCCAGGCCGCCCGGGCTTTAGCCTTCAGTCCTGACGGGCGCCGGCTCTTTACGGCTGGCTCGACCGGAGAGCTCAAGATGTGGGACACCGGCCACGGCTACCTGGATAAGGGGGCCCCCTTGCTGGTGCGGCAGATCTCCGATAGGCCCCTGATCGCCCTGGCCATCTCCCCCAATGGCCGATTGTTGACCATCTTGGATGGCTTTATGGAGCATCGGCTCTCGGTCGAGAAAGTCAATGGGCCCCTCCGGTCGCTGCCCCTGGACCTCCATAAGGGGACAGGCTCCCTGGATTACGGCGGGGGGCCGCCCTTCGAGGTGAGCGCCCTGGCTGTGGACCCTTTTAACCGCTATCTCGTCTCGGGCCACCGGGGTGGGTTGAGCTTTCATCCCCTGTTTGACACGGACTGGCAGCTGGACCTCGCCGAACTGGCGGCCCCGGTCACGGCGGTGGCCATCAGCCCGGACGCCCGGCTGTGGGCCGTGGCCATGGCCGATGGTCGGCTGCTGGTGGGGCTGGCCCCCAACAACACCAAGGGCTCCTTCCTGCCGGTGCGACGGCTAGAGGCCGGGGGCATCAACTTTCTGCGCTTCACCTCGGATAACGCCTCGCTGTTGACCGTAGGTCAGACTGGCCTGGCCCTGTGGAGCCTGGACTGGAATCTGGCCACCCCGGTCAGCCAGAGCTGGGACAAGAAGTCGGAGATGATTTTAGGCAATTTTCTGGTCAAGAACAGTCAGGCCCTCTACTCGGAGGAGTTGGCGGGGGCACTGGTGGGGGCTTTGGCTGGGGCTGGGCTGCTGGGCCTGGACGAGCGGGTGGTCAAAACCCGGCTCCGGGACGCCATCGACAAGCGCCTGGCCACTGGCTGAAAAAGGCCTTTCACGTCATTATGATTAAATCGCGCTCCGGTCGAGGGTGGTGAGGCGCCTCAGGGCTTGAGGGGCTGGCTGGCCGCGGCGAAAGAAGAGGCCAGGCCTGGGGTGAGCGGAATTTTTGAGCGACGCGGCCTGAAGGAGGCGGGGCGGGCCAATTGACCAGCCTATTGAGAGCCGGCGTTGACTAAACAGCTTTATGCCTCCGACCGATAAAGAAAGGGACAGCCAACCTCAAACTGGCCGGGATAGCCGTCGCCTAGGGCGAGCAGCGACCTTGGTCAATTAGCCGCCTACCGCCGCCAAATTTTTTTTCTTGGGTGTTAAAGTATTTGACCAGCGGGGCCGATAAGACATTTGGTCTCAAGGAGAGTCCAGGTTTAGCTGTTTTGCTTGTTTTACGGCTAAATGCCTGATTCGTTAAAAGACCGACGCGAAAGCTAGCTTTGCGTTAGATCTCCCTTTTATGATATTGATGAAGGGAGCTCATAATTAACCTGAGGTGACCTCGAGGGAGGCCGCCTCAGGTTTTTTCATTTCAGATTATCTCAATTGGTATAGGCTTTACGCGATTATCAAAACCCACCGCGAAAAATTTTGGCTTTTCCCGCGCGCGGGGTTAAAGTCAGTCTTATGAGCGTTTATCGCGCGGATTAAGGCTGGATCTTGAGGTCTCTGCCGTGATTGATGACTAACTTACCGCCAATCGTGTCAGTAGACTCATCAGCGCTATCTCCAGTTGGTTTACTTTTAGGAAGTCTTGGAGCCGCTCATCAGATCCAAACTAAGCAAGATCAGAAAATTTGCCTATTGGAGCTCAGAGAGGCCAGACATTTTCCAATTTTGACAATAGAATTCAACAGAAATGAATTAACACGCAATATAAATTTAACTTTAGCTTCAAGAAAAATAGCGTTACAATCAGCGTAGGTCGGTCCAATTAATCGAAAGTGGGAACAGATTAAGACAAAGGCAGGGTCGTTCCAGTTGGATATTTAGTCAGCACGCTGGCCGGGCCCTGGTTGCGTTTTAAAAACATAAGAAATAAAACGCCGCTATAGGAACTGACATTCCCAAGGGGTCCTGGTTAAACCTAGTCTGAAAGGAGAGATTAGATTCAGCCGGAGGGAGAGGTAGAGCTTGCCTCATGGTCATTGGTATTATTATTTGAATATTTGTCAAAAATCAAGTCATTTTCCTTTCTCATTTTCTTTTTGCTGAAAATTTTATAAATAACAAAAATAAATCATTGATAATGAATGGCTTAGACTGGGTCAACAAGCCAGGCTAGGGCCATGATATTGGCCTCATGGTAGCCGCCGCCTTTGGCCTCGACCTCGATCGCTCTGAGGCTTAGCGGGCTCAAAAATTTGTCAACCGCAAAATTGGTTATTTATATGAACTTTCGTTTTAGTCTATTGTAGCGGATTTAATTGACCAGATAGATTCTATTCAAAGTTGGATAAAACAAAAATTTATAAAATAACCCTCTGAATTGTCAAGAGGCGCAGGTATTTTTCATATTGTTGGCGACCGCGCTTGGGAAACGATTGGCGGGAAAAGGCGGCTCTTGGAGTCTTGATTTTACGCCACCATGAGGTTATTTTTTAAAATAATAAGAAAAATATTTATACATTTTTACTTATTTAATATAGCTCAAAAAGTCCTGGGCCTATAAAGACTAAGGAAGGCTTCCGAGTTTAAAAATTTTTTTCTTGACCATTAAAGTTTTTGGCCAAGGCGCCGATAAGATACTTGGTCTTGAGGTTATTAGGGTTCACTTCGAGACTAAATCAATAAACGTGAAAAGGAATAAGCGCGTTTATTCTCCC
>JAISMU010000038.1 GCA_031276635.1 Deltaproteobacteria bacterium | reverse complement strand
TGAGCGAAAAGAGCCACGCAAAAAGCGCTGTCAGGATCGAGCGACTCCTCGGGCTCGGCCAGAAATTTATCCAGTTCCTCATTTATCAGCCCCAATGCCACCCGAACCGGCATAGCCGCCCCATCTGGGCTCAAGATTTGAGAATACCGGGAGTAGACAGCCATGCCTGGCCCGATGGCCGCCTGGGCCAAATCAACTGGGGCGATGTTGGCTTGCCGCAGCCGCGCCAAAGCCCGTCGCAACTCAGTCCGCAAGGCGCTCAGAAAATCCCGTCTGGAGAGGGGGGGGGCGTCGGGCGGTCTTTTCCGGCAGACCAGGACGATGGAGGAAGCCAAGGCGTTGGAGCCCAGACTCCGCAGTCGGGCCCCCATTTCCGTTTTGATGGGCCAGGTTCCGGTGATGACCAGGCCCGCCTCAATTAAGGCTGAGAGCATGGTCTCCCAGCCGTTGGAGATAAATTTGGCTTCCCCGACCGGTCCCTGAGCCTGGCTTTCCTTGAACGCGTAATAAATGGTTATAGGGAAATCGTCCGCGGCGATCTGGTAAAAATTGGCGAAAACCCGTTTGAGCCCGGCCTCGAAAAAATTTTTGGCCGCCAGTTTATCTCCCTGGCAGCGGTCCGCCGCGGCCACTAACTCCTCGTTTTTAGGTGATAAAATTGTTTTAAAAACTGATGGATAAATATTTTTCAAAGATTTTCTTAACCAGATATAAAAAAAATCAGATAAATCACCATAACCTATGTTGTCATAATAGGGTGGATCCGTGGAAATAAGAAAATTGTTGGTGGGTTTTCTGGTCTGAGCCGCCGCCAGGGTCACGACAGCTGGGTTATTGGCCGGCAGGGTCCTCAAGGCTTTGACGATCCACTCGGTCATGTTCTTGAGGCTGCCGGTCGCGCCGGAGAAGGGGTTGCCCTCGGCGTAATCCCAAACCATTGGCAAGGCTTGCCGGGTGAAGGTGTGGGCGATCTTTTCCAGGGAGATGTCCCAGACGCAGAGGGTTGAGTGATAATCGGCCATCTTGTCGATTAAGACCCCAAGATAAACGACCAAGGCCTCGCTGTATGCCTTGGCCCCAAGGCCGCCAGCTTCCAGACCCAGATCGCTGATAGCCCAGCCGGCTTTTTGGGCGTCCAGTTCAATTTGTTTTTGCAGCTCGGGGATTGAGGAGCCCAAGGCGTTTAAAAAAGTCAGCTGGCGTGGGGAGAAAAGGTCGGCGTAGCGCTTGAGGCCATACAAAGGGGTTCGGAAACCCAGGGCGTTGGGCGGCATGGCCTGGTCCGAGCTCAGCCCGCTCCTGGGAACCGTGGCGGCCAAAAGGCTCGCTTCATTCGGTGGCAGATAGATTTTGCCTTGAGAGGTATTGACGACCACGGCCATCATGGAGTTACCCAACCGTTGGGCCAGGCCCTCCGCCCGGATATAAGCCAGGCTGACTGGGCCATTACAGAAGGCGCATCTGGCCCCGTGGCGGTTGATGGTCCCGGCCTGGGCGGGCGGGCCTTTTCTAAGGCCATAAGAAATAGTGTTGTTTCTAATGGCCGGCTCGGCCGAAATCCTCTTCAGGCCCCGATTGACCAGGGCGAAAGAGCTGACCAGAGGCATGGGCTGACCGCAGGCGGGATTGGGGCAGCGGACGGTTCTGGCCCAAATCCAGGCCACGGTCCGGGGCGGTTTGTCTTTAGGGGAAATATTGTCCAGCCCGAGGTCAAGACCAGGCTCAAGAATGGGGTCAGGGTAAAGGTTCCCCACCTTGGCCCAGACCATTTGGCTCAATCGGTCGGCGTAATAGGCCACGTCCTCGGCCAGGCCCGCCGCTCCCGGCCACTCAAAGGCTGGGCCTATCGTGGCCAGGCTTAAAGGGTTAATCGGGGCCCGACCGGCAAACTTGGGCGGAATCTCCACCATGGCTTTATTGATTATGACCGCCACCGGGTTAAGATCGCTGGCCTGGACCTTCAGGCCCAACCGCTGGGCCTCCAGGGGAATGGAGCCGCCCCCGGCGAAAGGGTCCAGCAATTCTGGCGGGTTTGGGCCGAGGTATTTTTTCAGCTCGGTTTGGGCCGCGGCCAGGATCTGAGGATTATTGGTGTTTTCCCAGACAATCAGTTTTTTCAGCAGCTCAAATAAGCGCTCGCGCTCGGCTGTTTGGGCCGCCTCGGTGGGATAGAGCTCGGGGTGGGAGCTGGGATCGTCCACGATGGAGGCGAAGAGGACCGCCCTAGCCGCGGCTAAGGGTTTTCTGGACCACCACAGATGGAAGGTGGAGGGATGGCCACGCCGGATGTTCCTTTCCCGTTTGGCCGCCTGGCTTATGGCCTCCAGGGGCAGGGCCGTTTCAATCAGTTTTTTATTCATTGAGTCAAGGTCACCATCAGCGCGATAAAAATTAAAAAGTTAGGGGCCTGGGTGGTTTATTGGCTTTTCAGCCTGGTCAGGAACGATAAAACAGTTGGGCCATAATAGCAAAATGAGGCGTAAAATGAAAATATTCAAGTTCATTCGTGGAGCGACTTGAGTAAATCACTCGAAAATAATTTAGGGCTCAATCTTAACCTTCAGGGCGCGAGCCCAAGGGCGTTATTCTTAAAGCCCTGTCTTCAATTCAGTTATAGCGCGAGAAATCTGGGAGGGCTGAGAGCCAAAGGTTGAGTCCACGATTGTTTTACCCATAAATTATTTTTTACAATGACCCGGCGACGGTTTAGAGTCTCA
>JAISMU010000098.1 GCA_031276635.1 Deltaproteobacteria bacterium | reverse complement strand
TCTCAGGTTTCAAGGCCAGGCTCTGACCCATCTCCAGGGCTTTTTGAACCAGATAGCGGGCCAGCTCATGCCAGCTGACCGCCCCGCTGGCCGAGAGGTTATAGAGCCCCCAGGCTTTCCTGGGCTGAAAAACGACCCAACTGGCGGCCAAAGCCAGAAACTCCGCGCTGGTCGGGGCCCCAACCTGGTCCGCGACCACCTCCAGACTTGAGCGGGTCTGGGCCAGCCGCAGGATGGTTTTGGGAAAGTTATGGCCATAAAGGCTGTAAAGCCAGCTGGTTCGAAAAATGTAACACTCGCCCCCGGCCCCCATGATGGCCTCGTCCCCGGCCAGCTTGGAGCGACCATAGACGTTCAAGGGGTTGGGAGTGTCCGTCTCCAGATAGGGGCCCTCTTTCTTTCCGTCAAAGACATAATCCGTGGAAAAATGAATGAGCTTGGCTCCGGTGGCCCTGGCCCAGTTGGCCAGGGCCGCTGGGGCCAGGCCATTAACCGTCATGGCCAGGTCCGGCTCAGTCTCGGCTTGATCGATCTTGGTATGGGCGGCGGCGTTAAATATAATGTCAGGCTGGACTTTATCCAGAATGGCCCCCAGGGTCTCTGGTCGCCGCAAGTCCGCCTGGGCCCGGCCCAAGGTAATAACTTCCCCAAAAAGTGGCAGGATCCCGGCCAGAGCGTAAGCCAGCTGCCCTGACCCGAAAAGGGCGATCCGCGGGGCCGGGTCTGGCCCCGAATTCCCGGTCAAGCTCACAGTCGCCCTCCCCCGACTCTCGCCCAAAGCCGCCCGGCTCTCAACTGGGCTGAAGGCTGGCGGCCTGGGCCTGGTAATCAGCCAGGATAGTCTCGGCCACCTTGAGCCCATCGCTGATGGCCCGCACCACCAGCGAGGGCCCGTTAGCCGCGTCTCCCGCCGCGTACAGCCCAGGGCCCAGGCGACCTAAGGGGTCGGGCTTGATGGACTGGGCCTCCCGCAGACTGCCTGGCTCGGGCCCGGTAAAACCCATGGCCAAAAGCACTAGGTCAGCCTCCTTCAAAAACTCGCTACCCTGTTTGGGGACAGGTTTAATTAGCCGGGCTCCTTCCATCTCCCACTCCACCTCCACGGCCCGCAACCCGCCCACGTGGCCCGGGGATAAGGGGTCCGGAGTGAGCTCCAGGGTATTTACGCCCCAGCGCCTTAAACAACCCTCCTCGTGACTAGAGGAGGTCCGGAGAGTCCGCGGCCACTGGGGCCAGGGATTGTCCGGGGCCCGGGTCGCCGGGGGTTTGGGCAGAATCTCGTACTGAGAAACCTCCACCGCTCCCTGGCGCCAGGCGGTCCCCACGCAGTCGCTGCCGGTATCGCCGCCGCCGATGACCACCACCTTGCGACCAAAGGCGTTCAAATCCGCGGGCGTGGCCGCCTCCTCGCCGCTGTTGACCCGATTCTGGGCCGCCAGATAGTCGGTGGCGAAGTGGACCCCCAACAGATCCCGACCAGGGATAGCGAGGTCCCGCTTCCGCCGGGCCCCGATGGCCAGAACCAACACCTGATGGCGCTTCCTCAGGAGTCGGGTCGAGATGTCCAAGCCGGCCTCCACCCCCCGGTGGAAGGTCACCCCATCGGCCATCATCAGCTCCAGCCGGCGGTCAATGACTTCCTTTTCCAGTTTGAAATCCGGAATGCCATACCTTAAGAACCCGCCGATCTGGGCGTCTTTCTCGTAAACCGTCACCTTGGCCCCGGCCCGGTTGAGCCGGTGAGCCACCGCCAGACCCGCTGGCCCGCCGCCGATAACCCCCACCGCGAGATCCAGGCTCTGGCTTCGAGGGGAGCTTTTTATCAGGCCCAGACTGAACCCCCGCTCAATGACCTCCAGTTCCACCAGACGAGCCGGCACCGGGTTCTCGTGGAGTCCCTGGACGCAAGAGCCCTCGCACAGAGCCGGACAGACCCGACCGGTAAACTCAGGAAATGGGTTGGTGACCAGCAGCCGGCCCAGAGAGCTGGCCCAACGACCGCTCTTGGCCTCCAGGTTAATCTCAGGAATGAGATTATACAGAGGGCAACCCAGGGCGTGGCAGAAAGGTATGCCGCAGTCCTGGCAACGGGTCAGCTCCTTTTGCAGCGCGCTGTCTGTCAGGCGCAGCTCCACTGGTCGATAATCGCGCAGACGCTCGATTATGGGTCTATATTCGCTCATAAAAATCCAACCTGACCAACAAGAAAACCTGACTAACCAGAAAACCTGACCAAACAAGATAGCTTGGTCAATAAAGATAGCCTGATCTGACTAACCAGAAAGCCTGGCCAAACCCGATAGCTTTGGCCAACAATGATAGACTGACTAACCAGAAAGCCAGAGCCTAAAAGCCCAGACCACCAGAGCCCCATCGCTCTAAAAACTCTTCCTTGACTTGAGCCTGGCGAAATCCAGGCCCCAGAGCTTGCGGCCCTCCAAAGCCCTCTCAGGCCGCCGGATCGATCCCCTGGGATTTGACCCGACTCTCAAGGTTGATGCCTTGACGGTACTCCATGGGGAAGACTTTGATAAACTTAGCCTTCTCCCTGGTCCAGTTATTGAGGACACGCCGGGCTTTGAGGCTATTGGTGTAACGCAGATGGCGGCTGATGAGGGTCTTGAGCTCCTCCTCATCGTCCTGGTCCAAAAGGTCCAGGTCCACCATCTCCAGATTGCAGTGGTTGTCAAAAAGCCCATTGTAATCGTAGACGTAAGCCAGGCCCCCGCTCATGCCGGCCGCGAAGTTGACCCCGGTCTGGCCCAACACCGCCACCCGGCCCCCGGTCATGTACTCACAGCCGTGGTCGCCCACGCCCTCAACCACGGCCAAGGCCCCACTGTTCCGCACGGCGAATCGCTCCCCGGCCAGACCCGAGAGGTAGAGTTCCCCAGAGGTGGCCCCATAGAGGGCGACATTGCCGACAATGGTGTTCTGGGAGGGCTCAAACTCCGGGTGGATGTCCTGGGGCGGGCGGATGATGATCTTGCCGCCGGAAAGGCCCTTACCCACATAATCATTGGCCTCCCCCTCCAGGTCCAGGGTCAGGCCCTTGGCCACAAAAGCCCCAAATGACTGGCCGGCCACGCCCTTGAGTTTGAGGACAATAGTGTCATCGGGTAACCCGGCGGCGGCTCTTTTCCTGATTATCCTAGAGGATATTTTGGCCCCAACGGCCCGGTCGGTGTTTCCGACCGGGCTGGTAATGACCAAGGGAGAGCCACTCTCTATAGCCGGGAGGATCTGGTCGAGCAACCGATCATCCAAGGAGTCGGCCGGGGGGCGGGGGGCGTAAGTCTCAAAGGAGAGCCCACTTTGGGCCGGCTTATATAAGACATTGGTAAAGTCCAGGCCCCGGTCGGCAAAGAAGGCCGTGTCCGAGCGCGGGGTCAGGCGGTCCACCTGGCCGATCATTTCCTTCATAGTCCGAAAACCCAGGCTGGCCATAATTTCGCGCAATTCTCGGGCCACAAAGGTAAAGAAGTTGATCACGTGCTCAGGCTGGCCGGCGAAACGGGCCCGCATGCGGGGATCCTGCGTGGCCACCCCCACCGGGCAGGCGTTGGTGTGGCACTTGCGCATCATGAGGCAGCCCATGGCGACCAGCACGGCCGTGGCGAACCCGAACTCGTCCGCTCCCAGGAGAGCGGCCACGGCCACATCGCGCCCGGTCTTCATCTGGCCGTCGACCTGCAGCCGGACCCGGGTCCGGAGATTATTGAGAACCAGGGTCTGCTGGGTCTCGGCCAGGCCAATCTCCCAGGGGGAGCCGGCGCACCGGATGGACGACAGCGGAGCCGCCCCAGTGCCCCCGTCAAACCCGGAGATGAGGATGGATTCGGCCATGGCCTTGGCCACTCCGGCGGCGATGGTCCCAACCCCGACGACGCTGACCAGTTTCACCGACACGGTGGCCTCGTCGGCGGCCTGGTGTAGGTCATAAATCAGCTGGGCTATGTCCTCAATTGAGTAAATGTCATGGTGCGGCGGAGGCGAGATAAGGGTCACCCCGGGGGTGGAGTGCCGGACCCGGGCGATTTCGCTATCCACCTTGTGGCCAGGCAGCTGCCCGCCCTCCCCAGGTTTGGCCCCCTGGGCGATCTTAATCTGCAGTTCCTTGGCGTGGGCCAGGAACTCGGCCGTAACGCCAAAACGCCCGCTGGCCACCTGTTTAACCGCCGAAATGGTTGACTGGCCGTCGGGTCGGGGTTTGTAACGCTCTGGGTCTTCCCCGCCCTCCCCGGAATTGGAGCGGGCCCCCAGGGCGTTCATGGCCAGGGCCATGGTGGTGTGGGCCTCTTTGGAAAGCGAGCCAAAGGACATGGCCCCGGTGGTGAAACGCTTGATAATCTCGCTCTCCGGCTCCACCTCCTCCAGGGGAATGGAGGGCCCCTGAACCCGGAAGTCCAGCTGGCCCCGCAGGGTGAAGGCCCGATTGGCCTGGTTATTGATAAGGGCCGCGTACTCCTTATAGCGATTGTAATCGCCGGAGCGGACCGCCTCCCGCAAGGCGATCAGGCTCTCTGGGGTCCACAGGTGAGCCTGACCGTCGTGGCGATAACGATAAGCCCCACCCACCGGCAGCGGCTCCTCGGGTCCCTGGGGATCGGGTTTGACATAATTCCCGGCTAGGCTCAGCCGGTCCACCGCCCCTCGCTCCAGGTGGCCCAGAGTCAGGCCACCCACCCGGGAGGGGATGCCGGGAAAGTACTTGTCCATGAGCTCCGGGCCCAACCCCACCGCCTCAAAGATCTGAGCCCCCCGATAGCCGCGCAGGGTGGAGATGCCCATTTTGCTCATGATTTTGAGTAAACCCTTCTTAAGGGCGGTGACGTAATTCTCCACCGCTGTGGTCGGGCTCAACTCCATGGGCAAAGCCTTTCTTCTGGCCAGATCGGCCACGGTCTCGTAGGCCAGATAGGGGTTGATGGCCGAGGCTCCCAGGCTCAGGAGCATGGCCATGTGGCTGACCTCCAGGGCGTCCCCGGTCTGCAGAACCAGCCCGATGGAAACGCGCTGACCGGTCAGCAAAAGCCTGCGATTGACGGCGGCCACGGCCAAGAGCGAGGGAATGGGCAGCAGCGGGGGGTTGCGGTCGCTCTGGGGCCGGCCAGCCGCCCTATCGGAAATGACAATGATGTGCGTTCCGGCCCGGGCCGCTTTTTCCGCCTCTTCCTCCAGGCGGCTCAAGGCCGCGGCCAGAGCCTCCCCGGGCCGCCGCCCCGGGGCGGGGGGGGAGAAAGTGGCCGAGATGGAGGCGCAGTTGAAGTCGTCGTAGCGCAGATCCTCCAGCCGGGCCAGATCGTCATTGGACAAGAAGGGGTGGGTCAGCTTGATGAGCCGGGCCTGCCGGGGCTCTTCGCTTAAAATGTTGGGGTTGTAACCAATGAAGGTCATGAGCGACATGACCAGCTCTTCCCGGATGGGATCTATGGGGGGATTGGTGATCTGGGCGAACTGTTGGCGGAAAAAAGAAAAAAGGGACTGGGGCTTGTGGTCCAGCGCGGCCAGGGGAATGTCGGCCCCCATGGAGCCGTTGGGCTCATGGGCGTTCTGGGCCATGGGGCTCAGAATTATCTCGGTGTCATCGCGGGTGTAGCCGAAGAGGGTCTGCCGGTAGGCCAGATCCTCAAGGCTCTGGGAAAACTCCGGCGACAGGGAGAAAAAGCCCGGGATGTCGACGCGATTCTCCGAGACCCACCTTCGATAAGGCCGCCGGCGAGCCAGGAGACTTTTGACCTCCGTGTTTTTGAGGAGGCGCCCAGAGCCGGCCTCGGCCAGAATCATCTGCCCAGGCCGCAGGGAGCCTTTTTCCACGACCTTGGGGCTCTCCAGGGTCAGGGCTCCGGACTCGGAGGCGAAGATCAAAAGGCCCTCCTCGGTCAGGCTGTAGCGAGCTGGCCTCAAACCATTGCGATCCAGAGCCGCGGCCACCCGGCGTCCATCGGAGACCACCACCGCCGCCGGGCCGTCCCAGGGCTCCATCAACCCGGCGTGATACTCAAAAAACCCCCGCAGATTGGTGCTCATGGGATATTTCTGTCCCCAGGCCTGAGGGAGGAGCATGGTCAGGGCGTGCTCCAGCGAGCGACCTCCCCGGGTCAGAAACTCCATGGTGTTATCCAGGCTGGCCGAGTCGGAGCTGTCAGGCTCAATGATGGGAAGAATTTTTTTAATGTCGTCGCCAAACAAGGGCGAGGCGAGGCTCGGCTCGCGGGCGGCCAGCCAGGCCCGGTTACCCCGGATAGTGTTGATCTCCCCATTGTGGGCCAGGCCTCGAAAAGGCTGGGCCAAACGCCAGGAGGGAAAGGTGTTGGTGCTGTAGCGCTGGTGGATGACGGCCAGGGGCGACTCCAGCAAGGGATTCTTCAAGTCTGGGTAAAAGGCTTCCAGCTGCTGGCCGAAGAGCATGCCTTTATAAACCACGGTCCAGCAGGAGAGGCTGGGGATATAGAACTGGTCCGCCCCCAAACCCACTTCCAGAGCCCGCCGCTCCAGGCATTTGCGCAGAATATACAGCTGGCGCTCCAGAACCTCGCCTTCCCAGGCTTCCCGACTCGGGGGAATGACCACAAACTGCCAGATGGCCGGGCAGGTTTCCCGAGCCATCTGACCCAGAGCCTCGGCGTCAGTGGGGACCTGGCGCCAACCCAACAGCCGCCAACCCAGGGACTTGGCCTGATTTTCCACCAGTTCCCGGGCTCGGGCGGCGGTGTCCGGCTCCCTGGGCAGAAAGGTCATCCCCAAACCATAGGCCCCATTAGGCGGCAACTCTGAGCCAAAGTAGTGGCGCAGAAAGCGATCCGGGAGCGAGATGAGGATCCCGGCCCCGTCACCGGAGTTGGCGTCAGCCCCCGCCGCCCCGCGGTGGGTCATGTTGACCACCAGACGCAGGGCCAGAGCCACCACCTCGTGGTTGGCCTGGCCATCCAGGCGGCACAGGCAGCCCACCCCGCAGGAGTCACTCTCATAAGCGGGGTCATACAGTCCGATTTTCCCAGGATAAGGCATATAGACACCAGAAGGCGCCCCGGGCGAATCCCGGGTCAGGAGCTGGCGGGGGCCTCTCTCTCAAGGTTAAGGGAAGGGCCGGATTGCCAAGCTAATAAAGACTATTTGACCGCGCTCACAAGAAAAAGCCGGCGCGGTCAAAAGAGAAAAAGGCGGGAAAGAAGGCCCAGCGGGGCCTTTCTTTCCCGTTAATGGTTGTTGATTGATTATTATAGCACAACTACTGCCATAAAAGCTCGCCGTATTTCGGTAGCGGCCAGATGTTGTCGTCCACGACCAGCTCCAGGGCGTCGACCTGGAGCCGGATCTTGGCCAAGAGCGGCAGCAGAATGTCACGAGCCGCCTCGGCCCGCTTGAGGACCCCGGTCATGGCGTCCAACTCCAAGTGTCTTTGATCCAGCTCGTCCAAAAGGGAGCTCAGGTTGGCCGTGAGACCGTAGACTTTGTAGTAGTAGGCCTCATCGGGTTTGCCCAGGTCGCCGGGGTGGGGCAGGCTCACCACCGACTTCATGAGTTCAGCCGCCTTCCTCAAGGTGGCCAGGGCCACTGGGAGAATGGTCGAGCGACCCAAGGTCTGGACCAGCTTGGTCTCCACGTGGACCACTTTAATATAGTTCTCCAACAGAACTTCCTGGCGAGCCAGGAGCTCGCGCTCGCTCAAGACCCCGTGCCGGGTGAAGACGCTTTTGACCTCCGGATCCGTGTAGTGAGCCAGAGCGGCCACGCTGTCCTTGAGGTTCCACAAGTTCCGCCTCTTGGCCTCTTCCTCCCACTCGGGGGCGTAATTGTTGCCATTGAAGACCACCGGCAGGTGCTCCTCAAAGAATTTCGGCAGAACCTGGTGGGCGGCTTTCTGGGGATCCGCCAGCCCGCTGCTTTCCAGGTCCTTACAGATGTCCTCCAGCGCGCAGGCCACCGCCGCGTTCAGGGCGATGTTGGGTGGGGCGATGGACTGGGAGGAGCCCACGGCCCGGAACTCAAACTTATTGCCAGTAAAGGCGAAGGGGCTGGTGCGGTTGCGGTCGGTGATGTCCCGGGCCAGGGGAGCCATGGCCGAAACCCCCGGGGCCATGGCCCCACCGCGCCAAGTCTCCGCGTCGGCCTTGTTGTCAATGAAAGCCTTGATGACATCGGTCAGCTGGTCGCCCAGAAAGACTGACAGGATGGCTGGCGGGGCCTCGTTGGCGCCCAGCCGGAAGTCGTTGCCGGCCCCGGTGACCCCGATGCGCAGAGGGATAGAGTATTTGTGCACGGCCCGCAGAACGGCGGCCAAAAAGACCATGAACTGGCTATTGGCCCAGGGAGTCGGCCCTGGGTCAAACAGGTTGTGGCCCTCCGAGTCGGCCAGGGACCAGTTGTTGTGCTTGCCCGAGCCATTGACTCCGGCGAAAGGTTTTTCGTGCAGCAGGCAGGCCAGCCCGTACTCGGCCGCCGTCTCCCGCAGGATCTTCAATACCAGCATGTTGTGGTCAACGGCCAGGTTGATGTTCTCGTAAAGGGGGGCCAGCTCGAACTGGGCCGGGGCCACCTCGTTATGGCGGGTCCGGGCCGGGATGCCCAGAGCCCACAGACGATTGTCCACCTCAGTCATGAAGGCCAGGATCTTGGGGGAGATGGCCCCAAAATAGTGGTCCTCAAGCTCCTGGCCCTTGGGAGCCGGGGCCCCGAAGACGGTCCGCCCGGCCATGATCAGATCCGGTCGCAGGTTATAAAGCCGCCGGTCGATCAGGAAGTATTCTTGCTCGGGGCCGACGTTGGCCCGCACCCGGGTGACCTTGTCGTTGCCGAAAAAGCGCAACACCCGGATGGCCTGCTTGGAGACCGCCTCCTGCGACCGCAGCAGAGGGGTCTTGGCGTCCAGGGCCTCCCCGGTGTGGGAAACAAAAATTGAGGGCACATACAGAGTCAACCGGTCCCCGGATTTGAGGAGAAAGGCGGGGCTGGTGGGATCCCAGGCCGTATAGCCGCGGGCCTCAAAGGTGGAGCGGATGCCTCCGGAGGGGAAGGAGGAGGCGTCTGGCTCGCCTTTGACCAGCATCTTGCCGGAGAACTCGTTTATGATGTCCCCCTCCGAAGTCGGGGTCAGGAAAGCGTCGTGTTTTTCCGCCGTCACCCCGGTCAGGGGCTGGAACCAGTGGGTGTAATGACTGGCCCCTCGCTCAATGGCCCAGTCTTTCATGGCGCTGGCGATGACATCGGCGTCGACCGGGCTGATGGGAGCGTCGTTGTCAATCGTGGAGAGGAGCCGCTCATACACCGACTTCGGTAGCCGCTCCCGCATGAGCTTGAGGTTGAACAGATCCCGCCCGAACAGCTCGGCTGGGGGTGGGCTGGGGAACGAGGGGATGACTGGGGGTTTGGCGGCCATATGGGCTCTGATGGCCCGGCGAGGGCTGTCGCTTGACATCGCTGGAAAACTCCTTGGAAAAAAGTGGTAACTATCCGCTCTTTCTATTGCAACAAATATGCGCAAAATTTTAAACCCCTATTTTTCCTGAAAAATATATTAATTTCCAATAGTTAACTATCAAGAACCTCTTAAGTGTCTTAAAATTTTACTACATTTTTGTCATTTTTAAAGGCCCGATTTCGCCTTTACCGTGGCTTTGGCCGCCACCACCCAGAAGGCAATGGCCCAGCCAGACCAACCTGGGCCTCAAGCTTATTAGTTCAAAAATCACTAAAAAATTTCTTAGATGGACATAATTAGATATTTTTAATAAATTACAATTTCATATTAATCGTGAAGCGCAAAAAAACAAAGAATAAATTGAAACAACCTGAATAATTTAAACTGACCAGAGGCGATGGCCTGGCCCCCAACCGAGGTTGGGGGCCAGAAAAAGAAGGCGGGGAAAGGGGCCGGCTCTCAGTAAATGCCAGGCAGGCCCCGCTGACGCAAGGCGGCGTCAAAGGTCCCCAGATGATAGAAGGCGTGGGAGTGCAGCTTGATGACCGAGACCACGTTGGTCCAATCCACCGCGATGAGCTTGAAGACGTCCTCGTTCCGCTGGTAGAGGGTCGCGTCGGTCAAAGACTTGACAAAAGCCTCGGTCCGGGGTTTCTGCTCAAGCCAGAGCTTGGCCACCTCGGCCTTGGCCAGGGGCTTAGGGCTCTTGGCCTGGAAGAGGGCCAGCTCCTGGGTCCCGCCCGCTGGATTGGCCACCGGGGGACCAGGCAGGAAGCGGTCGTTGATCCACAGGACGTGCCAGAAATACTGCCAGATGGGCCAGTTGGCGAAAGTCTCCGCCCACAGGTCCTCGGGGCAGGCGGCCAGGAACTTCTCCTGGACCCCGAAGTAATCGTCGACAATCTTCAAAAGGGTGTCAGTCATGGCGGTCGCCATAGATATACCTCATCAGGCCATAATGGCCGAAAAACGAGCTGAAAAGAATTAAGGGCCCCGGGCCTCGGCGGGGAAATATTCCCCCTGCCCCCCCTAGGCCAGACTCAGAACAATCAGTTGATTGGCCCCAGCTTAGTTGATTCGGCCCCAAAAGGCAAACTCCAGGGCGCCGATTCTGATTCTGGCCCAGCCCTTAAGCGCCAGGCTCGGCCTTGTCTCGACCGGACAAGGCCTTTCCAGGGCTTTGGCCCGAGAGGCGCTTTATTGACGCCTTCGCTCATTATGTAAAATTTTACATAACACATGTTATGCAAACTCAGGAAACCCTTGTCCTATAGGTTTTCCGGAGACTGTGAATTTGAAATTACACCAAGTTTAGGACGCTTCCGCTCAGTGTTAAATAAAAGTATTCCCAGAAATCGGATAAAAAAATGTTGGCGTTATCAAACAATTATTTTTAGATGTTTTACCTAAAGGCCTATGTAAAAATAACTCTAAACAAATGATGGGCAAATGCCGCGGCCATAACAGGATGATAAAGCTGCCTGAGCTCCTTGAATTCCGGTTCAAAGTCCTCCATTAATTTTGGAATAGCTAGAGGTTTGGGGAAATAAACTCAGCCCCAGTTATGAACACTCGGCAGTCTCGATAAACACCAGCTCTTAGTAAGTAAATTTTATTATAAATTAATCTGCGTAAATAACTAATAACGTCAATTCTGTTTATAAAAGGCACATTTCTAGCTATTTACAACATAAAATCATCGGCTTCGGATTGACCTACAGCCTCATAAGCGTCTTTAATCGGTTTGCCGCTAGCGGTCAATCCAATTTCTAAAAATATTTTTGTTTCAGTCAGAGTGAGAGAATTACCTTTAATGGCGTTTGAGGTGTAAGTCATTTCAACGCGGTAATAGGCGTCAAGTGATTTAATTTCATCAGCATTTAAATGCCGATGGCTTCAATAAGGTTTTTATTTTCGTTTATTTTATCTTAAATATTTTGATGCCCTCGCAAAAAGTCATTCTTTCAGGAATTACTTTTTGTAACATATCGAAATCACTAATTTTATTTGAGGCTCTATTTTGAAAATCAGGTTTTTTGCGAAGGCATCTATTTTCTCTACAAAAAAAATTTGATACTTTTAAATACTAAATTAACAAATTTAAAACATATAAAAATTAAATATTTTTTCTTTATTATTTTTATATAAAATTATCAGACCAGCTATTAAAAATAAACTTTAGATTATAATTAAATAAAAGCATATTTAAAAATAATCAATAACTATATTTAACTATTTTATCTAATATAATAATATTTCATCATAAGAAATTCAATTAGAAAAATTTTAACCGATAGTAGAACTAATTCACTTGCTATTAAAAAAAAATTATTCTAACTGTACATTTGAAATTTTTACCTATTTTAAGACTAGACAAGTTTTTTTACTCTTCTTGATGATTTGGGAAAATGTAATTGAGCCCATTAAACTTAAGGCTCCAGTTTTTGGCTTCCTCATAACTAATTGTTACCCCGCTCCTCCTCCCGATCACCAGGGCGGTTTTCCAGATTCGGTTACCCGCTCCTTGGAATTTGAGGAAATATTTTCTATTCTCTATCTGGTCAAAAGCCTCCCGAAGTTTTTCTTCCAGATTCTCCTTCTCTTTGAGATATTTTACCTCAATAACAAAATCATCGCCCTCAGGCTCCTTAAGGTGCAGGTCAAGCCGACCGCCAGCCACCGATAACTCAGACTCAAAATATTGATCAGCCATAGCCATGGCCGTTAGGAAAAGCGCGTGGTAAAAAGCCTCTTCGGGCTTATGGAGTTCGGAGGGAATGTTAGAAAGAAAGCTCTCAAAAGCCTCTTTAAAACCAGAGAGGTCGCGTTGAAACAAACAAGCCAGGACAGCCAGAGCCTGTCGCCGCATAAGGAGAGGCTTTTTAAAAGAGCTATTAAATGACAGGAGAAGAGGCAATAAAGATGCTTTAACTTCTAAATTAGGAAAAATTAAATTATATATTGAACCATCTAGTGGTATATCGGTCTTAATAGTTAAATAACCACTTTGAAACATTAATGGAGTAGGATTCAAATCTACTAAATGAATCTCATTAATTGTATCTGTAATATAATTATCAGATTTAAAATAATTCAACTCTAATCTTTTTTCTTTAACAAGATTAACCAGAAAAGTTGGTGTCCCCGAGCCAAACCAAAAATTAATGAAGGCTCGCCGTTTAAAAAAGGAAAGAAGGGACCACGGGTTAAGGACCCTGGTTATTCCATCCCAGGAGTAGCCGTCATACCATTCCAGGATTTTACGCCGGAGATCAACGACTGTGTCCGCTTGGTCAATCTCGCCAAATTTTTTTAACAACTCAAGCGATTCAACCAATTGGTCTTGAAAAAGGGTATCAAATTCCTCAATGGTAAAACCACAAATATTGGCGTATTCCCGATCGAGAGTTAAATCAAAAAGGTTGTTAAGGCCGGAAAAAATGGACGTTTGGGCAAATTTAGACACACCAGTTATAAAGGTGAAACCTCTATACTTTTCCATATCTTTCATAACGCTATAAAAAAGCTTAAGAGAGTCTCGAATACCCGCGGCCAGCGAGGGCTCAGTGATTTTACTCAGGATGGGGGCGTCATACTCATCAATGAGTATCGCTGGTTTCTGACCATATTTTGTGTGAAGCCCTTTGATCAAAGCTTTGAAAAAAAGCTCCGGGGTGGGCTCCTGAATTGATAACAAGCCCTCATCTTTGGCGATACTTTTGACATAAGACAGCAAAGCTTCGTTGACAGTCGCCACGCTGTCAGTCCTGACGGCGGACAGACTCAAATGGATGACCGGAAAAGGTTGCCAGTCATAATCGGACTGGTCTATCCACAGTCCTTTGAATAACTCTCTCTGGCCCCTTAAAACGGCCTCAAGAGTGCTGACAAAAAGAGATTTCCCGAATCGGCGAGGCCTGGAGAGAAAATATGGAGTGTCTATTTCCAGCAATTTAGAGATGAATTCAGTCTTATCAGCGTAGATATAGTTTTTTTTTCGTATTGTTTGAAAATCAGCCACCCCAATAGGCAATAACTCCATATTTTTTCCCTTTTAATTAATAATGTTATACAAATAAATACATTAACCTTAATACCCGAATACTTAATACCTTAGTCTCGACCTGTAAACCTTAAACCAGAAGAAGTATAAATCCTCCGCTGAACAACTCCATTGTAAATGAGACGACTGAAATGGCGCCACTTTATCTAACCTGAATAAAATTATTATGGACAAACAGTTACTTACCTTAACAAAAACTCCCAGACCCTTGTTCCAAGGTTATGAATAAAAAATAGGCCTTTCTCCACGCGTTGTCAAGAACAAAATAAAATGACATTTATGATTAACCATACTTTTATATATCTTTAAAAAAATAATTATACTTTTAAATAATAAATTAATTTGCTATATATAATATATAAGATTAAATAAATAACAAAATATATATTTATTTCATATAAATAATATATTTTTTGTAACTACATAGCAAAATTAATACATTAAAACTAAGATAAATTCTTACTATTTATACAAAATAACCGAAATTAGAGTTACCGGCAACCCCATCGCTGGGCGAGCGCTTGACTGGGAGCCTGAAATACAGTTAGATTAAACTATGGGTGATAATTATGACGCTATTGATTGACGAATTGCCCGTAGGCTCCCAAGTCTTCGCGAAATTCGTCAAAGCTCATTCACTTTACCTGGATAAGACAACCTACCTAGCCGATCTGATTTCCAGCCAAGTTCAGGTCTGGTTTCTTTCCCGACCGAGACGATTTAGCAAATCCCTGACCGTTTCCACCCTGGAAGCCATTTTTTCAGGTCAAAGGGAGCTTTTTAAGGGTTTGGCCTTTTTGGCTTAGGAGTTTAGGGACTGATTAAGTCTTTAGGTCAGCTAACCGATCCTTTGGCCATAAAACTGGGACTCAGTAAGTCCGTTAGAAAAGACCCTTATAGTCAGGTTTTAGCCAACTTAATTTGGGCGTCGCTGGAGTTTTTCCTCGTGGCTGACCCAGAGAGCGGCCCTTACCCAGACCCGCCTGAGGGAGCCGCGGTTGGCGACCAGGTGGTTCCCCTTCGCCCAGAGCCCTGGGCGAGCTTGACTCCAAGACTCCAGCCCAGGCTCGAGCGCCCAAAACGCGATTTCCCGCGGCGGCGGGGAACTAAATTGGACCGTACGGCTAAAATTTAAACCTATTTTTCAATTTCAGTCAGTATTTCAGTCTCTCTCAGGCGTCGATGCTGATTATTTAAAAAAATATTGTCTAAATTTAACTTATTCAACTGTGATTTATTTAAATTATTACTGTAAATAATTATTTCACTTAATTTTATTTTATTTCACATCTTAATTAAAAATTATACATATACGTTAAAGCGTCGGCTGTGGCTTATGTTGTTCCGACTAACACTATCCATCATACGTCAACTTGAGGTCCACAGAGTCATTGACTGAAACAATTGCGTTTAAGCCATAAACAACATTATTATTCTTAAATAGACTTGTTTAAATTATAAAATATGATGTATTATATTGATCAGCGATGAAATAGCCATTACGCTCGCGCTTATTGTTAAAATTGCGACCCCCTCCCAGTCGACCAGTCATGGTTAACGCCCTCGCTAAAACCCGGTTTTTGAAAAACAGGCTAACTTTTTTTGGGCTATGTAATTATCTGTTTATAACTATATTTTGGGCCTAATTTAACGGTAAGGATTTAAATCCAAACACCCCCCGCCCTTGTCTTTAAGCGCCATATTTGGTATGTTGGCCTATCTTTGACCCGAGCCTAGTGGTCTTTGGCCCAGACCCTAACCCTCAGGCTTACCCAGTTTTTGGGCCCTAGCCCTTCCGGAAAAACTTTGTGTCAATGCCCAGCCCCCTTAAGGCCGCCCTGGATCTAGGCTCCAACACTTTTCGGCTTCTTCTGGCCCAATCCGACGAGTTCGGCCAAGGCCCGACCCAACGCCAGGTCTGGCAGCGCCTCCCCCGGATCGCTGAGGGCCTGGAGCCGGGAGGAGTCTTTCAGGCCGAGCCTCTAAAAAGAGCGTGGGCGGACCTCAACTATTTTCAAGAAATAATCGTTGAGCGGGCGCCCGCCCGGATTCTGGCCGGGGCGACCATGGCCTTCCGTCTGGCCGCCGATGGCCCAGCCCTTTTAAGTCAGCTGGAGAAAAATTTCGGCTGGCGAGTCGTTTTGTTGAGCGGTCGCCAGGAAGCCAGCCTCGCGGCCCAGGGCGTTCTGAGCGGCTTGAGCCCGATCCCCCCAGAGGGCCTCATTTTTGATATTGGCGGTCGCTCCACCGAGTTCATCCGGACCCAGGGCCGGACTTTGGGAGCCCTGGAGAGCCTGCCCCTGGGCGTGGTCAGTCTCACCGCCCAACATATCCATCACGATCCCCCCACGCCAGAAGAGATCCAGAGCCTCAAAGCGACCATCGCCCAAGGCCTGGAGCCCTTGAGAGCGGCCCTGGGGGCGATGGGCCCGGACCTCACCCTGGTGGGCACGGCCGGCACTGTCACCACAGTGGCGGCCATGCTGCTGGGCCTGACTGACTATGACAGCGACCTGGTTAACAACCGGGTTTTCGAGAAAGCGACCATTGAGGAGCTTTTCGAGCGCCTGGCCAGCCTGAGCCTGACCAGGCGCCAGCTGACCCCGGGCCTCCATCCCCGACGGGCTGACGTCATCCTGGCCGGGCTCCTGGAAGTTTTGGGCGTGATGAGTTTTTTCGAGGCCTCGCGGCTGGTGGTCAGCGACAACAGCCTGCTGGAGGGCCTGTGGCTGGTGGCCAATGACCGCGCCAGAATCGAGTAAGCCAGACCCTTGGAAGGAGTGCGGCATGAACGGCCCGATTATCATGGAAGGTTTGACCTTTGACGATCTGCTTCTCGCCCCGGGCTACTCCGAGGTCCTGCCCACAGCCGTGGACCTCGCCGCGCGACTGACCAATAACATTACCTTGAGCATTCCCATTATCAGCGCGGCCATGGACACCGTCACCGAGTCCGCCACCGCCATCACCATGGCCCGGCACGGCGGCCTGGGAATCATCCACAAAAACATGCGCGTGGACGAGCAGGCCTTTGAGGTGGAAAAGGTTAAGAAAAGCGAGTCCGGCATGATCGTGGACCCGGTGACCGTGACCCCGGAAACCCAGGTTTTTGAGGTCAAAAAGCTCATGGAGCAATACCACATCTCAGGGGTCCCGGTGGTCTCGGGCGGGGAGCTCAAAGGCATTGTCACCAACCGCGACCTGCGCTTTGAGACTGATTACAACCGACCGGTGGACGAGGTGATGACCAAGAATAACCTCATCACGGCCGAGGAAGGCATCACCTTGAGCGAGGCCAAAGCCAAGCTGCACGCCAACCGCATTGAGAAGCTTTTGGTGGTGGACGACAATGGCTACCTCGTCGGGCTCATCACCATCAAGGACATTGAGAAGGTCCGGCAGTTTCCCCAGGCTTGCAAAGACAGCCAGGGCCGGTTGCGAGTCGGGGCGGCCGTGGGCGTCACCCCCGACTCCCTGGACCGGGTGAGCGCCCTGGTTAAAGCCAAGGTTGATCTGTTGGCGGTGGACTCAGCTCATGGGCACTCGCAAAATGTTCTGGCGATGGTCAAGAAAATCAAAACGGCCTTTCCCGAAATTGACCTGATGGCTGGCAACGTCGCCACCGCCGAGGGGACCCGGGCTCTGTTCGAGGCCGGGGCTGACTGCGTGAAAGTCGGGGTGGGGCCGGGCTCCATCTGCACCACGCGTATTGTGGCCGGGGTCGGGGTCCCCCAGATGACGGCCATCTTCCAGAGCGCGGCCGAGGCGGCCAAATGGGGCCGCTCCATTGTGGCCGACGGCGGCATCAAATTTTCCGGGGACATTGTCAAAGCCATCGCCGGGGGGGCCGCCGTGGTCATGCTTGGCTCCCTCTTCGCGGGGACTGAGGAGAGCCCCGGGGAAAAGATCCTCTATCAGGGCCGCACCTACAAGACTTACCGCGGCATGGGCTCCATTGAGGCCATGCGCGAGGGCTCGGCGGACCGTTATGGCCAACGGGTCATTGACGAGAACTCCAAACTGGTCCCCGAGGGCATAGTCGGTCGGGTTCCTTACCGCGGCACCTTGTCTGAGTCCATCTTTCAGCTGACCGGCGGGCTGCGGGCCGGGTTGGGTTACGTGGGGGCGACCAACCTGGCCGAGCTGCGGAAAAAAGCCCGTTTCATCCGCATCACCTCGGCCGGTCTCAAGGAAAGCCACGTGCACGATGTCATAATCACCAAGGAAGCCCCCAACTACCGGTTGGAAGCCAACTAAGCCGCCAGCCGGGCCTGGAGAAAATTCGGGCCGGCCGCGCGCCCGAGACCTGACGACCCCCGGAGAAGAGCCATGCCTTTTGTTCACCTCCATGTTCATTCCTGTTACAGCCTGCTCGATGGGGCCATCCGGATCAATGACCTGGTCCAGACCACCGCCTCAATGGGCATGCCCGCGGTGGCCCTGACCGATCACGGCCAGATGTTCGGCTTGTGGGCCTTTTATAACGCGGCCATAAAAGCTGGGGTCAAACCCATTCTGGGGGTGGAGACTTACGTGGCCAACCACGGTCGAGCCAACCGAACCCCCAACGAGAGCCGCCATCACCTGATTCTCCTGGCCCAGAACATGACCGGCTACCGCAACCTCTGCCGGTTGATCTCTCTAGCTAACCTGGAGGGTTTTTACAACAAGCCCCGAGTCGACAAAGAGCTTCTGGCCGAGTATAACGAAGGCCTCATCGCTCTGTCGGGTTGCCTCCAGGGAGAGCTGCCACAAGAAATTCTGCGGGGCTCCGGCCTGGATCACCTGGCCGAGATCGCCCAATCCTTCGCCACCATCTTCCCGAACAGGTTTTATCTGGAGATTCAGGAAAACGGCTTGCCGCAGCAGACCCAGGTCAACGAGGCCTTGATGGACCTGGCCGAGAAGACCTCTCTCCCCCTGGTGGCCACCAATGACTGCCACTATCTTTTAAAAGAGCACCACAAAGCCCACGACATCCTCTTGTGCGTCCAGACCCGCAAAAAGCTCACCGACGAGAACCGAATGCGCATGGAGACGGAGGAGTTCTATTTCAAGTCCCCCCAGGAAATGATCGACTCCTTCGCCTACGCCCCCGAGGCCATCGCCAACACTCTGGCCATCGCCGAGGCCTGCGATCTGGAGTTTCCAAAAAAGACCTACCATTACCCTTCCCTCAAGCTCCCCGAGGGCCAGACCACCGAGGAGATGTTGCGACGCCAAGCCAACGAGGGCTTGCGAGAAAGATTCGCGGCCCTGGAAAAACGAGGCCGTGGCCTGGACGAGGCGAAAAAAGAGGAATACCAGGCCAGACTGGACTATGAGCTCCAGGTCATCGACGAGATGGGCTTTCAGGGTTATTTTCTCATTGTGGCCGGCTTCATCAAGTGGGCCCGCGACCACGGCATCATGGTCGGCCCGGGCCGAGGCTCGGCGGCGGGCTGCCTGGTGGCCTGGGCCATGGGGATCATCAATGTTGACCCCATCCGCTATGGGCTCCTTTTTGAGAGGTTTTTAAACCCGGAGCGCAAGACCATGCCTGACGTGGACGTGGACTTCTGCGCTGAGGGTCGGGCCGAGGTCATCCGGCACGTGACCGAGGCCTATGGCGGTCGCGATCGGGTGGCCCAGATCGTCGCCGTGGGTCAGATGAAGGCCAAGGCGGTCATCCGGGACGTGGGCCGGGCTCTCGGCATGGACTACCGGGAAGTGGACCTCATCGCCAAGATGGTGCCCCTCAAGGGGGACGTCACCATCGCCTCAGCCATGGCCCAGGAGCCGAAACTGGCCGAGCTGGCCAAAAACGACCCTCGGGTCAGCTCACTTTTAGGCTACGCCACCCTTTTGGAGGGCTTGCCCCGCCACGCCTCCACCCACGCCTCAGGGGTAGTCATCTCCGATCAGCCCTTGTGGGAGTATCTGCCGCTGTGCTGCGACACCAAGTCCCCGGAGGAAGACGGCCAGCGGACCAAGGCCATCACTCAATATGAGCTCAACGCCGTCGAGGCCAATGGTCTGATCAAGTTCGACTTCCTCGGCCTCAAAACCCTGACCCTCATCAAGCACTGCCTGGCTCTGCTGGCCAAAAAGGGCGAGCAAGTGGACCTGGAGGGGCTGGAATTTGACGATGAGCCAACGTTTGAGCTCCTGCGCTCTGGCAAGGTCAATGGGGTCTTCCAGCTGGAAAGCCACAATATTCGCAAAGTTCTGGTGCGCCTAGGGCCAAGAACGCTTGAGGACATTTCCTGTCTTTTGGCCCTGCACCGCCCCGGTCCCCTGGAGGGTGGCCACGTGGACGAGTACATTGAGGTTCGCCACGGTCGCAAGGCCCCTCCCTCCTTCCTGCCTCAGGCCGACGAAATTTTAAAAGAGACTCATGGGGTCATCGTCTACCAGGAGCAGGTCATGCGCTTAACCCAAGCCCTGGCTGGCTTCACCATGGGGCAGGCGGACAATCTGCGCAAAGCCATGGGCAAAAAAGACGTGGCGGCCATGGCCGAGATTAAGCCCTTGTTTCTGGAGGGAGCGGCGACCAAGGGCATCTCCCGGGAAAAGGCCAACAAGGTCTTTGAGGACATGTCCAAATTCGCCCACTATGGCTTCAATAAATCCCACTCCCTGGCCTACGCGGTGGTTACTTATTGGACCGCCTGGCTCAAAAAGCATTTTCCGGCCGAGTTCATGGCCGCTCTGCTGACCTCGGAAATGGCCAACCGCGCCAAACTTGAGCGTTTCATCAACGACTCCAACCGCGAGGGCCTGACAGTCCTCTCCCCGGACATCAACGCCTCCGATTATCCCTTCACGGTTTTGAATGGTCGCATCGTTTACGGCCTGGGGGCCATCAAGGGGGTAGGCCAGGGGGCGGTGGAGGCCATCGTGGCCACCCGGGAGACCGAGGGGCCTTTCCAGGATCTGTTTGACTTCTGCCAAAAGGTTGACTCCCGCAAAGTCAATCGCCGGACCATTGAGGCCCTGATTCTCTCCGGCTCCTTTGACCAGTCCGGGATCGCCCGAGAGGTCATGGTGGAGGCGGTGGGCGAGGCCATGAAGGCCACCAAAACCAAGGCCAAAAAAAAAGCCGGCGGCGGGCTGTTTGACAGCTTGACCGAGAAAGAGGACAAACCCGCCCCCCGCAAGTGGCCCCAGGTGGAGCCCATGAGTCGCAAGGACCTTCTGCTCAAGGAAAAGGAGGTTCTGGGCCTATTCCTCTCCGGCCACCCCCTGGGCCCCTATGAGGCCGCCTTCCGGACTCTCTCGGCTATTCCCATCAACCTGGCCCGGACCCTCAAACACAAGCAAAAGGTGGTCATGGCCGGCAGTCTCTCCCGAGTCATGATGAAAAAAGACAAAAGAGACAACGATTACGCCTTCGGGACCCTGGAGGACCTGGAAAACTCCATTGAGCTGGTCATCTTTAACTCCCAGATGCCCAAATGCAAGGAATGCCTGGAGGTCGATAAGGTGGTCTGGCTGGAGGGCGAGCTGGAGCCGAGCTCGGAGAAATACGGCCCGAAAATCAAGGTCACGGAAATGCTGCCCCTGGAAAAGGCCCTCCAAAGCCGGGTCAAATCCCTCTATATCCGGGCCCCCCTGGAAGAGTTGGGCCAGGTGGCCGAATTCCTTAAACCCCACCTGGTCCCCATGAAGCCGGAGGCCCCCAAGGTCTGGGTCGGGATAATCGACAATCTGGGGGAGGCCTTCTACCATTTGAACGACACGGTGGAACTGACCACCACCTTTCTGACCTCGGCTCAGGAGACTCTGGGCTACTTTGGGGAAGCCAAATGCCTGACCCGGGAAACTCCTTATGTTAGCCCTCAATAATGGAACCCTCGCCCGGATTGGCTAATAATCAGGCCACTCGAAAGCCTGAGGCGAAAAATCAGGATCGCGCCAACCTATGACCAGGAAAAATCATGGTCGCTAAAAAAAGAGTCGGGCCGAGTCGGGCCCTGGAGCTCTTGGCCAAACTTCCCCAGGCCCGGATTCTGTGCCTGGGCGATCTGATGCTGGACCGGTATATCTACGGGGTGGCCGAGCGCCTTTCCCCAGAGGCCCCGGTTCCGGTCATCCGGGTTCAAAGCCGGGTTCTCACTCCCGGGGGCCTAGGCAATGTGGCCAAGAACCTGGGCGCTCTGGGAGCTCAGGCTTTAGCGGTGGGACTCATCGGCGACGACCAGCCCGGACGAGATCTGGCCAACCTCCTCTCTCAAGCCTTAAAACCCCTCCAGCCGGCTCTGTTGCTGGACCCGACCCGCCCCACCACCGTCAAAACCCGCTTAGTGGCCGGGATTCAGCAGGTAGTCCGCTACGACGAGGAGTCCACGGACCATTTGACTGGCGAGCTGGCGGAGCTGTACCGGGCTGAGGTGACCAAATCTCTGCCCCAGGTCGGGGCGGTGGCCATGTCCGATTATGGCAAAGGCGTGTTGAGCCCGGCCATGACCGCCTGGATCCTGGCCGAGGCCCATAAACTCCAAAAGCCCACCGTGGTTGACCCCAAGGGAGCTGACTACCGTCCCTATCGGGGCGCGACCGTGGTGACCCCCAACTGCCAGGAGCTTTCGCTGGCGGCTGGCCGGGCGCTGGCCAAATCCGACGCCGAAGGCCTAGCTAAGGCCGGTCGCGAGCTCATGGCCAGCCAGGGGCTGAGAAACCTTCTGATTACTCGCAGTGAGGAGGGTATGACCCTGTTGACCGAGACCGGCCAGACCCATCACCTGCCCACCCGGGCGCGGGCGGTTTATGATGTCAGCGGAGCCGGGGACACGGTCATGGGCGTGTTGGCCGCCGCTCTGGCCACCGGGGCCGACTTGCTGGCGGGGGCGGAGCTGGCTTCCCTGGCCGCCGGCGTGGTGGTGGGCAAAGTCGGGACCGCGGTGGCCACGCCCGAGGAAATTCGGTTGTCCCTGGATTAAAAAATGGTTGTAACCGCTCACCCACGATAAAGGGGTGGGGTTTGAAATAACCCCCATGATTACCAGGGTCAGGCTCTGGGCTTAACGGTTCAAAGACTACGTTGAATAAAATGGCTCCAGACCAACGTCAGAGGGATTCTCCAGTTCTGACCTCTTGAAAGCTCATTAGTAGATAAGCCGGAACAGGCGTGAAACAAGGTGAGTCCTGGGCTGACACTCAACATTCCCGAGACGTTCATTTAACGAATAACCTGGCCGTTAGAGGCTTTTATCGGCTCTTCATTCGCAAGTATTTGTTGTTGACAAAAATAAAAAAACCTTAGGGAATTCATAGTTGACGGGATCTCTTTGTCTTGGCTCGATTCTCCCCTAGTCAATCTCTAACCAAACCATCATTTAGGGAAGTATAAATTTAACTCAAAGGGAAAATTATTTGTTAATAAAATTTCCGTAAGCCTTCGGAAACCCTTGATTCCTCGGTCGAAACCTGCTCTGACGACTTCACAAAAAACTTGCTTTTTAAAATCATGCCCTATATAAAATTTATAATTTCAATATATTAACAAACGTCATCGCGGAAAGGATGAGTCGGGTTTTCAGGCAGCTTTCGCCAGTTTTATCGCCAACTTTCCCTACCAAATCCAGCTGGCCAAAGATTATTTCTATCAGGCGTTTTTCATCTCGGCCATGGTCCTGGCCGACCAATATTTTGAGCCAGAGCTCTCAGGGGGTGGCGGTCAGATTAATCTTCACCTGCAGGAACCTCAAGGCCATGAGTGGGTCATCGAAATTAAACCTCGAGAGGCTAAGGAAAATCCGCGAAAAAAGACGCGAAAGGCTTTTAACCAGATTGATACAAAAAATACCATCTCAAATTCCAGGACGCGGGAAACCGAATCTGGAAAAACGCTTTGCTCATCGGTGGGGCGCGGGACGTCCAGATCAGCTTGGAGCTGGCCCAAGAATGGCTCCTGAATTTGACCGATCGCTAATTTATGGTCCAGAAATCCGCGATGGACGGCGAGCTGAGCTCCCGCCTGACCGGGTGGGAGAGCCTGGTTTAAAGATTGACCGTAGGCTCAAGGCTCCAGAGTCGGCTCCTGGGGTGGGGCGAGGGTCTGGTCAGAGCCAGCGGTGGCCGGCGAGGCTTGGGAGTCTGGCTTGGGTTTGGGTTTTTTAGGCTGGGCTGGCTCAGCTCGATTGCCTAACATCTGGGCCTTGGCCAACCCCATGGTGACCCAAACGCGGATCAGGTCGGCGGCCCAAATGAGAGTCTTATCCAACAGCTCAATTTCCAAGGAGTTAAACGGAGCCAGGACATAATCCATGGTTTTGGCCAGGATGGCCGTCTTGGGCGGACGACCGACGCCAAAACGCAGCCGGTCAAATTCGGCGGGGATCACTTCCAGAAGCGATTCCAGGCCCCGATGCCCGGCGCTGCCTCCCCCCCGGGAAAACTTCAGCCGCCCCAGGGGCACATCCATCTCGTCGTGTACCACCAACATATTTGAGGGGTTGATTTTATAATAATCCAAAACCTTCCGGGTGGGCGGGCCGGAGTTGTTCATAAAGGCCTGAGGCCAGGCCAGAACTACTTTCTGACCCGCCACTTTTCCAAAAGAGAGCAAACTCTGGCCACTGACCGAGGGATTTTCCAGGCCTTGTTTTTCGGCGAAGAGAGCCAAGGCCATAAAACCAGCGTTATGGCGGGTATTTTGATATTTGGGCCCAGGATTGCCCAAACCGACCACCAATTTTCGCTCTTTTTCCTCCACCGCTCCCCCTTAACCGGCCAGACTTCCTCAGGAGCCAGCTGATTATTAAGAAATTATTTAGCCGCCTGCCAGCGCTTCTGGGATTTTCCGAGCCTTCATTTTAACCTCTACCCGCCAACCGGTCAAGATTAAAAAGCCATAGGGCTAAAATTATGTTTATATTTTAATATTTATAATTTTATAAATATTAAAAATGATAAAATAAAAGACCCTACGGCCGCCTCTCGCCCCGAAAAAACCGGTTGACCCGACTTTCCGTCAATTTTTTTCCTTTTGACAAATCTTTCTTGTTTTATCCAGGGTTCTGGCTTAAACTTCTTTAGTCATGACTTCTCAAATATCCACCAGGCTAGGCCGGCCTAATTGAGTTGGCTTAAAGGGCTGGTTGAGAGACGGGATTGGGGCGATTATTTCGCCCCTTGTCTTGGCTTGAGGTTTTTTTTGGCTCAGGAGGGTTGAGGCCTATTCAGTCGGTCGGGCCTGGGTTCTAAATTTAAAAGAGCTTTCAATCAATTTAGACTTATTTTTGTCTAGTTTTTTAAATTTTTTTATAAGTCATATTTGGCCAATTCGTTCCAATAATAAGCCAGCTGCCCCTAGCCAATCTATTGGGCCGAATCCGAGCTTTAGGGGAAAATTTGAAGTATTAACTTGGTGGTTAAATTACATTGAACTGAAACTCGCTCGTTCAGGAAATTTGGCTTATTTAATTAAAACTATTTTTAGTTAGAGCTTAATACTGAGACTTTCGCGAAAATAATTTTCAGCCTTAGTTAAGAAAGAACAATTTTATCAAAACTTGATTTTCGCGACGCCTTCATAAATTTTAGCCCAGGCTTAAATATTTTATTTTATTTTTTCTATTTCTCAGTAAAATTGTTTTATTCTTTTTTTCCTTTATTGTTTTTTTGACTGAATTCATTACAGTAAATGGGTTTCCCATTTCCAGTGAAAAATGTTAAGGTCAGGTTTGCGGTTAAGATCCAGCGAAAAGAATTCCGTCCTCAGGGTGTTTCTCTGATCGTTGTTTCGTTTTTTCAATAATAATTGGCTTGGCCTGAGCCGCGGGGCCGTCCAGGGCCGATTCAACCAAAAATTATGGAGTTAGCTATGACTAAGCATATTTGTATCGTCTGTGGTTACATCTACGATCCGGCTCAAGGGGATCCGGACAACGGCGTGGCCACCGGTGTTCTTTTCGCCAAGATCCCCGATGATTGGGTTTGCCCTGTCTGCGGAGCCGGTAAGGACCAGTTTCAGGAAAAGGATTGATCCCGAGACGGCTCTGAGCTCCGTTATCTCAGGCGACCAAATCGGGTTTGGTCCCTGGAGGTTTCTATGATCTATCCCTTTAACGCGGCCGAAGCTTTTAAGATAGCCATCTCAATTGAGGAAAACGGCTTGGAGTTTTACCAAAAAGCCGCAGAAATAATTGGGTCTGGCCCGGTGGCCGATCTTTTTCGGGCTCTGGCCGAGGAGGAAAAGACCCACAAGTCCCTCTTCATTGACTTCCTCGCCAGCGTCAAAGATCAAGGCCCCACGGTCTTTGATCCTGAAAACGAGACCGACGCCTATCTGAAAATGATGGCCGATCTCCACGTCTTCCGCCAAAAGCCGGGAGCGGTGGCCGAGGCCTTGGCCACGGTCAAGACCGCCCGGGAAGCCTTGAAGCTGGCCATCAACTTCGAGAAAGACACCGTGATTTTCTTTGTGGAGTTGAAGGCCGCTGTGGGAGAGCAAGCCGACCGCCTTGAAGTGGACAAGCTCATCTTTGAGGAAGCCAGTCATATCCGTAAACTGGCCAGGGTCTACTCCAAACAGATTTAACCCTTTTCGCTTCCAAGTTCGCTCACCCCTTCGGCCTTAATTTTTATTGTGGCCCGCCTTGGCGACTTGTTCTCAGGTCGCCAAGATATTTTTTTTTGTCTGGTGGTTTTATATTTAATGTTTTGTTCCGCGTATTTCCGCTCTCTCGTGTTTACCTTCTATTTTTTTAACATTTTTTGTGTTTTGAGGTTTTTTTGATATGGAACCGATCAAGATTCTTGATAACATTTATTGGGTAGGGGCTGTTGATTACGATATCCGTGATTTTCATGGCTATTTAACCCCCAAGGGCAGCACTTACAACGCTTATCTGATTGTTGATGACAAGATAACCCTCATCGACTCAGTCAAGCATGGTTTTGAGGAAGAGCTTTTAAGTCGGGTGGCCAAAATCGTTGATCCCAAAAAGATCGACCAGGTCGTCTCCAACCACGCTGAAATGGACCACTCCGGGGGCATCCCAGAGATTATGAAGGTCATCGGCCTGGACAAGCCCGTCTACGCCTCCAAGCTGGGAGTTCAGAACCTGGCCGCTCAATTCCAGGGCGCGGGCCTGAATCTCAAAGAAGTTTCCGATAAGCTCTCCCTCGGCAAACAGGAGCTCCAATTTGTGGAGACGCGCATGATCCACTGGCCGGACAGCATGTTCAGTTTCCTGCCGAACGTGGGCGTGCTCTTCTCCCAGGACGGCTTTGGCCTTCATCTGGCCTCGCCCCAGAGGTTTGACGACCAGTTAGGCGAGGATGTCTGGGGCCCGCTGGCCCTGAACTACTTCGCCAACATCCTGACTCTTTACGCGGCCCCCATCGGCAAGATCCTGGAGAAAGCCGTCTCCTCGGGCCTGGTCGCCCAAACCAAAATCATCTGCCCTGACCACGGGCTCATCTGGCGCAAAAATCCAGGCCGGATCCTGGAGCTCTACAGTCAGTGGGTGCAGCAGAAGCCCAAAAACAAGGCCGTCATTGTTTTTGACACCATGTGGCACTCAACCGAGTTCATGGCTCGGGAACTGACTGACAGCCTCTCCACGCTCGGGGTGGAGACCAGATATCAGAGCCTGAAAAACACTCACCGTAGCCAGGTCGTCACCGAGTGTTATGAGGCCGCGGCCATCATAGTCGGCTCCCCGACCATCAATAACCAGATGTTCCCCTCGGTGGCGGACTTCCTCCACTACGCCAAGGGCCTGAAGTTCCAGAATAAGATCGGCGGGGCCTTTGGCTCCTACGGTTGGAGTGGGGAAGCCCCCAAACTGGTTCAGGCGGAGCTCAAGACCATGGGCTATGAGCTGCCCCATCCTGAGGTTCGTTACCGCTTTGTGCCCCTGGAAAAGGATCTGGGCCCGGTCCGCGAGCTGGGCAAAGCCATCGCCGAGGCCATTAAAAAGGTTGTCTAAGTCCCGCCTATGGGCCAAAAGACCCTGAAAAAAACCCAAGCCGCCCGACGCCTGGAGAGCCTGGGCCTGACTTATGAGCTTGTGCCCTATGAGCCGGGCCCCCTACTCTCAGCTGTCGAGGCGGCTGATTCATTAAATCTGCCTCAAGACATTGTCTACAAGACCCTTTTGTTGCGCGGGGACCGACATGGCTTGCTGGAAGCCTGCCTCCCGGCGGCGGAAGAGCTGGACCTCAAAGCCTTGGCCAAGGCCACTGGCGACAAAAGCGTGGCCCTGACCACGGTTAAGGAATTAACGGCCCTGACCGGCTATCTTCGCGGGGGTTGCTCACCCCTGGGTGGCCTGAAAGACTTTCCGGTTTACCTGGATGAGGCCATCATGACCAAGGACAAAATAGCCATCAACGCCGGGGCCAGGGGACTGATGTTTCTGCTGAGACCACAGGATCTCCTGCGAGCCACTCAGGGAATCCTGGCCCCCATCGCCAAAAAGCCTTTAAATAAATAATCAATTCAGGTATAGTCAGATAAACTCATTTTTATCTCTAAGGCGCCTATCATGGATAAAGTCAGACCCCTGGCCCTTTTGTTTCTCTGGCGACTGGCCTTAAACGACAGCGTTGGCTGGTATAAGGAGCTCAAACCCGAACTGGGAGCCCCGGACCGGAAAATCTTAGTCAGCCAGGGCCTGATCTCTCAATACAAACAAAAACGCGAGGACCGGCCCGCCAAAAACCCTCCGGCCCTGCGGATTGAGTTGACCGAGAAAGGCTGGCAATACCTGGGGGAGAACCTGACAGACCCGGTTAACGCCCGCACCTACGCGGGCGCGGACATATTCGGTCAATTTTTAACCCATTTGGCCCGATTCTTAAAAAATAAGAGCCTTAGCCTCGCGGATATCTTTTTAAGCTCCCCGGCCCCTGTTAACCCAGAGCCAGTCGATCCCACCCCCCGAGTCAAGGCGGGCCTTTTGGCTTTTATTCAGGAACATCATCGAGAAGGGCGGGCTATCCGGCTGGCCGAGCTGCGACCCATATTGGCTGACCTAGCCCGCGAGGCCTTGGACTCGGCCCTTTTGCGGCTCCAAAAAGAGCGGTTTTTGGTTTTAAGTAGCCTAGGCGATGACCCAAGTCAAGTGACCCAAGCGGATAAAGAGGCGGCTCTCTGGGTGGCCAGAAGCCCTTTTCATCTGATTTATTTGAAGTAAGGTTCAGATAATGGCCGATCAGATCAATGAGCTTGAGGTTTTCAAACAGGCCGACTTTGACAGTGTCGTGATCTACGAGCAAATTTGGTCAAACGAGATCATTGATGTGCCCGAAATCCACCGCGAGGAGCGGCTTAATGTCACCGCGGCCCTTACCCGTCTGATCAACAGCCCCAAACCCGGCTCCCCCATGGGTTTTTGCTTTAGTGGCGACGCTGGCTCAGGCAAAACCCATTTACTGTCTGCCTTACGGCGAGAAACTCAAACTCGTGGGGCCTATTTTATCTATGTCAATTTAGCCAACGCCAATGAGTTTTGGCCTCAAGCGCTGGAGCATTTTCTGGATTCCCTTCGAGCCCCACTCGGCGATGGCTGGACCCAGGCGCTCAAAATACTTGGCCAGATCTTTAAACTTGCTGGCTCTGAGGAAAATAAGGCAAAAATATTCACCAAAGTGCCTTCTGACAAATTAATAAAAAATTCCCAAAAAATCGCCGCTTACCTCAAAAATTTGGATCCAGCCAATGCCCCTAAACACGCCAACATAGTCCGGGCATTTTTACTTTCCACCTCCCAAGATCTCAGTCTATCGGAAATTGGTTATAATTGGCTTCTGGGCCAGAACGCCATAACTAATTTGTCCGCCTATGGTCTTACCGCCCCAAGCCCCTCCCCGGACAAGATTATCCGGGGCCTGACCTGGCTGATGAGTTTGGGCCAGAGGGCCACCGTCCTCGCCATCGATCAAATTGACAACATCTTAAATTATGTGGTCCAAAATGGCCCTAGTCCTGAAATAGCCATCAATGGTTTTTGCGATAGCCTGGCCAGCTTGGTGGTCTTCAACAGCCGTTGCCTGACTGTCCTGTCTTGCTTAAACCGCACTTGGGAAAAATTGGACACAGACGCCTACAAGTCGGCTATGGACAGATTTCCCAACCGATATCTTCTTTCCCCTCTAACTGATAAAACCGCCTTAGAGCTACTGGTAAAAAGTCGGCTGACGCCGGCTTTTCAAAAAAACGATTTTATGCCTCCATATCCCACTTGGCCGTTTCCTGACGGTTATATTTCATCCCAGCTTAACACCATCCCGAGAAAATTTTTACAAGCCTGCCGAAAGCATCAAACTGAGTGTGTCAGTAAAGGCGTTGTCTTCGAGGCCAGTGTTGAAAGCGAGGTCGTCACCAACGTTGTAACCCTACCTCCTCCCTCTGGCACTGACGAAGAGCTGAACTTATTTTATGACAGTTGTTATAAAGACACTATAATCGCCGACTGGAAGGACTTAGAGGCGGAAAAAAATCTCTGGCCAGAGGCTCTTCTGACTTTCGCCAGATATTTTTGCTACGAGATAGAGGACAGCTTGCCGGAGAACACTTATATCTCCGTGGAATTCCCGCCCAATCAGTCTCTGAAAACCTTTCCTTCGGTTCATTTCCAACTCCATCTTGAGCACGCCCAGGGCCAAAAAACCGACCTCTATCTAGGCGTCCGGGCTCTTTTGCTCACCAATAACCGCGCTTTCATTAATCGCCTGGAACAAGCCATGAAATCAATTGGCCTGGACCGCAAATCGCCCCATAAGCGCCTGACCATAATTCGTTTTGATCGGCAAAATTTAAAAGGCGACAAGACTTTAAAGACGATTAAAGATTTTGAGGTTCAGAAAGGCCAGTGGCTCCAACCTGATGAGTCGAGCGTCAGGCATCTGGCCGCCCTTTGGGCAGTGTCCAAAAAGTTTCCGCACAAGTGGATCCCCTGGGCCAAGGCCAACAAGCCCACCCAAAAAAATGAGTTTCTTCGCCCTGAGCTGAAGTTCTTGCTTGAAGGCCTCTCACCTTCTAACGAGCCTGACCCTGAGCCGGTCAACTCCAGGTCAACCTCCGTTACCCCAACCCCCCCGATAACCCCTCTTACCCCGACCTCAGAGCCAACTCCGGTCGCTAAGGTCGCCTCCGAAAAAATCTATATGGGTAAGCTTGAAGCTCAGCCCACTGAAAAATTTTACCTGGATTTAAACGATCTCACCAGGCACACTATCATTTTTGGTGGCTCCGGCTCCGGCAAAACTGTGACCCTACGTCGCTTGGTTGAGGAAGCCGCCTTGCAAGGCATTTCGGCCATTATCGTGGACGTGGGAAATGATCTGGTCCGTCTTGGCCAAAAATGGCCCATCTATCCGGCCAATTGGGGGCCAGAGGAATTTGCCAAGGAAAAGGATTATTTCGCTAATACGGCTTTTAAAATTTATACCCCTGGTCTCACCAATGGGCGCCCGATTCTCTTGACTAATCTGCCAGATTTTTCTGGCGTCGCTCCTGATGAGGATTTGACCTCCAATATAGATATTGCCGCCGATTCTCTGGCTGAGGTCATCAAAATAAAAGATGGCGTGGAAAAAGCCTTGCTGAGATTAGCCATTGAAGACCTGGTCCAAAACAGAGTCTCCGATTTAGGGCACCTGATCAATTTTTTAAGCAACCTGCCAGCCCGGACCGCGGATATCTTTAATAATTCCGCGACCAAAGCCCAAAAATTAGTTAACTCGCTTCAGGCTCTTAAAATAACCAATCCTCTTTATAAAGAAGGCCCTATCACCACTATTGAAGCTATTCTGGATCCTGGGGACAAACAGAGGTCCATCTCGGTTTTTAATCTCTCAGGCCTGGGCTCGGTTGAGTCCCAACAAATCTTTGTCAGCCAACTGGCTCAGTCTTATTTCGCCTGGGGCAAAAAACATCCCAAAGCTAATCTTCAGGGGCTATTAGTCATTGATGAGGCCAAAGACTTCGTTCCAACCGTGAATCCTTCCCTAGCCAAAGGGGCTCTGATTCGCTTCGCCAGCCAAGCCAGAAAGTACGGCTTAGGTTTTGTCCTGGCCTCTCAAGAGCCCAAAAGCGTGCACAACCAAGTCCCTGGCAACTGCTCAACCCAATTTTTTGGGAAACTATCGTCCCCAATCTCCATCCAAACCGCCGAGACCTATCTTGGAGTTAAAGGGGTCATCGCCAACTTGGAACCAGGTCATTTTTTCGTCAAACCCATGACCGGGGAAATTCAAAAGCTGATAATTCCCTTAGGGTTATCAGCCCACACTGGGGCCGCCGCCGATGATGAAATTATCTCCCTGTGTAAACTCTATTCAGAATGATGGCAATTCCGATTTTCGTTGACCAGGCTGCCGATTTTGGAGACCCCAGTCCGAAAAAAATGAACACCCTGATATTTTGTGTTTGTTCGCAAAAATTCTTAAACTAATTTTATGTTCCAATATATTTTTTAAAAAAAAATAAGCTTACTTTTTCATATTAAATTGGAATATTTAATTATATTTATTTCTGTCCTACCCCTTTTGTGGCCCAACATAATTTGTCCAATAGCCCCGGGTTCCAGCCGATAGCCAGAGCTTGGGGGCGAGTTCTGGCGAGCAAAAATCGCTGGACCTTTTACCTTTTTCAGACAGTTCGCCTTTTTGCTGGAATACGTGTAAAATGGCCAATTTGGATTTATCAGAGTGTGGGCTCCTTCTCCCCCCTGAAATCGTAATCCCGCGTCCGCGCCTTTTTATTTTTTTCTGATGCCATCGCAAAAAGGCGTTCTTTCATGAATTATGCTTGGTAACATATTGAAATTACTAATTTCATTTTAGGCATAATTTTTTGAACTAGGGTTTTGGCGAAAGCGTCTTTTTTTATAGCGCCATTTATTCCTTTTTTTTTCAATATTAATGTTTTCTTACTGTGACTTTATCACACAGCTATTATAAAAATCATGACTCCAATAACTTCCCCTAAGAATGGCACGCTTTGGACCTTGCCGTTCAAAGTTCTGACGATCCTGAACATCTTTATTTTCCTGGGTTTTGACACCCTGCTGCCGACTTTGACCTTGTTCCTGGAGAGCCACGGACACTCTCGGGACACCATAGGCCAAATCTTCAGCGTCTTCATCATCTCAGCCATCCTGGCCCGCTCCTCTGCCCCGCGCCTGGTTCTGTACTTTCGGCCCCTAATCATCATCCGGGTCGGCCTTTTCATCTGCGCTTTGGCGGTGGCTGGTTATTATCTGGCTCTGACCGCCTTTTCCGCCTCCCTAGCCCGCTTTTTTCACGGTCTGGGGTTCGGGCTGACCTCAACTCTGGTAACCTCCGTGGCCGCCCAGATCATCCCGGTTAACCGGATGGCCCAGGGCTTGGGCTTTCTGGGCCTGGGAGTCATCCTGACCTTGGCGGTGGGCCCTTCCGTCGGCATCTGGCTCATGGAAAACATGGGTTTTTTGGCTCTGTTTCTGACAGTTGGCAGTTTCTACGCCCTAGGGCTCATCTGGACCGTGTTTCTACCGGATGTTCGCCTCCCCGCTCCACCCGCTGGCCGCAAACCCAAGCTGGTCATCATCTCCCTGGCGGCTTTGGCCCCCTCAACCCTGATGTTTCTGCTGGGGATTACCGTCAGCGCGGTGGCCGTCTATCTGGCCCTGTACTGTAAGGAGATAGGCCTGCCCTATAGTGGCCAGTTTTTTGGGTTTTCCACGGTTGGAATAATCCTGTCCCGAATCTTCTCCGGGCCCTTGCAGGACCGTTTTGGCCACCGAGTGGTCATCGCCCCGGCCATTGGCCTGAGTGTCGCCGCCCTCCTGGTCATCACCCAATTCCAAAGCCTGGCCACAGTCCTGGTCGCCTCGGTCATGTGGGGCCTGGCGACTGGCACCCTTTTTCCCTGCGTCCAGGCCCTGGCCTTCACCTCCTCCCGACCGGAGCTCCGAACGGCCGTGGCCTCCTCGCTTTTTAACTCCCTGGACATTGGCTTTGGCGTGGGCTCAATAACCTTTGGCCTCATCGCCGAGTTAGCCGACAACTACCGGGCCGTCTTCTGGGGCGACTCAGTCAACGCCTTGATTTTCCTGGGCTTTTACCTGGTTTATTATCTTGTTCTTCATCCCGGGCTCAGAGGCTTGAAAAGCCCCGCCGAAAAAAACTCTTCGGGAAGCCTGAAATAGTCGGCGGTCAGCGGCCTAATTCTCGCGCCCCCAGGTAAATTGACTCTAAATGCTCATGAGGGGACGCCCTCACCCCCGTGTCATGAAACTCAGATTTCTTTTTGCCGTGATTTCGGCTAATTACGATGAGTTTCACGGTAAAATTAAATTTGGGCTAAGACGACAACCAAGACAACCGTCGCCGGGTTGACAATAAAACCGATTTTCCAGGTGGGCGCGCCATTTTCCATTTTGGCTCTTAGCTATGAGTACATAATATTTTTTTGTTTTTCATAAATAATATATAAATTTTACCTTTTCAACAATATCACTTTGAAAAGCAAACCCAACGTTTTCCAAAACTTGGTTTTTAAAATCTGGCCTCGGATAAAAATAGCTAATTCAATATGTTACCTAAATAATTTTTCAAAAAACCGACTTTTTAGCAAGGGCTTCTAAACCATAGGCCCTTCCAGCGGCTCAAATTATAAAGCCGCTAACGCTTTAAGGAATAATTTTTTCGAGACTAAACCTCACGCCCGGAGGCGGCTATGACAGCCCGCGACCTAAACTGGTGAGGCAAGAGCGTCTTAATGGCGAGGGATTAGAGTTTAACAGGCTTCTGACGCTTTGGGTTGGGAGCCCTTAACCTTTGGGGATTTCCGAGCCAAACAACGCCTTGACTGTGGAGCCATCAGCATAAATGGCCAGGCCCAGGTCAATAAATCCTTTAGCTTTAAGCCTGAAGGAGCCATGATAGTCTTTTGGGGTTATGTCCCTCAAGGCCTCCTGGGCGACCTTGGTTAAAACCGGGTCAATTACGCTCGTCGGATAGGTCCTCGGTCTTTTGGGGCAGGTCTATCTTAACGCCTAAATTGAGTAACTCTTTCTCAAGTCTGTCGCGAGGGAGCTTTTCCAGAACCGTTGCGGCCAGAGCGTCGTTGATGTCCTTGTCTGGGAATGATTTCAAGGCGAACTGGGCCAGCAAGTAATTCTCTTTAGTCTCAGTTGACTCATCGTCACTTAATTCTGATAATATTAGCTTGATTTTATTAGTATCAAGATTCTTTGAAACTATTTTGGCTAAACTTTCATACCTTGCCACCCTGGACAAGGATTTTCTGGCCACATTCGCCAATATCTTATTTTGTTTGTCTGCCAATTTTTGAACGGGTTTGCCCCGATATTTGAGCTCAAGAATCAAATAGATCTGACCAGGTAGCTCCCCTCCGAGATCCAAACGTCCCTTGGAACTGGGTATCTCACTGAAGACCTGGAAGCTCATTGCTATAAGTGGATTAAGCCAAGAAAAGCCTTCGCGCCCTCAAGCCTCTGGCAGTAAGAAGACGAGCTCTAGACCAGCCCGCCCCTGGGGCTCTCGGGGAAATTCTTTAATTTTTAGGCCAAATGGACTATAGTTACCTCGCGCCTTTATAAAGCCTCTTCTGGCCTTGATTTTCGGTCATCGCTCGCCCCCGGCTATCTTGGCTGGTCTGGGATTTTTTTTATGGTGAATTTTTGTTTTTTTACCTGGCTTTCTCGCCATTTTAATTTGAGACAAATTCTTATTTTTTCAAAATATCCTGGCCATTAACCTCAATTACCCATTCTGGGCTGATTTTGACTGGTTTTTTAGGGTCTGCCCTTTAACTGGGCTCCAATCCCTGGCCAAGCCCTGGATAAAGCCCAGGGGCAAAGAAACGTTTTTGACCTTTTCCTGACTTTGAGCTCTGGCTCCTTTAACTCGCGGGAGGCCGCTGAGCTCTCTCGGCTAACCTGATGAGCCCGCGAGTTGCCTTGGCCCCCAGAGCCCGGGCCCGATTAAACAATATTTTTCACGGGAAAAAGGACATGAGGATTATTCAGAAGTACGGCGGGAGCTCAGTGGCCACCATAGACTTGATCCGAGGGGTGGCTAAGAGAGCGATCACCGCCAAAAACGAAGGCCACGAGGTGGTGGTCGTTCTGTCAGCCATGAAAGGTGAGACCGACCGTCTGCTCAAGCTGGCTCACAGCGTCACCCCCGACCCTTCCCCCCGAGAGCTGGATAATATCCTGGCCACGGGCGAACAAGTTTCCATAGGGCTTTTCGCGCTGGCCTGCCAGGAATTTGGCGAGAAAGTCAAATCTTTTCTGGGATTTCAGGCTGGCATCAAGACCGATGATCAGCATGGCCGAGCCCGAGTCACTGACCTGGACCCGGCCCGGATTCGCACGGAGCTGGCCAAGGGGCGGATTGTGGCCGTGGCCGGTTTTCAGGGAGTCAACCGGCACGGGGATTTGACCACCTTGGGCCGGGGCGGCTCGGACACCACGGCGGTGGCCTTGTCCATCGGGCTTAAGGCCGAACTGTGCGAAATCTACACCGATGTTGATGGAATTTATACCACTGATCCTAATATCTGTGACAAAGCCCGCAAAATGGACCGGATCAGTTACGAGGAAATGATGGAGCTGGCCTCTTTGGGGGCCAAAGTCATGGAGATCCGCAGCGTGGAGCTGGCCATGAACTATGGGGTCAAGATCCACGTTCGCCACGCCCATTCCCAGGCTGTTGGCACCCTCATCTGCCAGGAGGACAGCGATATGGAAAAAACACCGGTGCGGGGGGTTACCCTGTCTGTCAACGAGGCCAGGGTAACCCTGTTACAGGTCCCGGATCAACCTGGGGTAGCCGCCAGCATCCTTAATGTGGTGGCCAAGGCTGGCATCGTGGTGGACATGATCATCCAAAACCGCTCCCACAACCCCGAGCCCGCGGTCGAGAAAATGACCGACTTCTCTTTCACGGTGCCTCTTCCTGATTACGCCAAGACCATGGAACTGATGGAGGCGGTCAGTCACGAGATCGGGGCCAAGTCCGTGGTGGGAGAGCAAAATATCGCCAAAGTCTCCCTGGTGGGAGTGGGCATGCGCAACCACGCTGGGGTGGCCGCCCTGATGTTCCAGGCCCTGGCCAAGGAAAACATCAATCTTTCCATGATCTCCACCTCGGAGATCAAGATCAGTTGCGTAATCGACAAAAAGTACGGGGAACTGGCCGTGCGGGCCCTGCATGACGCCTTTGAGCTGGAGCGACCCGGCGACAAGGTGATTTAGGCTGAGCCGCCAGCCTCACGATTCTGTTTCCTCCTCAAGGGGTTGGAGGCTCTCGCCATTTAACTGGGCCATTTGAAACAACCATTCCAGGCTCGCGGCACGGACCAACTCCATCCCTTCTGGGGACGGGCTTGGCTCAATCCAGGACAGGAAAACTATTTTATCGGCCACGTTCAAGGCCGAGGAGGTAACAAAGAAGTTGGACCTGACCCCAAAAAATTCCATGGTGGCCGGGACCGAAAAGGAGACTGAGCGGTCCCTTTCGTCAAAGCGACGCGTCTCATCCCCGGTTGTGTAGGAGAATCCCAAGTCCAGGCCGAGCTTCTCTTTAAGCTTTTTATTAGCCCTACGCCCAAAAAGCCAGGCCAGAGGCCTGGTGTTGACCGCTAGGCTGAACAACTCGCGGAAACGACTTTTCTCTTTCTTCACCTGTTTGGGGTCATAGCTCTTTTTGTCCATGCGCGTGGTGACCGAAATGAGGGCCAGCCGGGGAATAAGCCGGCCCTGATGATTGGCCAGACCCTGAGAGAAATGCGTGTAGCTGATCGGCTCGGCGTAGATAGCCAGAATCCGGAGCTTAAAACTCTGGCGCAGGGAGAGGATAAACTCGTCCGCCTGAGGATCAAGGCCGTCAACTTGAGTCAGCCCCTGGGGACCAACGAGCTTGATGAGGACCTCGCCAACCTGGGCGGAGGGCTCCTTGGGTTCGGGCTCGGGCTTGGCTGGCTTCATAGTCTTCTGTTTAACTTTCCCCAGGGCCGGGGAGCCAGGCGCCTCCCAGACTAAGAACAGTAGAGCGAGGGCTAGGGCCCCGACCACCAACCAAGCCCAGGGCCGCGATGATTTTTGACCAGAGTGATTCCTAACGGCTGACCTCAAGAGAATTTTCCCTTTTCCCCCCGGAACTATTGGGGGCGCGACCCGCGAGGGGCCTGCCAACATTGCGCGAGACCAATAATAAAACAGAAAAAGCCGCCCCCAACCCGGGCCCCTTTCCCCCCAAACGCCTGACCCCCTCACTTTTCGGGGCCTGGTACCTGTTTGTGGGGGCTTTGATGGGCCCGGTCGTCCTGGCTCTGGGCCGACACACCCCGGGCCGGGCCTGGGCTTGGATTCTTCTATCCGCGGCCATGATCTGCCTGATTGTCCATCGACTGAGTGTATCATACAGCCTCAGCCAGGAGAAAATCCAGGCCAGCTCGTGGTGGGGCCTGGGCCGGGAAGAGACCATAACCACCAGCGAGCTCTGCCGGGTCGAGCCACGTTACAGCTTTTCCTCCCGGTTAGTCGGTCAGGGGCACCTTTACCTGGGCAGCCAGGCTCCTGAGGAAAGCGGCCTGACGCTGTTGTCCCAGAAAAAACCTGAGGAGCTGGCCGAGCGTCTGATGGCTCTGGCCCAGGCGGCCCGGGAACGGGCCGGGCTGGGTCAGAGCCAACCAGAAAAGAGAACAGAGCGAGTAGACGACCGGGGCGGTCCAGAACAGCCCGACTCGGATTAACGGGCCCTCGATCTTGAGGTTTTAGGCTTGAAACCCAAGTTGGACTATTACCGGGTTCTGGGCGTGGAGAGTTCCGCCTCCGCGGTTGACCTCAAAAAGGCCTATCGCCAGCTAGCCATCGCCTGGCACCCGGACCGCAACCCCGGCTCGCCCCTGGCGGAGGAGCGCTTCAAGGCGATATCCGAGGCCTACGCGGTTTTAAGCGACCCGATCAAAAGAAGGAGCTATGATCAACTTGGCCCGGACAAGTTCAGCTCTGAGTACGGGGAGCGGGACATTTTCCAGGGCTTTGAGGTGGCCGACTTATTCAAGGAGTTTGGTCTCCCTGACGCCGAGGAGGAACTTAAAAGAATCCTGGCTAAAAAAACCGGCCCCAATCGGGACCCCCAGGTCTGGCAAGATTTTTTCTCCGGTTTTGGCCAAAAGCCCGGCCCCAGGATCCGAACCGCCCCAGTGACCGTAACCTTGGCCATCAGTTTAAGGGAGGCCGTTTACGGGGCTGAAAAGACTGTGGCCCTCAACACCCCGGTCGGGCCGGTCAAGACCCTGGTCCTCATTCCCCAGGGGGCGATCCAGGGTCAGAAAATAACCTTGAAAGGCCAAGGCCCGCCGGCGGGCCTTGGCCAGAAGCCCACGGATCTGGCCCTCACGTTAAACATCCTCCCAGATCCTGATTTTAACCGCCGGGGCGACGATCTCCTGACCACAGTGGACGTCACCCCCAAAGACCTGAAGTATGGCTGCCAACCCATGATCAAGACCCTGGACGACCGTGGCCTGAGGTTGACCATCAAGCCAGGCTCACACCCAGGATTGACTTTGAGGGCCGCTGGTTATGGGGTTCCCACGACCAACGGGGCTCTTTTAATCCGACTGCGCCTGAAAAAATAACGCCATCTTTGGCTGACGAGGGTTAAAGACATGTACAAGGGCAAATCGCTTTGCGCCGTGGTTCCGGCCTACAATGAGGAAAAACTTATCCATCTGGTGGTCGAGACCATGCCTGATTTTGTGGACCACATCGCGATCATTGATGACCAGAGCCGAGACAACACTGTTCAGGAAGTCGAGCGCTTGGCCACCCAGGACCCGCGCGTGGTCCTGCTACGCCATGAGATTAACCAGGGCGTGGGCGGGGCCATCGCCACGGGCTACAAGTGGGCTCGAGACCATGAGATCGACATGGCCGTGGTCATGGCCGGGGACGGCCAGATGGACCCCCGGGATCTACCGGCTCTGTGCGATTTGGTAGCCGAGGAAGGAGTGGACTACTCCAAAGGCAACCGCCTGGTCTATGAGGAAGCTTACCATCTGATCCCCAAGGTCCGGTTTTTCGGCAACGCCACCTTGTCTTTTCTGACCAAAATCGCCTCTGGCTATTGGCACATCGCCGACTCCCAGACCGGTTACACGGTCATCAGCCTCAAAGCCCTCAAAGCCATTGACTGGGACAAAATGTACAAGCGTTATGGCCAGCCCAACGACATTCTGGTTCGGCTCAACGTGGAGTCCATGAAGGTCCGCGATGTCCCCATTCGGCCAGTATACAACATCGGGGAAACCTCAGGCTTCAAGGCCCGTCAGGTTCTCTGGCCCATCAGCCGGCTGTTGGTCCGCATGTTCATGTGGCGGCTCTGGAAAAAATATGTCATCCGCGACGCCCACCCGTTGGTTCTTTTCCTGGGCTTTGGGGCGTTATTAATGGGAATGGCGTTTCTCTTCTTCCTGCGGATCCTCTATCTGTGGCCCACCCAGGGCCAAATGCCGGAGATTTCCCTGATCCTGACCCTTTTCTCTTTTACCGGGGGGCTTCAATCCTTTCTTTTCGGCCTGTGGATGGACATGGACAAAAACCGCCACTTGCGCTGATCTGCCCTCCGCCAAAGGCCGTCCTCTTCTCCGGCGGCCTTTGGCCTGGCCAGACCCCTTCCCTCCCCCGCGAAAGCTCAACTCAATCTTAAAGCTCAATCAATATATTTTGCCCAGCCCATCTTAAGCCAGGCCCCTGGCTCAAGCGGGACGCTCACCAAAAATAGGGCCCGATTCATCTCCCTAAAAGTCTTGGCCCCTCGCGGTCAATCAATCAAATTCAGCCAAGGCCTTAAGCCTGGACTAATTCGGAGGCTCGGTCAATAAACCAGTAAATTTTTACTCCATGAATGGTGTTGAATTGAAATTCTGACTGGAAACGCGGGTGGAGAGCGAAATTTGGGCAAACCTATCCAACTCGGCCTTTAAAGGCCGACATTTTCAGCTCAACATTTTTGCCTGATCTCTCCAGCTCCTCAAAGCCTCTGAGGCCTCAACTTATCAAAATTATATCCGGCAAAAACACAAGATACATTGATTAAGATCAAGGCTTGACCAGTTTTTCAGCTCTAAAATTATTAATAGACTTAGATTTTACGCAATAATTTTCATTAGGAAAAGCTCAAATTGATTATTTTGATGGCTGTAAAATTATTTTGCCGAATTACAATGGCAATTGTCCAACCAACTCAAGGTTAGCTGACTTGGAGACTCAACAACCTTGAAAACCTGGGTCTGATCGCGCTCTGCCCAGGCCCAGATATTTTGGGAGCGTTAAAATGTTTTGCCGACAATGTGAGCAAGCTCAAAACGGATCTGGCTGCCACTTGTTTGGGGTTTGTGGAAAATCGCCTCAAGTGGCGGCCTTAAGCGATCTTTTGCTTTTAGCCTTGAGGGGCTTGGCGGCGACGGCCAAAATCGCCCGAAATTTAGGTCAACCGGATCTGTCCACTGATCGCTTTCTGGCTAAAGCCCTTAACGCCACCATTGCCAACGTCAATTTTGATCCTGAAAGCTTGTCCGCCTTGATTGAGGAGGCCGCCAAGATCCGCGCCCAGTTGCGAGATAAGCTGACCCCGCCGACGGCAGTAGCCAAAACCTCGACCAGACCCGTTATCCCCACTTTGGCCAGACAGAGCCGGCGCCTGGGTCTGGTGGAAAAACGGCCCTTGAGCGGCTTTATGTCCCCGCAAGCCCAATCGCTGCGGGAAACCGCCCTTTATGGATTGGAGGGCCTGGCCGCTTACGCTTACCAGGCTCACAAACTTGGGTACGAGGACGACTCTCTCTACAGCTTCCTGGAACAGATCCTGGACCAAAGTCGGGATGATTCTCTCAACTCGGAAGATTGGTTAAACCTGACTTTTCAAGTGGGGGAGAAAAATCTCCTGGCCCTGGAGCTCCTGGACACGGCCCACACCCAAGCCTTTGGGGCGCCTTGCCCGACCCAGGTCTCTCTGGGCCATCGCAAGGGCCCGGCCATCCTCATCAGTGGCCATGACTTGAATGATCTTGGTCACCTCATTCCTCAAGCCCAGGCCATGGGCGTCAACATCTACACTCATGGGGAAATGCTCACCGCCCACGGCTACCCGGCCCTCCAACCGGGCCTGGCTGGCCACTATGGCTCCGCCTGGCCCAATCAAACCAAGGAGCTGGCCAAATTTCCCGGGCCAATTGTCTTTACCTCAGACTGTATCCAAAGGCCGGCGGACTCCTACAAGGAGCGGGTTTTCACCGTTAGCCCGGTGGGCTGGCCCGGGGTGAAAAAAATAGAGACCGGGCCAGACGGCTATCTGGTTTATGGGCCAGCTTTAACGATGGCCCAGGACAAAGGCGGGTACCTTCGCGACAAATCAGGGGAATCAATTACTGTGGGCTGGGGCTGGTCAGCCTTTTTGGGGGAAATCGATAAAATAAAAAACCTCGTCAAGGAAGGCCGAATCCGCCGCTTCATTCTGGTTGGCGGCTGTGACGGGCCTAGGACTGAACGGTCCTACTTCCGAGAATTGGTGGCCATGTCTCCGCCGGACACCTTGATAATGACGTTGGGCTGCGGCAAATTCCGATTTATCGATCTGGATCTGGGCGACATTGACGGTCTCCCTCGACTTTTCGATCTGGGCCAATGCAATGATGTCTTTTCCGCCATCATGATCGTCATGTCTCTGGCTGAGGAATTTGACGCCTCGGTCAATAATTTGCCGCTGAGCCTGGTTCTCTCCTGGCACAATCAAAAAGCCTGCGCCATTCTTTTGAGCCTTCTGAGTCTGGGGATCAAAAATATCAGGCTAGGGCCGTCATCCCCCGCCTTTATGCACCACGATATCCTGGAATATCTGTTCGAGGGAAGAGATATAGCCCTCACCACCAGTCCCCAGGCGGACCTCCAGGCTATGCTCAATCACTAGCCAAGGTTGAAGTAATTTTTGCCCCGGCCTCACCTGGTGAGGCCGGGCTAGCTTACCCTTACCCCACCGAAAAATTAACCAAGATAAAATACATCGCTTAAAATTGCGGCAGAGCATGAGCCGTGAGTGTCCAACTCTCTCTAAATCCCTTGATTTAACTTGATTTTTGGCCTCAGGGTCAAAGACGCGATCTTCCAATGAAAGATTCTTCTGAATAGAGATGAGTTCTGAGCTGGGTCGGGGAGGAGTCCAAGTAGGGAAAACTTTTCACTCCCTGAAGCCTTGTAATAGCCTCAAGAAGCTGATTGACCTCAAAACATTTTTTCGACCGAGTAATTCCGCCATGTTGAAAATAATTTTGATATACTTGGGAGTAGTGGCGATAAAACAAAATTAAAACAATCGACCCTCCGGCTCCCCGCTGGGTCTTTTCAGGTCCAAAATACTGAGTTGGATTTCCGGCCAGGCCTGGACCAAAGAGTTGTAGGCGAAGGCCTCAGGGGCCCACTTTTTTCGCTCACAAATATTGTACAGGCGGTAAGCCAACTCCCTGGCCAGATCGAATTGATAACTGTTATCCACTTCAATGGCGATTTTGGCGCAGGCCTTTATTCCACCTTTCTCCAAGGCCCTCGTCAACTGGTTGGTTAAAAGCCAGACACTGTCCTCTTGGGGCGTAATCTCGGTCGGGATTTCCGAAAGACCAAAAAGACTGACAATCCCCTTTTCGGCAAAAAGAACTTCCTTGTTCCTCAATCGATCAATGGAGGCGTTTTTGGCCTTAGCCAGGACTTCAACCTCCCCAAATGAAATTTTACCAAAACCTACCTGAGAGAAGAGAGACACACAAAACGCGCTGTCCGTGTCTATACGAGCCTCTTGGTCAGTAAAATATTTGTCCAGCTCCTCGTTGATGAGCCCTAAAGCTACTCTGACTGGCATTGTTGTGCCATCAACATTCAGAATACAAGAATACCTGGAGTAAATGGCCATGCCCGGCCCAATAGCGGCCTGAGCCAGATCGACTGGGGCGATATTGGCTCCCTGTAAGTTTAAAAGGGCTGGCTTTAACTCATCCCTCAAGTAGTTGCGAAAATCCCTTGATGAACTGGGTGATGCGTTTTTTGGTCTTTTTCGACAAACCAAAACAATACATGAGGCTAAAGCATTGGTCCCTAAACTAACAGGGCGAGCACTCCTTTCGCTTTTTACCGGCCAAGTCCCAGTGATGGAAAACCCTGAGTCTATAAGGGCCGTCAAAATTGTTTCCCAACCGGTTGAGGAAATATTATCAATTTTATCATCACTTTTAGAATCAGTTTGTTTGAAAGCGTAGTAGATGGTTATAGGATAATCCTCAGAGACAGATTGAAAAAAATTAGCAAAAACCTTTTTGAGGCCAGACTCAAAAAAATCTTTCGCTTTACTTTTATTCCCCTCAAATCGATAGGGAGCGGCCACCAGTTCATCACTTTTATAAACTAATATTGTTTTAAATATTAATTTATAAACATTTTTAAGTGATTGCCTAAGCCAGATATAAAAATAGTCAGATAAATCAGCATAGCCTATATTATCATAATATGGAGGGTCAGTTGAAATAATGATATTTTTTGATAAATTATCAGTCTGCGCGTCCGCCAAATTAACAACCGCGGGGTTACTGGCCGGTAAAGCTCTAATAGCTTTAACAATCCATTCTATCATGTTATTGAAACTACCAGATGAGTCGGAAAACGGGTTACCTTCAGCGTAATCCCAGACCATAGGCAGAGCTTGCCTAGCGAAAGTATTTCGAATTTTTTCTCCGGAACTATTCCATGTACATAAATTTGAATGGTAATCAACCAATTTATCTATTAAAAAACTTAAATAAACGATAATAGCCTGGCTATAGGCTTTAGCTCCAGTTCCTCCTTCCTCTAACCCATCTCCATCATTACTCCATCCGGACTTAATGGAATCATTTTTAACTTCAGACTGGATATAAGAAATTAAATCAACTAATGTAGTTAAAAATAATAATTGACGAGATGTAAATAAATCATCATAATTAATCATACCATAAATTTGAGTTCTAAAATCTCTTGTATTATTTGGTATTTGATAATTTGAATCAAGTTTTAGTCTTGGAATATTTGCGATCTTAACATGACTTTCGTCTGGAGATAAATATACTCTTCCATTTTGGGCTTGGGCTACTATAGCCAATAATGAATTACCTAACCGTTGATTTTTTCCTTCTTCTCTAATATAAGAGAAATTTACTGGGCTATTACAGACTAAGCATTGCGCTCCGCTGCGATTAACTGTTCCATTAAGTACTGATTTTCCATTTTGTATTTCATAAAAAAATTGATTATTCCTAATTATTGGGTTAATTTGAACCTCTTGTCCCGCTTTACTAGAAAGAGTAAAGGAGCGCGCCAAAGGCATCTGACATCCACAAGCTGGATTAGGGCATTTTACAGTTCTGGCCCAAATCCAAGCCACCACTTGAGCCTCTTGAGAGCTACCTTGTTGACCAGGCAACTCTATGGTTGGGTAAAGATGGCCTACTTTAGCAAAGGCCTCTTTTTTCAACAACCCCGCGTAATAAGCCACATCCTCGGCCAAGCCAGCGGCTCTGATCCACTTCACCCCTTGGACATTTGACCTCGCGCTCTCAGGGTTAACTGGAAGTCGACCCGCGAACCTGGCTGGAATTTCCAACATGGCCTTATTGATCATGACGGCCACCGGATTTAGGTCGCTAGCTTGGACTTTTAGCCCCAGTCTCTGCGCCTCCAGGGGAATAGAGCCCCCTCCGGCGAAGGGATCCAAAAATTCAAGCGGAGTTTCCCCACAGGATTTTTTTATCTCCTCCCTAGCTGCTGACAACAGCCCAGAATCGTTGGAATTTTCCCAGATAACCAAATCCTCAATTAGCTTAAACAGACGATTTCGTTCAGCAATTTGGTCAGCTTCGGAGGAGAATAATTCAGGATGAGAAGACGGATCGTCAATTAATGAGGCGAAGAGAAACGCTCGAGCCGCGGCCAAGGGGCGCCGGGCCCACCATAGATGCAAAGTGGAAGGATGACCATGCCGGATTGATTTTTCTCTTGAAGCGGCTTTATTTATAGCTTCAAGAGGTAGGGCGACCTCGATAAGTTTTTTTTTCACAATAAATTTACACTCTTGAAAAGTATCGTCTTAATATATCAAAAATATTTTATATAATTTGATTATTATTTATTCATATACTATTATATTAATTATAAATAAGTTTATAACTACTCTCTAGCGACAAAAAACCCGTAATAACAACCATATAGGTCGTCACTACGGGATTTTGTCCATTTATAATTGTTTGTATTTATTAGTTGATATTTAAAAAATAATAAATTTTTTTTAATATTAGCATTTAAATGAAAATATTGCCCATAAAAAAAGTCATTAAACTGACTTTTTAAATAAATTATATATTTACAGTATGAAGAAAGAAATGAATTAGTTAGAGTTAGAGAGAGAGAGAGAGAGAGAGAGAGAGAGAGAGAGAGAGAGAGAGAGAGAGAGAGAGAGAGATAGAGAGAGAAAAAATAAAGCAGCAAATAGCAATATGCAGATTTTCTCCAAACGTACTTCGGAAACGAAAAAGGAGAATGAAACGATCAGGAAGC
>JAISMU010000176.1 GCA_031276635.1 Deltaproteobacteria bacterium | reverse complement strand
TCAAGCCTGGCCTCAATGGCCAGACCCTTAAAAAGCTCCCTCTGGCCAGAAAATATGGCTTCCAGGGTGGAAACAGTTAGGGATTTGCCGAAACGTCTCGGTCGAGAAAGAAACCAGACTTTCATATCCATGAAAATCAGTTCCGCCAGGTAAGCGGTCTTATCCACGTAAAGCTGACCGTTTTTGATGATTTCCTGAAAAGTTTGCGAGCCGCCTATCAGCGTATTGGAAATTTGAGTCATGGCGTTAATCCTTTTTTTATTAGTCTACTATATTTGGCCGTCAGGTCCAAAAGAAAAACGACCAGGGGCCAATTTTAAATTGTCCATAGTCCCCTGAAATGTTGTGATTAAATACGAACATTTTAATATTTGCACAATAATCCTTAGTTCTCAATTTTTTTTCGTTCTAAAGGTCGCGCAAAATTTCAGGAAGTCTTCATTTTAAGCCATATTAATTTGGTCTGCCTCCAAAAAATAATCTCTTCTTAGAGATCTTCTCCGTCCGGCTTGAAAATAATTTCTTCAAAATATTACTTAGCTGGCTGACCACTTTAAAATCCTCCCGGAACATTGCGCTCAATTTTAGACACAGACCTCGCAGTCTGAAAATTTTCCGCCTATCAGCGTCATTGCGGCAATGATGGTTGACCTGCGCCGGCATCTAAACGCTGTTGCTCTTAAATCCTTAACAGCTAAAATTGCGATTTTAGATATTGTTTAATGGTTTTTAGTAAAAAAATATTATATTATAATTTTGTAATTAAAATATTTAATATAATAGGCATACCACGAATTGTAAAACAAATTTTAAGATTATAAATTAAGTTTAAAAAGTTTTAACTCTGATCGTGAAAAGAAGATGTATGTAGGTAAAGGACGTAGTAAATGTAATACTATCCAATTATGGATAATTTAATTTCAGAGCGTAAAAAAATTTAAAAAATATTTTTTTATTTTTTAATCTAGACTCTGTTGGCGGCTTTCAAACCTGAGTGTCAACTAAATTTCCTAGGTTGCTCAAGGCTGCCGGCGGTTGGGGAGCTTTCTGGCCAGAAGTCAGATAATCCAAGTACAGCTGATCAATATCGATCCTCTCGTTGGAGGACTGGACGCCAGAGATTGGGTCCAGCCAGTTGACCGCCAGCCCTTGACGCCCAATTCGCGCCAGATCTGAGTCATCGGACACGACTACCAGCTTTTTGGGCGTTTGGGGGAGAGTTTGGGCTTTTTCTCTCTGAGGATTTGACCAGTCCTCGCCCAGATGCCAGCCGGCCAGTCGCGCCGGGTTCCCCTCAAGGTTGACCGTCGCGGCCACCTCTGAGTTCAGATAAGTCTCAAAGGCTCTCGCGGCCTCTTGCCCGCTTTCCTCTGTCAGAATCCCGAAGACAGTGGCGACGCTCCCCAGAAAATCACTGTCCTGGTTTTCCGCCAGGTAGCGAGCCGCGTTTTCACTTTTTACATTATCGATTAAAAAATTTACGATTCCGGATTTAATTTCCTCATCAACCTTAACTTGAGAGGGTTTGACATTGAAACCAGTATAAATAGTAATGAATTTTGGCGCGGAGCTAGATGACACTTCACCATTTTTCTTAATGTTAATCAATAAATCAGCCCTATCAAAATTTTCATCAAACCCTTTAACCAGCAAATGTTTTTGAAAATCCTGAGAATTCTCCTCGGGCCAAACCGCGGGACCGGTATAATCCTCAGGTTTAATGTCAAAATATTGATTAAGGCGGTAACTAACGCCCAGAGTCAGATCCGACGATAAACTGGCAACCGCTTGACCATTGTTTAAAGCGTAAACATCTAGTCCTTGATTAATAAAATCATTTAAATGTTGTAATTTTGAACTTAATTTATAAATATTATCAGCGATATTCAGCGATTTTTTTTCCTCATTGATCGCTTTTTGAAAAAAAGAGCTGAGCGCGAGCGATAAGTTTTCCTCAGTGACCACCCTATCAGTGTAGACCAAAAGGTCGCTCATGAGCTCATTGGCTTTATCCTGGCCCAGGGTCTCGGCGACTTCCGAGGTTAAGGCCACTAAACTGTTGGTCAGCGACTCCGCCGAGGCCGGGTCATCGCTTTTGGCGGCCAGGAGGCGATGATAAATTTCTTCCGAAAAATTAGATATAATTTTAGGCTTGTCATTGATTAAATCAATTTCAGATGTTTTTTCATCTGTCTTAAAATGTTTCTCAAATATTTGATCTAAAATTGTTGATTTTGACGCTATATTTTCCTCGCCAGCCAATTTGCCTTTAAACAGGCTGTTGGCGCCATAAACGTTCTTGTTGGAGAAGATATTCAATACATTGATAGCCATGATTTTCTTCCAGACTGACTCAGCCCTGGTCAACCTTTAACTAAGGTATCCCAACCTGACCGCCTGTCTCCCACCTTAAAAGAGCCAATTTAAGTCCCGGGCCCCCTGGTTAAGAGGGGCCCAGCCGGCTGGTTGGCCGGCCTTGAGGTTGTCTGATTTATTTATCGGCTTCTTGAGGAAAAACTTTAACTTGGGGACCAGGCCCTGGCCACAGAAAGAAAACCCCGCCAGTCTTGGTGGGGTTATTCCATTTGGTCGAAACTTTCAAACAGTCGGTCGAAACTCTCAAACAGGCCCGCCAATTAGACTCCCCAAAAACTTTCTTCCTTCATCAGAAATGACGAGAATCAGACCGGCGAAAAGAAACCAAGAGCAACTCCGCTCGGACATCCTGACCAAAACCGCGAGGAATATTTCCCTAAACAAAAACTAATATCGTCTTAACGGTTCCAGCCACGCTTCCGGGTTAAGGGTTTTTCATGTTTGTCAACAACGAATACTTTCAAATGAAGCGCCGATAAAAGCCTATAGCGGCTAGGTTATTCGTTAAAAGAACGTCTCCTCGGGAATGTTGAGTATCGGCCCGCGCCTCACACAGTTTCGAGCCTGTTTCGGCTTGTCCACAAATGAGTCTTCAAGAGGTCAGAACTGGAGCAGCGTTCTGACGTTGGTCTTTAGCCACTTTATTCAACGTAGTCTCTGAACCGTAAGATCCAGAGCCTGACCTTGGTAACCATGGGGGCTATTTCAAACCCCACCCCTTTATCGTGGGTGAACGGTTACGCCAAGCGTCAATTAGCCCAAGGAAGCCAGGGCGGTGACCGAGTCCTCGCGTTTTCTGGTGAGGCTGTCCTGAAGATTCTCCTCAGTCACCAGCTCAAGGGTGTCGGTCAGACAGACTTTTACGCAAGAGGGGCTGTCCGCGACGCCAGAGCAGAGATCACACTTGAGGGCGACGCGCCGAGGGGAGCCATCAGGGAGGATCTCGCCGGTCTCAACTATCTCAATAGCCTCAAAAGGACAAGCGAGGAGACAGTTCTTGCAGCCGATACACTTGTTGGTGTCCACGGCCACCACGTTACCTCTGAGGGAGATGGCCCCGGTGGCGCAGGAGGCCTTGCAGGCCGGGGTCTCGCAATGTCGGCAATGGATAGGGGCGCTGACCTTGGCCGTCATAACCATGAAAAGCCGGGGGTTAAAGTTATACCCATCGGGATCAATTTCGAAGATCCGCTTCCCTTCGTGGGCCACCACGCAGCTGATCAGACAGGTCCGACAGCCGATGCAGCGGCTAGGGTTGGCTTTGACGAAGTAATTCATTGGCTCACCGCCTTTTGGTCGATCCCCATTTTCTCCTTAATCGCCAGATAGGAGTTAGCGACCTCCTTCCAGGCCCGAGCCTGGTTGGGGATCCTTTCCACTTTGGCGGCGCAGTACTTGTACTCGGGGGTGCGACTGACTGGGTCAAGAGTGGATATGGTCAACTCGTTGCAGGCCCCGATCCACCATTGGTAGGTCATGTAGATAGCTCCCTTCTTGACCCGTTCGGTTTTCTTGCACCGGGAGATGACTTGCCCGCGTTTACTGCTGACTTTGACCAGCTCGCCGTCAGAGACGCCAAGGGCCGCGCAATCCTCTGGGGCCATCTCGACCCAACCCGGCTCATCCTCCAGGTTGCGGAGGGTCCGGCAGTTGCCGGTCATGGTTCGGGCCGAGTAATGCCCAACCTCCCGGACCGTGCCCAGGGTCAGCGGATAGTCTTTATTCTCCACCTCGATGGGAGAATGGTAATGGGCGGTCTTGAAGATACCAATACCATCGGGCGTGGCGAAGTAACCATCCTTGTGAAGATACATGGAGCCTTTGTCCGCTGGCCCCTTATTAAAGCAGGGCCACTGGACGCTACCTTGGCGCTCAATCTTCTCATAGGTGGCCCCGGTGAATTTCGGGCAGAGATCAATCATCTCGGTCCAGATTTCCTCAGTGTTCCGGTAACTCATCGGATAACCCATGGCGGTGGAGACCAAGGAGATTATTTCCCAATCGTCCTTGAGATTGCCCTCTGGCTCGATGACTTTTCTGATCCGCTGGAAGCCCCGGTCGGAACTGGTGTACACCCCCTCATGCTCACCCCAGGAGGTGGCTGGCAGGATCGCGTCAGCGTACTGGGTGGTCTTGTTCATGAAAATTTCCTGGCAGACCACGAAGTCGATCTGGGCGAGGGACTCGCGGAGCTCGGCCAGGTCAGGATCGGACTGGGCCGGATCCTCGCCGAAAATGTAATAAGCGTGGATTCTCTTGGCCAGGTCTTTCTCATGGACAACTTTTTCCGGGACCCTGGTGAGTTGGAGGCCCACCTCAGCGGGGAGGGAATTCACGCCCCAGGCCTTGGCGAATTTTTCCCGTATTTTGGGATCGGTAACTGACTGGTAGCCAGGAAAAACATCGGGCAGAACGCCCATCTCGCAGGTGCCCTGAACGTTGTTTTGGCCGCGGACAGGACCGGCGCCTGTGCTGGGCCGCCCGAAATTGCCAGTCAGCATGGCCAGGCTGCAAAGGCTCTTGACCACGTCCACGCCCTGGGAAAATTGAGTCACTCCCATGCCCCAGAGGATCACCGAATGCTTGCTGCCAGCGTACTTGCGGGCGGCTTTTCTGATGGCCTCGGGATCGAGATCGGCGATCGCCGCGACTTTTTCCGGCGGGTAATCAAGAACGATCTCTTTATAGGCCTCAAAGTCCTTCGTGTGGGCTTTGATGAATTCTTTGTCCTCTAGCCCCTCCGTTATGATGACGTTGGCCATCGCGTTGGCTAAGGCCAGGTTAGTCCCCCCCTTGAGTTGGAGATGGATGGCCGCGATTCTGGAAGTCTCGGTGACCCGAGGGTCAGCGCAGATGATGAAGGCGCCTTTTTCCTTGGCCTGAACAATTCTACGGGCCACGACTGGGTGGGAGGCGGCGGCGTTGTAGCCGATGTTGAAAATGACCTCGGCGTCCTCTATTTCCGGGATCGACAGCGACATGGCCCCCTCGCCAATGGTCTGGCGCGAGCCGGCCACCGAGGTCGCGTGGCAGATGCGAGCGCAATGGTCGATATTGTTGGTCCCGACACAAGCCCGCATGAATTTCTGCGTCAGGTAGTTAGGCTCATTGCCAGGCCCTCTGGCCGAGGCCGCCCCAATGATGGAGTCGAGGCCCCAGGTTTCCTTGATCTTTAAAAGATTGTCGGCCACGAATTTGATGGCCTCGTCCCAGCTGACTACCTCCAGCGGCGACCCCTTGCCGTTCTTGCGGATCATCGGCTCGCGGATTCGCCGGGTCAGGATTTGGGGGTCGTTTAAAAAGTCCCAGCCATACCAACCTTTGAGACAGGCCTTGTCGTCATTGGTTCGCCCCTGAACCGGGAAGACCTCAATTATCTTGTTGGTCTCCGTGCCGGTCTTGAACAAGAGCTGACAGCCTGTGCCGCAATAACAGCACGTTGTTTGCGTCTCTTTTATGCCCATACCTTATTCTTACCCCTTACAGCGAGCGAACGCGGGAAATTCGCGCTTGGAAATGGAGAAAATTAAACGCTAACGGTTTGACAAGAGTTTCAAACATCATTAGCCCCAGTCGATTTCGCTGCCCCTGTCAAAGACCCAACTTTTTCCAACGGAAGTACTGAAAAAAGTTGGGTAAATTTTTTAAGCCTTATTATTTATGATCCTTTCCCCGCGTTTATGTCAAATATTAAGATTGGTTTAAACATTCGCGCGATGGTCTCTGAAAGGAGGGCCTGAGAATCTTCGATGGCTCTCAATTGACAATTTTAATTTAAATATTGATATATCTTATCATATTTATTAGATTTTATTATAAATAGATGAGGCGACCTTGGCTTAAAAGCGGGGGAAAATTCTGGACAAGGCGACTCGCGGTCCCTGGCCAGAAAATAAGAATCTGCCTGTGGCGGGCGCCTTTAGTCAGATATAGAGAACAGTTATTATAAAAAATAAAGTTTTGTCATGAAATAAGGAGACTGGCTTCAATTAAAGAGTCGGGTAATTTTTTGGCCAATGTCGCTGCAGGGTCTGGGCTGGAAAGTCAGAATTTGGGAGTGGGCCTGATATTTTTATTTAAATAGTAAAAAAAATTTTACTTATGTATTATTTTACTATAATAAAGAGAGGTTAGGCCTCAGCGGGGCTGGCCCGCGAGGCTTGACCTTAAAAAACCCAGATCACCGCCAGGTTGACGGTCTGGGACAGGGCGTCTTTCCCTTGAAAGCCATTATAGGAGAGATCCAGATTTAAATTGTCGCCGAAGGACTTGCCCAGGCCCAACCCGTAAGTCCACACCCTCTGGTCCCAGTTGTTCATCCAGCCGAGATTAGCTATGTCAGGGGCGATGGCCCGGCTGGAAAAGCCCGGGATGTTACCTTTTTTGGTTCTCTGGTTATGCCCGGCCCAGAGAGTCAGGCTTACGGGACCCTGATATTTCAGGGTCAAGCCTCCCGAGACCAGATGAGCCCAGCTGTTTAAAGTGGTCGTGGCCCCGACTGGCCCTGTCCAGTCTGTCTGACCTCGCAGGCAGGCCCGGATTGTCCGCCAGCCGAGAAATGGGCTCAACGACCAGGATTGGCTTAGTGGCACAGCTTTGCGCCACCAGAGAGTTATAGAGCCCAAGCGGGTGTCCTGACTTTCCAGGTTGCGGGTTGCCGGGCCAGCGGGGCTGATCATGGTCTCGCGCCCGGAAAAGCTGTCCCAGGCCACCAAAAAACTGGCGTTCAGGTTCCCGAACGCCCCCAGGGCGAAATCCCCGAATAGGCCGGTCATGTGGGAGCTGAGATCAACTTCGCTCCGCCCATCGAGGTAACTGAGGTCCGGGACCAACAGGCCCCCCTTGTACTGGCCAAAGGTATATTGGTAGATCCACCCCAGGGTAATAAACTCGCTCAGGGGTTTGGTCGCCGTCAGCGTGAGGCTCCCGAGCCGGGAGGTCCCAGAGCGGCTTTTTAAACGGGTCCCGTCCAAGGTGGTTTTCAGGCTTTGGTGGTGGGTATGATGATAGGCGGGAATAACCGCCACCACGACCGGGGGCCCCTCCCCAGCCGCGGGCGAGGGGTTCAGGGCGTCCCGCGCCTGGCTGGCCTGGGCCCAGGTCAATCGCGAAAAAAGATCCTCGCGACTAGAGGATTTGGCGAGGAGCGGGGAAGACCAGAGGGCCAGCGTCAGCAGAGCGAGGCCCCAGAAACGGGCGAGAGAAAAAATACTCATGGCGCGATCCTATCCAGACCTTGGGGTTGTTAAACAAAACTCTTCCCAAGGCTCTGGCGTTCGCGACTGGGGCGGGCGAGCTGAGTATAAAAATAGCCCAAGGTCGTCGATTGGGCCGGTTTCAGTCTCGCCAAAACGCCGCCCTTCTGGCCAGGGGCTCGGGGTTGGAAACAATTTATTGCTCTCTTTATAAACTATTTTGGCCAGAAACGCGACCTGAGGCTATGGCTGGCGGTTTTTCTTGTTATTTTCTCACCAATCTCCTTGGCGGCGGCGAAGGGTCCTATTAAGTTTCAGGTTGAGTCAGCTTTGATGCCTCGGGGTCAGGCCTTGGCCCTGGCCTCCTGGTTCCTTGGTTACCTGGCTTCCAGACAGGGCAAGGTGAGGGATAGGGGAGGGAAAGGAAGGAGACCCTTTAGGGGGAGAGCGGGGCGACCGCCCAGTTCCCCCTAAAAATGTTTCCTCAAATCTGGGCTCCGGCGGATCGGACCTCTCCCCGCTCAATGGACAGAATCTGATCTGACCAGGAGGTGGCCCAGGCTCGCAGTTCCAGGGCGTCTAGGGGGCTGGGGGTCGCGGAATTCTCATGGGCCTCAACTCGCTTGGCCAGGGCCCGATAAACCGCGGCCTGCTCGGAATCTGGGGCCGCCTCAATGGTGGTCTTGCCGGCCAACTCGCTTTGGGTCACCGTGATGGACCGGGGCACGTACTGGAGGACCTGGGTTTTGGTCCGGGCGACAAAATCATCGACAATGGATTTCTGATAACCCTCGCTGATTGAGTTGGCGATGACCCCGCCCAAAAGGGCCCCTCCGGTGTTGGAGTATTTCTGGATGCCCTTAAATAAGTTGTTGGCCGCGTAAATGGCCATGAAGTCTGAGGAGGTGACCGTGAAAACGTGCTGGGCGATGCCTTCCCGGATGGGCACGGCGAACCCCCCACAGACCACGTCTCCCAAAACGTCGTAGATCACGTAATCCAACGCCAGATCCTCAAAGACCCTCTGTTGCTTTAAGAGTTGCACGGCCGTGATGATGCCCCGACCGGCGCAACCCACCCCCGGGGAGGGGCCCCCAGCCTCAACGCAGTAAATGCCGTTGTAACCTTTGTAAATGGCCTCGCTGGCGTCGACCTTGCCTTTTTCCTTGAGCAACTCGAGAATGGTGGGGATATAGGTCCCGTCTCTTAAGGTGTTGGTGGAGTCATCCTTGGGGTCGCAGCCGAACTGCATGACTTTGTAGCCCAGATCTGACAGGGCGGCGCTCAGGTTGGAGGTGGTGGTGGATTTGCCGATGCCGCCCTTGCCATAAATGGCGATCTGCTTGATTTTTTTGGGTTTGGGGGCGACCTTAACCGCTTTGGCCATGACAATCTCTCCGGTCTGGGCCAGGCCGGGCCGCTGTGGGCGACCGCCTGGCTAGGGAAATAAAAGCTGGAAAAACACGTGATGAGAAAAAAAAAACCGAGGGCGATTTCGTCCTCAGCCTTCAAAATTTTGATCAGCTTTAACAAAAAAAAACGCGAAAACCATTTATAGGAATCCGCAAATATGGTTAATTTTAAACAATAATAAAAATATTGCCCCAAAACCCAGCTGGCCCTGGTCGATTTTTTCCCAGAATAGGGAAAAAATGGGGCCTTGTCAAGAATTTTTATCTGGCGGGGCTCTTTTTTAATTTGATTTGACCGCGAAAAAAAATATGGGGCTAGCTCGGGCCCAAGAAAAAATTTACTAAATTTATAATTATATAAAAATAATATATATTTTTTATTCTAAGTAGATAAAAGTACGAAGATAAAAAAATATAGCCTAGGAAGAGAATTTGTTTCCCTAATGTGGGCCAAAAGAGAAGATTTTTTTAGAGAGAACTAACTTTCTCTAAGATCCGCAATCCTTGAAAATTGGTCAGTTTAAGATACTTATATATGAACAAGAGTTTAGTTTATACGTTAAAATCGCTATTAAGATTATTTATTATAACTAAATCAAAAAAATAAGAAATAAAATTAAAATTTTTTAAAAATAGTGTAAAAGAAGTTGTTTTAAATAAAAAAAACTGTTTCTCCTCCAATGAGGCATGAAATCTGAAAATCTTGGAAAGCCCTTATCCTGAGGAAAGATCAGCAGAGACGTCGTTTGGCGGCGAACCAACTTCCTCCTCGGTAAGACCGGTATAGCGAACAACAGAAGAAATAGGTAAGTTGTCAGCCAGCATTTTTTTCGCCGTTTCAAGGGCAGTACTCCTCCTGCCTTCCTCAATGCCTTCCTCTCTGACTACCCTCTTAAGCCACTCGAACTTGGCCTCAGCCACTGGTAAAAAAGCCATTTTTATATACTCCTCTTTTACTGTTTGGTCAATGCTATCCTCAAAAAGTTTG
>JAISMU010000171.1 GCA_031276635.1 Deltaproteobacteria bacterium | reverse complement strand
AGGAAATGGATATTTCCCCTCTTGTTACCAAAATAATTGGTACTTTTCTCGTTTTTGAGAAAATTTTAACTAATTTTTGTATTGATAAGATAATTTAGTCATGTAGTAGTGACACAAAGTTTGGTTTTTCTCTGGATCGGGCCATATTTTCCGCCGTTCTACAACGATTGGTCCATCCCGACAGCGACAGGCAAGGTGTCAAATGGCTTGATACCAACCAATTTGATGGAGTACGGGACCTGAAGCGCCCTCAGCTATACCGCGCTATGAAGTGGCTTGGTCAACCGCTGGAAAAAACTCCTGAAGGGTTGGAATATGTCGAGGAAATGATCGAGGCCGAAACGGCTTGGGCGGGAAGGACTGGGCCAGATGAGATCGAGGCTGAGTTGGCTGGCGCGGTAGGGACCAATTTAGGGGAGGCAGAGGCTGAGATAGCTGGTTGAAGGGACCAATGAGCAAGGCAACGCCCAGGGCCAGTTATATTTTGGGGAGGCGCGCTGACGGCTGGCCTGGGGAACGACCATAAATCACGATGGGGGAATGAAATGGCTAAATTTGGCCCCGGCCTAAGGGCGCGCCAAAGCTCAAATTGGCCTTGAGATAAGATAAAAATCGCTCGCAAATAAAATAGAGGCAAACTGTATTATTGGCCTCCAGCCAGGCTCCTGGTCTGACGCTGACCCGGCCCTGGCCCGTTAACCCCAGCTCCCCTCTCGCGGCGGGCCACTCGTGGAATTACAGCCTCCAGGCCCAGGGCGACAAGCCCGACCAGTTAGGCCGCGAGGCTAGGCGTTGGGGCCCGCGCTGACGCTGACGGGTCTCAAATGGCTCTAGGCGACCAAATGTTCGCGGGCTCCTACCGAACAACGGCTCCCCGCGGCCCACGCCGCCGAGGTGGCGGCGCGGCTGATTAAGTCATTTCTGGCTCCAGGGCCCAATTGTGGGCAGGTTGCCAATTTTTTCAAACCAGGAGACGTTGGGGGAGGCGCTCACGCTCATGCGCGAATTCAAAACAATCAGCCAGGAAAAAATCCGACCGAAAAATTCCGGGCCCGCCACCTTCTGGCCCGAGTCATCTCGGTCGCGATTGGCTTATTTTCAGTGGTTTCTAACCCTGGCCCTCGGATTTCTCTTGCTGGGCGCCGAGGAAACCCGAGCCCAGGCTCCCCCAAAACTGGATCCGCCAGTCAAGGCCCGGTTGGGCTTATTACCCATCGCGGACACGATCCTTTTGCGATTGGCCCAAAGGGAGGGATATTTCACGGCCCGGGGCCTGGAAGTGGAATTAATCCCTTTTCAAAGCTCTATGGAAAAGGACGCCGCCGTTCTGGCCGGGCAATTGTCTGGCCACTTCTGCGAGATCAGCTCCGCCATGACGCAAAGGGCTCAGGGCCATCCTTACCGGGTCATCGCCACCACCTCCCACACCGACCCCCAGCGCCGATTTTTCGGCCTGGTGACCAAGCCGGGCTCCCCCGCCCAAACTTTAACCGACCTTCAAGGCCAGACTCTCGGCGTCGCCCGTCAGACCATCGTGGATTTTCTGGCCGACATTTTTCTGGACCGGGCTGGGTTACCCCGAGATTATTTGCGGCGCCGGGACATCCGCAAAATTCCCCTGCGCCTCCAAACCCTGAAAGCCGGGCGCCTGGAGACTTCCATCTTCCCCGAGCCTCTATTGAGCCTGGCCGAGCTTGCGGGCGGACGAGTCCTCGTGGACGACCGGGACCTGAATATGCCCCTGGCGGTGGTGGCTCTCCGCGATGACCTGGCCACTGAGCCCGTGGTTCGGGCTTTTCGGGGAGCCTTAAGTCAGGCGGTGGGCTACGCCAACGCCAAACCAGCTCAGGTCCGGGCCCTGTCGCTGGAGCTGGGCCTGATTTCCCCCCAATTGGCCGAAAGCTGGCTGCCCCCGACTTACGATCCTCAATTGATTCCCAACCGGTTGCCAGACAAGGCCCTGTTTGAGGCTTACGTGGATTGGCTTGTCCGGAACGGGGTTCTGCGGCGACCCGGCTCCCCCGGCACGTCGCGAGAGGCTCCAACCTATTCGGCGACCATATTTCAAGAGCCCAGTTGAGCCATGCCTGGGACGGCGGTCAGAATTCGGGGCCTGGGCAAGAAATTTGGCTCTGATTTTGTTTTAAAAGGCCTGGATCTGGACCTGGAGCCGGGTCAGTCGCTGGCGATTGTCGGCCCCTCGGGTTGCGGCAAGACCACCCTCCTTCGGATTCTGGCCGGCCTGTGCCCGGCTGATGAGGGCGAGGCCCGGGTCGGGCCTGGTCAGGCCGTGGCTTTGGTCTCCCAGAGCCTGGGCCTCTTGCCCTGGAAGACCGTCTGGGGCAACCTGGACTTGCCCCTGGCTCTGGCGGATTGGCCAGCCCCCGCCCGGGTAGCCAGAGTCCAGGCGGTTCTGGGGGACCTGGGTCTGGCGGAGTTGGCGGGCCGCTACCCGGGGCAACTGTCCGGGGGGCAGCGCCAGAGATTGGCTCTGGGCCGGGCTCTGGTGGCCCAACCGGATTTGTTGCTACTGGACGAGCCTTTTTCGGCTCTGGACGCCTTAACCCGGGAAGCCTTAGGGTTCCATCTGGCCCGGTTGTGGGAGCGATTGGGCCTGACCATGATCCTGGCCACCCACAGTGTGGAGGAGGCGGTTTTTCTGGGCCGGGTCATCGTGGTTATGGGTGGCCAGCCGACCACGGTTCGGGGAATTTTTCAAAATCCTGGCTCCCAAACCCCCCAGACCCTGACCGCGGATTTTTTTCTGGATCTGGTCCGACGAGTTCGCTTGGCTTTGCGGGAAACCTGGGCGGTTACCCCCCATCGGGTGGAGGTCTGAATGCCGCGAGTCGCCGCCGGCCTGGCCCTGCTGGCCTTCGTGGGCCTCTGGCAAACTCTGGCCCTGGCCTTGGGAGATCAGGTTCTGCCAACCCCGGCGGCGGTAGCCGCGGATTTCTGGCTCCGGCTGGGCCAGCCGGAGTTCCACCGGCACCTGTTGGCCAGCCTGTGGCGGGGCTCAGCGGGGTTTTTCCTAGGCCTGGTCACGGCCATTCCCCTGGGCTGGCTGATGGGACGCTTGAAAACTCTGGACGCCTTTCTGGCCCCCCTGCTTTTTCTAACCTACCCGGTCCCCAAGGTCCTGTTTCTGCCGGTTCTTCTGGTCACCCTGGGCCTGGGGGAAGCCCCAAAAATAATCCTGGTGGCCGTGACCGTGGGCTATCAGGCTCTGGTGGTTACCCGCGACAGCGCCCTGAATCTGGATCCGGCCCATCTGGAGGCGTTTGACTCCCTGTGCCCGCCCCGAAAACCACCCTTGGCCAAAGCCCTGGCCTTAACCCGGCATGTGTTGTGGCCAGCCAGCTTACCCGCGGTCCTGACCGCCGCGCGTCTGGCCTCAGGCACAGCGGTCTCGGTCCTTTTCATGGCTGAGTCCTTCGCCACGGATCTGGGGCTGGGATATTTCATCATGGACGCCTGGGGCAACCTGGATCTGCCGAAGATGTTTTCCGGCATCCTGGCCATGGGACTGTTGGGAGGGATGTTTTACGTCATGTCGGTGGTGGCGGAAAAAACCTGGTGTCCCTGGGTCAAGGCCTGAATAGAGTTGGCCTGGCCCAGGGAGGCGGCGCGGGCGATCTCACGGGTCGCGCGTCGGCCAACCAGACGAGACCGTCAACCCTGAGTCCTGGGCGAAATCTGAGCGGATCAAGGAAACCGAGGCGCCATAGAGGGAAAAATAATGTTTTTTAAAAAACACTTTAAAAATTTTTTTCCGCTTTTATGGTCTCGACCTCCGAAATATCCCCTAATGGCTCGATTAATGTCAATAACGACCTGGGCAAAAAGCCCTCTGACTGAGCGTGAAATGAAAAACTCGTCCGCTTCATCGCCAAAAATGATGATTATGAGCTGGCCATCTCAACCTCGGTTGAGGCTTAAAAAATAAGCCCGTAACATTTTAAGCCCCTTAGTTCGGGGTGACCTCAACAGGGCGATTAGAGACCCTAATAACCGGGAAACAAGGCAAATAACATATTTCCGACTTATAAAAATTTCAGCCGCAGAGACCTGAGTGAGCGCGAGCAAACAAGGATACCTTAACATGGCCAAATACGTCGCGGACTTTGACCACCACAGTTGGCTCAGAAAATTCCAGGCCGCCTCCAAAGCGGGCGAGGGTTTTCGGGAGCTCCGGGCCGCCATCTTCCAAAATACGGTTCACCTGACCCAGAACGGTGGCTATCAGGTCAACGGGCTCCACTTCCTCATCGCTAACGCCGGGGTTCTAGCCGGGGCCGAGCTGTATGACCGCCCCCTCCAACTGGAGCCGCCAGCCCGGGGTCTGAGCCCCACCAGATTCACCGTCGTCAAGGCCGATTGCCTGGAGGCCGCCCAAGCTCTGATCAATAGTGGCCTTAACCCAGCCGTCCTCAACATGGCCAGCCGCCAGACTCCCGGTGGGGGTGTTTATAACGGGGCCGGAGCTCAGGAAGAAAACCTCTTTCGACGGACCAACATGTTTCTATCGCTGTTTCAATTCAGCCAACTGGCAGAAATATACGGGCTCCAGAGGCACAGCTCGAAAAGCTATCCGCTGGATCGCGATCATGGCGGGGCTTATTCCCCCAATATCACGGTTTTTCGCGGCTCAGAAGCCAATGGCTATTTTCTTCTCCAAAAACCTTTCAAAATCGCGGTGGTCACGGTCCCAGCCCTCAACCACCCGCAGCTCCAGGAAGTGACCGGCGAGCTTCGCCTGGTCGACTCCTTAGTCGCCCCGACTAAGGAAAAAATCCGGACCATCCTCCGGATCGCCGCCTCACATGGCCATGACAGCCTGGTTCTTTCGGCCTTTGGCTGCGGGGCTTTCGCCAACCCCCCAGGGCATATGGCCGAGTTATTCCTAGAAACTTTTCAGGAGACTGAGTTCGAAACCCGTTTCCAAACCGTGGTTTTCGCCATCATCGGCGACCACAACAGTTTTAGGCGACATAACCCTCAGGGCAATATTCTGCCATTCGCCGAGGTTTTCAGCTGAAAGGAGGCGAAAAGATCCAGTTTTGAGGTCTCAACCGCCGGGTCCGGCCGCCGCTAATTTAAAGAAACAGGTTTGTTTCCGAGAAAAGGCCGCCGGGAGACCAAAGGATCTAAAACCCAGCGACTTAAATCTTCCAATATTCAAACCTTATAAAGCGGGCCGGGCTTAAAAAAAAGTCAACAGCAATGATTCTCCAGCGTGAATAGACAACCCCCCGCTCAACTCCCGAAGGAGGGGTAAGTTGACAACAGCCCCCAAGTAACCAGGCCCGGGCCTGACGGAAATCAGGCGCTAAGTTGAACAAAAAAGTCCAAACCCACGGCGGCGGTGGAACGCGCTCCAACTCCATCGCCTGAGGACGCGCTGACGGACAAGTTAAAACCGCCAGAAACGGGGAACTCCCTGAGCCGAGGTTCAATACTCCCGAAGAAAAGTTCATTATAGATTCGATTGAACCCAAATATTAAAACTTAATTTCATATAATCAATATAATAGTCAAATTAAAAATTATTTATAACTTTATAATCATATAATTTAATAATATTATTTTACTATAATAACTAATTGTCTAATAAATATAAAATATTATTACTTTACTATTCTAAAACTATATATTTAGAAATATAATAACCTATTAAGGTAATTTAATATAATTTTATCACCAACAATCTGGAGCGGCCAATTTAAAGAACCTATCGCGATGAAAAAAACTGGAAAAAATCTTCTTGACATTGACCTATCTAAACATTAATAATATTTATTCAAACGAAAAGCCTTGCCCTCAGTTTTCAGGTGGCGAAAAGCCCCCCTAATCTCTTCAAGTGGTCAAAGGTTTTTTTGTTTTTCAAATTTATTCCGCTCTGATAGATCTCGCCACCCCGCGAAGGCTCAGGCCCTTGGCCCGGCCAGGCGAGGCAGTTTTTCTGGGCAACCGCCTTGGCTGAAAATAATTTCCCTATATAACTTTTGGCCCGGGCCAGCCCTGGGCCCCAACCCTGACGAAGACCGCTTGCCCCGAGGTTATTCTGGCTCAAGCCAACCCGCTGGGCTCACTCTCCTTGATCAAGGTTAATGTTCATAAGACGGGGCCTCACCCCTAGGCGCGAGAAACAGTGAAATTTTTAACTGTAATTTTGGGTGTTTAGGCTTTATTTAGCTGTAAAATCTTGAGTCCATGCGAAAGCCTTAACTCAAGTTCTGACTTTCTAACCCGCCTGAATTAATTTTTTTGACAAATTAGCCCTATTATGATTTTATGGGACTAGTTTTGTGGGAGACTAAATAAAATGTCAATTAAACAAAAAATAGCCTTATGTTTGGCATCTATTTTCTTGACTTTTGTTGCCATTGGCTCTGTTGTTTCATTTAACATTTTTAATATTCAAAAAGACGCTTTAAGCATAAACAAAGAGATTATGCCTAATAATGATCTAGCGGCTTTATTAAGATATTCAGTTGCATATGAATGTCTATTAGTTACTGGCTATACTAGATCAAAAAGCCCTGATGATTGGAAACTGGCCATGTCGGTTAGAGATCAGAATATAAAATATCTGTCTGATTTAAAAAGTTTAATTGATAAAGCATCAATTAACAATCCCGATATCATAAATAATTACAACACATTATTTGATAGCTATAAAAGATATAGGGAAACAAGTTCTAATTTACCAACTTTAGCCAAAGAAGACACACAAGCTTTTAATACTATTAGAGAATCTTCAAAAATTATGTCTGAAAATTTAAATAAATATGCTAATATAATGACTAATTTAGTTAATGAAGCTATTTCATCTATGTCTGCTAATTATAGTTATTCAAATGTTAATATTGATGAATTAAAAAACAATTTCAAGCGTGTTAGCTCAGTAGTTGAAATTGAGAGGCTAGTAAGAAAATTTGAAACTGATCTATTTGAAGCTATCCATTTAAACGACCTAGATATTTTGAAAGATACTTTAAAACAACTAGAAAGTTTGACTTTATTAACTGATGATCTTAAAAATAACACTATTAACGATACAGACAAACAATTATTAGATAAAGTAAATCAATCTTTTGCTATTTTTTCTAAAAATATTCAAGGTTATATCACCGCCATAACTCATACCCGAGAAAATCTGGTGGAAGGCCGGGCCGTCCGATTTGGAGCCCTGAACGCGGCCGGCAAGCTCTCCGACACCTTCAGCCAACAAACCTATCACGTTACCGACAGCGCCACCAAAACTCTGGGCCAGTGCTTGTTAACCATGGTAGTCGGCATGTCCATCGCCTTGGCTCTGAGCCTGATTGTGTCTTTTGTCCTGGTGCGGGCCATTGTCGGGCCTTTGACCCGAATAACCTCAGAGCTCACCGAAGGGGCCGCGCAAGTTGACACAACGGCCACTGAGCTTTCCCAGGCGGCCCAAAAAGTCTCGGAAGGCAACTCCCGGAACGCCTCGGCCCTGGGGCAGACCAGCGCCAGCCTTGAGGAATTGTCATCCATGACCAAAAGCAACTCGGACAACGCTTTTGAGACCCAAAAATTGATCTCCAAGGCCTCCGACAGCGTCAAGAACTCAGAAACCTCCCTGACTCAAGTCCTGGAGGCGATGAATCAGATCGCCGTCTCCGGCAATGAGATCGGCAAGATAATCAAAACCATTGACGAAATCGCTTTTCAGACCAATCTTCTGGCCTTGAACGCGGCCGTGGAGGCGGCCAGGGCGGGCGAGGCCGGGGCCGGCTTCGCCGTGGTGGCCGATGAGGTGCGCAATCTGGCCATCCGCTCAGCCGACGCCGCCAAAAGCACGGCGGAGTTGATCGCCAAAACCATCACTAATATTGACTCAGGCAACAACCTGGTTAAAATGACCTCCAACGTTTTTGTGGAGCTGGTTGAGGACGTCAACAAAGTCTCCTCTCTCGTTGGGGAAGTGGCTGAGGCCTCCAAAGAGCAGACCATCGGGCTCAGCCAGATTAACTCGGCCTTAACGGAGATGGACCAGGTCTCTCAGACCAACGCCACTATTTCAGAGGAAACGGCCAGCGCTTCCTCAAACTTGGCCTCTGAGGCCGATCATCTGAACGCCCAGGTCCGGAATCTGATACACCTGGTCCACGGTCGGTCTAGCCCCAATGACCAAGCCCAAGACCGCCTTGGCCAGGGTCCAAGGGAGATGATTGGCTATTCAGCCTGAGCGACTATTAAAAAATTAGGCCAACCGCGCAACCTTTGGCTCCCGGTCAAGAACCAAGACGGGCTCATGGGGGCGGCCCCAGATGGGAGCCAAGGGTCCGGGCCGGCCTCCCGGTCTCGGACTCTGGACGCGCTCTCTTCTGGCCCTTCCCCTCACCTTAGGAGGGCCCCGGGGGAGCCAGAATGTCCGAGGCCCCGTTGGCCCCCGGCCCTCTTAAGCCACGCCGCGCCCGCCTTGATTCACCCGATCCTCGCCAACTATCACCCATAACGCCCTAACTTCTTAGACTTTTATTTTGATTTTTTTTAAAAAAAATATTCATATAACTAAATAATATGTATAATATAATTTTTTTAATATTATATTAATATTTGGCATATCTAAACAGCTTTTTACATTATAAATTTAAATATAAATACACATATAAACTAAAAAATACGCTCCCTCGGGCTCACCTAAAAAATGAGCCAAAGCCCAAAAAAATATTAGCTTTTCCTAAAGTTTAGCCGCCCCTGGCCGATAAGAAAGACAAAGGCTCGGGGCTTTTTCTTAGTCGCCCTGGAGTCTGGGGAGGATAAAATGTTTGTTTCTAGTGACTTCCTGGCCTATGTGGGCCGGAAAAAAATTGAGCGCCCCGTTTACGCTCGGCCTCCCCTGGAGGCCTCCCTGGAATCCTCACCTGGGGGCCAGCAAAAAAACACCCCGCCAATCAAGCCCACCCCACCTCGCCTGGCTACGCGGTCTGAGGAGGAAGTGGACTATTTAAACGCTCGCGACTCCACTTTTGAGGTTATTTTATAGATGACAGACTGGCCAAAAATCATTCTGTCAGATTTTCCTTTGGCAACCTATTGAAATCTATCTGGAAAGAGAGGGGACGCCCTTCCCTCTCCCTCCGAACCGTTCCAAAACGGAAGGAGGCCCGGGAAAAACGGAACAGTGGCTATTCCGACTAGAATTTACACTTGGGTCCCAAGAAGAGCCATAAAATAAGTCTAAAGTTCCCGGGATCGCAAAACCATATCCCAAAAAAACGAGGTCCTCTTTCCGGGTCTGGTTGTTGGGAAAATTAAAGCCCCGACGAAACTTAAATCGTTTCACCTGGGCTTTATTTGATGTCTTCGCAAAAACCCAGGTTTTCAAAATCTAACATCAATTAAAATTAGTGTTTTCAAGATGTTGCCAAAAGTAATTCCTGAATGGATGACTTTTTGCGAGGGCATCTTTATTTAATATTTCTGATAAAATTACATTATTTTAATGTATATAAATATATAATAACTACTTTAAAAACGTTTTATATTAATATAGTTATACATTAATACTCTTATTTATAGAAAATAACCCACTTTAAGACTAGAACTGGACAGTCAATTGAGGCTACTTTCGATTTGGGCCGAAAATCGCCTTGACCTGGGAGCCCACGCCGTAGATGGCCAGACCCAGGTCGATGAACTCTTTCGCCTCCAGTCTGAACGGGCCATGGCAGTCTTTGGCGACAATGTCATTTAAGGCCTCCTGGGCGGCTTTGGCGAGGATACCGTCAATTCGCTTGGCGGAAAGAGATGACTTGGAGGGCGCGTACAGCAAAATTTTCTTAATTTCATCGCGAGGCAGTCTTTCTCTGGCCAAATTGGCCAACGCCTGGTTAATTTCAGCTTTTGAGAGCAATTTTAGAGCGGCCTCAGCCAGAAGCTGGTACTTTTTAGCATCATTTTTTTGTTTATGGCGAATCTTA
>JAISMU010000066.1 GCA_031276635.1 Deltaproteobacteria bacterium | reverse complement strand
ATTTATTTAAATGCCCATTACCTATTGATACAATATAATTAAATGATTTTTTTATAAAATTTTTTTTGCAAAATTTTTTAACTATTTTGTAGTGACAAATTTCCTGGGGATTTTGGGTTCCATAAGTAACCGCCTGGGTTAGTCGCCCAAGCTGGGCGCGCTGTCTAGGTTGAGCCAGAGTCTGGCTGGAAAAACGCTCGCGATTGTCTCCCCGACTAAAAGAGCTCTCGCGAAAAACCAAAGCAAAGCCATTTAGGGCGTTTGGGGACAAAAAGGCTCCCCCGCCCGGGCCAAGTTGAAAAAATTTCCACTGTAGCCTAGGTCGCCAGTTGGGTGTTGAGGTTAAAAACTCTCGGTCGTATAACTGTTAACTATAAGGGTCAACTCCCGGCGGATGTTTGTTTTCAAGGTCTCCGGGTTCGCTCAGGGGTGGCTCGGTCCCGAGGCCCGTGGGGCGAAAAAAAGAGTCTCTTTTAGTTGATCCGTCAAACCATCTATCTAACTAATCCATCGGTCAACTGAATCAGGTGTTCTACTGACCCAGGGCCCAATTCCCCTGACCCCGCGGGTAAACCTGGGTCAAGTCTGGATTTCGGGTTTTTCCTTCTGTTAAGAGAAAGATAATACTTCACAGTTCTACTGTCAAGATGTACTGGCAAATTTTTTTTGACCCGGGCTCGGTTTTTGGTGGATCTTTGGCTGATTAGTCACGGGAAAATATTGATTAACTTGTTGATTTTATTATGTTTAATTTAAGTGGGCTTTGAGGAAAGTTTTTTTCTGGGTCAAAAAAAATATTTTTTTTGGAGAGACGTGGTCTGGGGGAAAAATAATCAACTACTTGATTTTATTGAATTTTATTCTAGGGCTTATTTTGGGGCCAAAGAGCTCAACTCGGGGATTAGGTTATCATCTAGATGTTTGACCAGGAAAAAGGCCGTTTTTTTCGCCTGGTCAGGGGGCCACGCTCTCCAGATTGCGCCTCATCTGGCCGGACTCCGAGGGCCAAGATGGGAAAATTTTATAAAAACCATATGATTTTATTCAATCTTATGTTAAAAAAGTTAAAAGACTGGTCTTTTTTCCCTAGAGGATTTTTGGTTTGACCAGGCCTGGCCCCGCCCGGGAAATAAAAATTTTACATAAATTTAACAACGGTTTAACAATTTAGGGCTAGATTCAACCATCTTCTTTTTTTCTAGAGCTTTTTCGCGAGGGCTCAATCGTTATTTTTGAGGATTTATGCGCGAGAAAAAACTGTCCAAAGGTCACAAGGCGAATGTGGAAAACTCGGGCTCAGAGGCTATTTTTTTCAACCGGGAGTTAAATTGGCTGGAATTTAACCGCAAGGTGCTGTTGGAAGCTTCAGATCCTGAGGTCCCTCTTCTGGAGAGGGTCAAGTTCCTGTCAATCTTTTACAACAATCTTGAGGAATTCTTTATGGTCCGGGTGGCCGGACTAACGCGCCAGCGAAAGTTGGGAGTTGGTCAGGTTTCCCCGGATGGCTTGAGCGCCACCGAGCAGCTGGTCCGGGTCCGCCGGGTGGTCATGGGCCTGTTGCAAGACGCCGCCGAGCTGTGGCGGAAAAATCTTAAACCTGAGCTTTTCGCTCATGGCCTGAAGTTCATTGGCTATCAGAACCTCAGCCGGGGCGAGCAGGCAGACCTGACCGCGTATTTTCAAAAGGATATTTTTCCTATTTTGACGCCTCAGGCCCTGGACAAGGGGCGGCCTTTCCCCCAGATTTCCAGCGGGAGCCTGAACCTGTTTATTGAGTTGGCTGACCAGGCCGGCAAACGCTACCTGGCCCGCCTGAAAGTGCCCGACAACCTACCCAAGTACATTTGTCTGCCGCTGGAGCATGGCAACATCATTCGTCAGACTCTGCGGCCCAAATTTTCCTCGGCCGGGGTCAAGATTCTGCCTCTGGATATCCTCATCGGCCATCATTTAATGGATCTGTTTCCAGGCTATGAGGTCAAAGCCTTCACCCTTTTTCGGGTAACGCGCAACACCGATATTGAGATTGAGGAAGACGAGGCCGACGATCTTCTGGTGGCGGTCCGGGACCTGGTCTATCAATGGCGCTTTGGGGAAGTCGTCAAACTGGAGACCATGGCCGACGCTCCCAAGCATCTGGTGGAGAGGCTGATCAAAAGCTTTGATCTGGAAAACTGGCAGCACTATGTTTTGAAAAACCGCCTGGGTGGGGAAAGCCTGGACATCATCTCTGGGCTGGACATTCCGAAGCTCAGGTATCCCGCTCTGATCAGCAAAATCCCCAAGGCCCTGAAAAAGAGCAAAAATTTTTTCAAGACCTTGAATAAGTCTGATGTCTTCCTCTACCATCCCTATGACAGTTTCGCCCCTGTCCTGGACTTTATCCATCAGGCCGCCGGCGATCCCAAGGTCAAAGCCATCAAGCAGACCCTCTACCGGACCGGCAACGACTCTTCTCTGATTAATTCCCTCATTGAGGCCAGAAGGGCCGATAAGCAGGTGACGGCGGTGGTGGAGTTGAAGGCCCGCTTTGATGAGATGCGCAACATCACCTGGGCCCGGGCTTTGGAGGAGGCGGGGATCAACGTCGTCTACGGCCTGGTGGGCATGAAGATTCACGCCAAGCTGTGCCTGGTCATCAGGCAGGAGGACGAGGGCCTGAAAACCTATGTCCATATCGGGACCGGCAATTATAACCCCATCACGGCCCGGATCTACACGGATCTGGGGCTTTTGACCGCCAATCAGGCCATTGGCCGGGACGTGGTGCATCTGTTTAACGTCATGACGGGCCTGGCCACCATCCGCGATTACGAGCTTCTTCTGGTCAGCCCCTTGAGCGCCCGGGCCGGGATCCTCGCCCGGATTGAGCGGGAGGTGGCGGCCCACCGGGCTCACGGGGACGGCTTTATCGCCTTCAAGGCTAACCAGTTAAGCGACCCAGAGATCATCAGAGCCCTGTACCAGGCTTCCCAGGCGGGGGTGAGGATTCGGCTCCAGGTGCGGGGGGTTTGCTGCTTGCGACCGGGGTTACCGGAGTTGAGCCCAACCATCACGGTCACGTCCCTGGTGGGTCGGTTCCTGGAGCACACCCGGATTTTTTACTTCAATAACCACGGCCAGGGGGAGATGTTTGTCGGCAGCGCGGACCTTATGCCTCGCAACCTGGACCGTCGCATCGAGGTTTTGGCCCCGATCCTCAATGACACCTTAAGGGAGCGGGTCTTAAACGACATCCTGCTGACTCACCTTGACGACAATCACAACGCCTATCGGCTGAAACCGGATTGCTCCTACGAGGTGGTCCCCCAAGTTGGACAGAAGATAGATTCCCAAGCTATTATGATGGCCAAAAACCGGGATTACCTGACCCTGGAAAATAATGAGGACTCAGCTGATGACTCTTGAGCGTCGACCGGTTGGGGCCATGATTGACCTTGGCACCAATTCTGTCCGTCTGGTTATCGCCCGACTTGAGGAAGACGGTTCCCATGTTATCTTAAAGCAGGAGAAAATACCGGTCAGTTTAGGGGATGGCTCCTTTCATAATCAGATTCTGACTGAGGAGGCCATGGATCGGACATTTTTGGCTCTCCAACATCTGGTGGGCACGGCGGGCTTTTTCGGGGCCGAGCGGGTTCGGGCCGTGGCTACCTCCGCCTTGCGCCAGGCGGAAAATCGCGACGTGTTTCTCAAGAGGGTCTTGCGGGAGCTGGGGCTGGACCTTAAGGTTATTTCGGGCCTGGAGGAGGCGCGACTGGTTTATCAGGGCGTGACCACCAACCTCAGTCGCTCCGAGGAGCCGAGCTTAATCATGGATATCGGCGGGGGCAGCGTGGAGTTGATCGTCAGGGGCCCCGAAAGTTACCTGGAGCTGGACTCCCTGCCTTTGGGCGGGGCGCGGCTGGCCGATCTCTTTGGCCTCACCAAAAACTCCGGGGTTGTCTCCAAAGAGACCTATCGGGCCATTGGTCGGCACGTGGCCGACAGGATTCGTCTCTTTAAGGAAAAGGTGGCTCGTTACAAACTTAAAGTTTGTTACGGTTGCGCTGGGGCTCTGGAGAATCTGGCTCAGGTCCAGGCCAAGCGTCTCGGGCGTGATGAGCCCTTGCAGAAATTCCCACCCCTGCAGACCAAGGAGTTGACAGAGCTGGGCTTATGGCTGGGCTCCATGACCTTTGAGGAAAGAAAAAAAGTTAAGAGCCTGGACCGGGAAAAAGTCCCCATTATTGTGGCGGGCTGCGCTATCGCTGACTCCATTCTCTGGGAACTGGGCGTTCAGACTCTGGAGGTGGTGGATTTTGGGCTCAAGCACGGGTTGATCTACGATTTCATTGACAGTTATCGACCGGAGGGGGCGGCTCCTAAGACCAGGGAAAACAGCGTTCGCCAATTGGGTCGCCGCTGTCGCTATGACGAAAAGCACGCCGACGCGGTGGCCACTCTCGCGACCATGGTCTACGAAGCTCTGGCCCAGGCGGGGCTGCTGAAATACTCTCAAAATGAGCGGGAGCTGGTGTTCCTGGGGTCGCTGACTCACGACATCGGAAAATTCTTGTCCTATGAAAACCATCAGCTCCACAGCTGGTATTTGGTCAAGAACTCGACCATCCTGGGCTTTGACGATGATGAGATCGACTTAATGGCCTTTTTGGCCCTGGCTCATCGGGGAACCAGCAAAAAGAAGGCGGCGGAGATTTTCGACCTCTATCAACAATCCGAGCGCCTGGATTACCGGCATTATCAGATCCTGGGCCTGACGGTGGAGATAGCCGAGCTTCTGGAGTCCCGCCGGCAAGGGGCGGTTCACGCCTTTGAGGTCAAAACCAGTAACCAGAAGGCGGATTTGATAGTCACCCCCAAGCCAGGAGCTAAATTGACCGCCGAGATAGCTGGCCTGGAAAGAATAACCAAAAAATTTCAACAGATTTTCGATCTGCGCCTGGACGAGGTCAAGGTCAGGGGAGTTGATTAAGCCAAAGCCAGTTCGTCCCAGCCTTTTCACTTGATTAGGGCCCTTACCTCCGCCCAAAAGCCAGTGATTCTAATTTTGACCGCCAGAGCCAGAACTTTTGTCCGGTTGTGTGGTTAGTGGCTTTACTAGTAACCGTTCACCCACGAAAAACGCTCATTAGGGGGCGCCCTCACCCCCGTGTCATAAAACTCAGATCGATCCCACTCTCCTCAAATTCGAACTTTACTCTTTAATATTGACTTTTATTGATGTTTAGTCCCATTATAAGACCTGACAATGGGTCTTAGAGCGTGATAATTTTTGGAAGGTTTTTTTCCTAATTCGAACGATAAATTGCTCTCTCCGCTTAACCGAACCCTGGATTGGCTCATTTAAGGCCGCAAGGAGTGTGGGAGTAGATTTAGCCCTCCTGAGGTCTTCCTAGGTGAACGTTTACGCCAAATTGGTTCCAGCCGGGGTAATCAACAAATACAACCCCGCGCCATCGGCGACCTTATAAAGCTTGTCCCTGGCCTTAAGGCTCTTAATCTGAAAATCTGTCAGCGCTGGTAGCTCCTAATTTTACAATGTAAAAAAAGCAAATTGTGGTATTAGTCGCAATACTTTGGTTAAAAAACGTGGTATCAATTTTTCCCTGATCCCTTGATGCCTCGGATTGTCCCACAATCTAATCGGGTTTATACCCCTTTCTACGGGCTAATCCGAACTTATTTTTCCAGCCGGAGCCAAAATAAACCCCGAAAATCCTTGAATTTTCGGGGCTTTACTGATTAAACTTGCTGAAATTTCAAAAACGAATTAATTTTTTTCTGGTGCCGAGGGACGGAAACAACACCTGTAAAAATAACTGGTTGAAATTACTGAGTTTTTTTAGATGAACTGTAAAAATTAACAGGGTTTTGGCACAGAGCCTCCATCTATCTTTTGGTTAAATAATCAATCAGAAACAAACCCCGCTAGTCAACTATAATTTTGAAAACGTCCCTTCAGTGATGCGCTCGAAAAAATCAAATTTCTAAATAATTTTTAACGTAACATATTTAAATTATTATATTTATTTAAAAAAATTTGACTCCATGCTGTCTGGTTCAACGTTCGTGGAGGTTCGTGGTTCGGCGGTTCGGCTGAGGCGTTGACATTAACCTAGCAAAAGAATAAAATTAATAAGTATAGACAAAAGGTTCTACCGCCTAACGCCAGCCGCCAGGTTTATTTAGATGCGTTCAAGATTTAGGAACTGTAATGAAAAAACTTCCCTTATCCATGTCTTCCTTTCAAAATGTTATCAATCAAGAGGCAATTTATGTCGATAAGACTGATTTAATCGCTGAACTTATTAAGTATGATCAACTTTTCCTTTCTCGGCCCCGGCGATTCGGCAAAACTCTCCTTCTCGACACCCTGGAAGCTCTTTTCCGGGGTCAAGCCGAGCTTTTCGCAGCTCTCAAAATCGCTCAATCCGGCTATGATTTTAAAACATATCCGGTTCTCCGTCTGGATATGTCTTTGGGTAGCTCATCTCCAGATATTTTATTGACCAATTTGTGCGGAACGCTAAAGATGATCGGGAACTCTGAGGGGAAGAAAAAGTTTGAGT
>JAISMU010000156.1 GCA_031276635.1 Deltaproteobacteria bacterium | reverse complement strand
AGGAGGAATTGATAACCAAGCTTGAGGATATAGTCAAACCCTATGTTCCAAAAGTTAAACTCAGATCCGATAAACCAGGCGTGGCGTTACAACGCCTTATCGAGGATATAAGCCAAGAGCGCGGTGAAAAAGTAGTCGCGCTGATCGATGAGTATGACTATCCCGTCAGCCATTATATAGATAATAAACCTTTAGCTGAGGCTAACGCCGCTGTTCTCAGCTCTTTTTACGTTGGGCTCAAGGAGGTAGATGAGTTTTTGCGTTTTGTCATGGTAATTGGAGTCACCCGCTCCGCCATGATGGGTTTATCCGCCGGGCTCAACCAGTTGGTTGACCTCAGTTTCAACCCTAAATACGCCGCCATCTGCGGCTTCACCCCAGACGAGCTGGATCAATATTTTGGCGATCGTTATGCCTCGGCTCTGGAGTGTCAGAAATCGCTCGGCAAGATGCCCACCGCGAGCGCGGTAGCCGATTTACGGCAAAAAATTCTCTATTGGCGCGATGGCTACCCTTGGGATGGGCGGACTCGAGTTCTGAACCCCATTTCAGTTTTAAATTTTTTTAATGTTAGTCTTTTTGATGAATATTGGACCGCTACCTCACCTTCCTCTAACTTTCTTAATAACGCAATTACCTCTAGTCCTTTCGCGGTCACCAAAAATAACCTCCAAGGATATTCTGTTTCATTCAACGTAATCTCTGAGCCGGAAGATAAAGAGCCTGACCCTGATAATCATGGGGCTATTTTCAACCCCACCCCTTTATCGTGGGTGAGTGGTTACAATTTAGGGCAATCAAAAGTTAAGCCAAACTTGAGGCCTGAAACTTCCGAAGCCTGAAACTTCCGAGGCCTGAATCTTCCGAGCCCCCCAAGTCCCCTTGGGGCCAGCCAATTCTCGGGCCGAGCCCAATTTTTTTGGGGGTCGCGGTATTTCTCTCGCGACTTATTTTTTTCGCCAGCCGCGGTATTTTTTGGCCATCCAGATTACCCCGCCCCTTACTCCACGGTCACTGATTTAGCCAGGTTCCGCGGCTGATCCACGTCCGTGCCTTTGAAGACAGCGGCGTGGTAGGCCAGCAACTGGGCGGCCACGGCGTAAACCAGGGGGGCGATTAAGGGATCGGTGGGGGGCAGGAGGAGTTGGCCGGCTAATTTGCCTTTGAGGATGGCCGCGCCCCGGGCGTCCCCGACAAAGATAACCTGGCCGCCCCGGGCCCGCACCTCCTCAAGGTTGGAGGCGGTTTTGGGGAAGTAGCTATCTGAGGGGGCCAGAAAAATGACCGGGGTGTTCTCGTCGACCAGGGCGATGGGCCCGTGTTTGAGCTCCCCGGCCGCGTAGCCCTCAGCGTGGATGTAAGAGAGCTCCTTGAGTTTCAGGGCTCCCTCCAGGGCCAGGGCGTAACTGGGCCCGCGCCCCAGATAGAGGACATCCCGGGCCGGGGCGATGAGGTTCTTGGCTAAAACCTTGATTTCCTCGTCTCGACTCAAGGCTTCGGCCATGAGGGCCGGGGCCTCCAGCAGCAGGCGGGTCAGGCGGCTTTCCTCCGGGGGGGCGATCAAACCTCGCCGGGCCCCCAGAATGACGGCCAGGGCGGCCAGGAGGATCAGCTGGGCGGTGAAGGTCTTGGTGGAGGCCACCCCAAACTCGGGCCCGGCCTTGGTGAGGAGTTTGACCTGGGCCTCGCGCTCAATGGAGCTGCCGGCGACATTGACGAGGCTGATGATCTTCTGGCCTTCGGCCCGACAATGGCGGAGAGCGGCCAGGGTGTCGGCCGTCTCCCCGGATTGGGAGATGAATAGCGACGTCCCCCCGGGGGTCAGAACCGGCCGCCGGTACCGAAACTCGGAGGCCACGTCCAGGTCACAGGGGATCTGGGCCAGGGTCTCCAGCCAGTGGCGCCCCAGCTGGGCCGCGTAATAGGAGGTGCCGCAGGCCACCAGGTTAAGGCGGGGGGTTTCGTGCAGGGCGAAGGGGAGTTCCAAGGTCAGGCGCCCCTGGTCTGGATCCAGGAGGGCCCGCAGGGTGTCGCCGACCACCTGGGGCTGCTCGCGCATCTCTTTTTGCATAAAGTGGCGGTAACCGCTTTTGCCGAGGCTGACGCTGACCTGGGGGTCTAGGGGGGTAATGGCCCGGCTGACCGGTTGGCCGGAGCGGTCGTGGATGGTGGCCCCGGTGGCCGTCAGAACCACCCAGTCGTCGTCGTCGAGGTAACAGATGCGGTTACTCAAGGGGCCCACGGCCAAGGCGTCCGAGCCCAGGCACATGGAGCCTTCGCCGAAGCCGATGGCCAAAGGTGAGCCGCGGCGGGCCCCGATCAGCAGATCCGGGCGACCGGCTAGGAGGAAAACCAGGGCAAAGGCCCCCTCCAGGCGGGCCAGGACCGCCTGGGTGGCCGCCTCGGGCTCCAAACCCTCCGCCAGCTTCTGGGTCAGCAGCCGGACGATGACCTCGCTGTCGGTCTGACTCTCAAACTGGTGGCCCAGGGCGGTCAACTCGTTTTTGAGCTCTTGAAAGTTCTCAATTATCCCGTTGTGGATGACGGCGGCCCGGGGGGTGGCCAGGGGATGGGCGTTCGACTCGGTGGCCGCCCCGTGAGTGGCCCACCGCGTGTGGCCCAGGCCGATGGTTCCCGCCAGGGGTTCTTGGGCTAGGCGGCTGGTCAGGACCGAAATCTTGCCGGCCGCCCGGACGCGGCGGATGGTTCCCTGGGGGTCCAGGGCGGCCAGCCCGGCCGAGTCGTAGCCGCGATACTCCAACAACCGCAAACCAGCCAGAATTTGAGGGACAACATTATCCTTTTGGCTAATTACGCCTATAATACCGCACATAATTTTGATTACTTTCTGAGTGTGGCGTTATCGACTATGGCCCCATGACGCGCAATTATGCTATTATACATATCGGCGAATATTAAGGCAAAACTCTGGCCGTTAGCCTGAGCCGGAAAAAGGAGAATTATGCCCCGAGGTTTGATTCTGGTCAACACCGGCCCAGGCAAGGGCAAAACCACCGCCGCCCTGGGCGTCGTGACCCGGGCTCTGGGGCATGGGCAGAAGGTGGCTTTTATCCAGTTCATCAAATCCCAGGCCACCGGGGAGAGCCAGTTTTTGGAGGAGTTGGCCCGGGAGCGGCCGGACTCTCTTTTTTACGCCCGGCGAGGCCAGGGTTTTGTGGGCCAGAATCCCTCCCAGTCGGATCTGGACCTGGCCAGGGAGGGCCTGGAGTTGGCTCGCTCCCTGGCCGGCGATTATGATCTGCTGGTTCTGGACGAGATTAACGTGGCCTTGAGTCTGGGCCTTTTGGAGCTGGGCGAGGCGGTGGAGTTTGTCCGAAACAAGCCTCCGGCCCTGAGCCTGATCCTCACCGGCCGTGGTTGCCCGGCTGAGCTGATCGTGTTGGCCGACACGGTAACGGAGATGAAAGACGTGAAGCACGCTTTGCGGGCCGGGATCCCGGCCCGCCGGGGCGTGGACTTTTAGGTTGGCCCGCGTCCAACCTAGCCAGGAGATAAGCCCAGCTATGACCGATTCCCAGATGAATTGGGCCGCGCCCGCGGTTTTTTTTGATCTGCCCCCCACTCATCCCCTGAAAGGGCCCCTGGGGGAGCTGGAGTTGGTCTGGCAAATCCTTGATAGCCTGGCCGGCTGGATCCAGGCCCGGCTGCGACCCAACGTGGCTCTTCCGCGCCAGAAGGGCGGCCTTATTGAGGTTCCCACCGCCCTGGTGGCCGGCGAGGCCATTTTTGGGGTTAGTTACAATCTTCAGGGCCCGGGCGGGACTTTTGAGGTCTGGGCCGGGACCGAGCCGCTGCCCGGGGCGACCCTGCTTTTGCCCGGGGCTTTTCTAGCTGATGACCAGGTGGAGTTGGGGCCCGGGGTTTTAGTGGAGAGCGGGGCCATGATCAAGGGCCCGACCATTATCGAGGCTGGGGCCCAGGTCCGGCAGGGGGCCTATATCCGGGGCCAGGTCTGGGCCGGGGCGGGCAGTGTCCTCGGGCACGCCACCGAGGCTAAGAGCTCCCTGTTGCTGCCCGGGGCCAAGGCCGGGCATTTCGCTTACCTGGGGGATAGCGTTCTGGGCCGGGAGGTCAATCTGGGGGCGGGGACTAAACTGGCCAATCTCAAATTTTCCGGTTCCCCCATCTCTCTCCGGGTCGGCTCCACGGTTATCGCCTTGAATCGCCGCAAAATGGGGGCCATTCTGGGCGATCTCTGCCAAACCGGCTGCAACGCCGTCACCAACCCCGGAACCATTTTGGGGCCGGGCTCCTGGGTGGCGGCCAATCAGGCGGTTCCCGCTGGCTATTACCCCCCCCGGTCCCGGTTAGGGCTGGCTTAACCAGCCTGGGGCTGACCGAGACCCGCCCGCCGGGTTTGTTAGCCGACTGGAGGTCGCCCCTGGTCAGCCACGCGTTCGATTTTTTTTCGCGCTGGCCCGGCGGCTTGGCTGAGGCTGGCGGGTTAGGTTTTTTTGGCCCGGCCTTTTAGGCCTGTCGCAATAGGGGCTGACCTTTCGGCAACCAAGGACCATTATGACCATTTTACATCTCTTTCCAGGCGGCGATATTCCCAAGGATATCTTTACCAGCGTTCTCAAGCAGGGCCGGGTCGGTCTGTGGGAATTGAAAATGGGGCCTGGGGGCTTGGCGGAATCGGTCATTTCCTTTGACGAAAACTCCCTGCGCATGTTTGTGCGTCCGGCCGCGCGGGAGGAGAGCCTGAATTTTCTGGAGTTTTCCAAGAGTTGGATCCATCCGCTGGAAAGGGAGATTCTGTTATCCCAGCTGGAAAGCGTCACCGCGGAGGGCTCCATTAACCTGGAAGCCCGGCTGTGGCGACATGGCCTGGCCGACTGGGAGTGGTGCCAGATCGTCGGTCGCCCTTTCGCCCTCTCCCCCCTCGGCGAGCCCACCCGTTTTTTTGGCATGATCGAGGTCATTCACGAGCGGCGCCTGGTGCAGACCGCTCTCCAGCGGGCCCTGGAGGACAAGGAGGCCACCTCCAAGGATTTATTGCTGGAGCGGGAGCGCCTGGCCGCGGTCATTGAGGCGGGCGAGCTGGGCACCTGGGACTGGGAAATCCAAACCGGCAAGGTCATTTACAATAAGCGTTGGGCCGAGATCATCGGTTACCGGCTGGAGGAGATAGAGCCAATGGTGGAGTCCTGGGAAAACGCCCTGTTTCCCGAGGACCTGGAGCGGGCCAATCGGACGGTGGAGGAACACTGTCTGGGCCTCACCCCCCACTATGAGTGCGAGTTCCGGTTGCGCCACCGCGATGGCTCCACGATCTGGGCCCAGGACCGGGGCCGGGTGGTCGAGCGGGACGCCCGGGGTCAGGCCAGCCGCCTCATCGGGGTCATGATCGACGTCTCCCGCCAGAAGATGATCGAGCGCTCCCTGGCTGAGAACAACGACCAGCTGGAGCTGATCTTCAAGGCCGCCCGCATCGGGGCCTGGGACTGGGACGTGCCCAATGGCGTCATCAAATTCAATGACGTCTACCTGGACATGCTCGGCTACACCCCGGAGGAGATCACCGGGACCATTGAGGAGTGGGAGAGCTTTGTCCACCCCGATGAGCTGGAGTCCACCAACGCCGCCCTGGAGCGGGCCCTGGCCGGCGAGGACGACATGTACGCGGCCGAGATCCGGATGCGCCACAAGGATGGCCACTATGTCTGGACCTACGACTTCGGGCGGGTGGTCACGCGCGACAGCGATGGCAACGCCCTGCGGATGGTTGGGGGGCACTTTGATTTTGACGAGCGCAAAAAGATGGAGATGGATTTCTTCCTCATGCAGGAGCACGAGCGCGAGTTGCGTCTGGCCCGGGACATCGCCGAGGAAAGCACCCGGGCCAAAAGCGAGTTTCTGGCCAACATGAGCCACGAGATCCGCACCCCGATGAACGCCATCATCGGCTTGACCCACCTGGTGCTGGAGTCGAACCTGGACGAGCAGCAGCGCGACTACATCAAGCGCACCGAGATGGCCGCCCAGGCTCTTTTGCGGATCATTAACGACATTCTGGACTTTTCCAAGATTGAGGCTGGCAAACTTGAGATGGAGGAGACCAGCTTTCAGTTGCTGGATGTCTTAAATGGCATGAGCGACATTCTGGAGGTCAAGGCCGCGGAAAAGGGTCTGGCCTTTAATCTGCGCCTGCCCCCCGAGGCCCCCAATCACCTGTTGGGCGATCCCGTCCGGCTGGGCCAGGTCTTGAATAACCTGGTCAGTAACGCCATCAAGTTCACCGCCCAGGGCTCCGTGACCGTGGAGGTCTCGGTCAAAGAGAAGACCGAGGCCGAGGCCCAGTTTCTCTTTCAGGTCACCGACACCGGCATCGGCCTCACCGAGAGTCAGATCCAAAGTCTGTTCACCCCTTTTACCCAGGCCGACACCTCCACCACCCGCAAGTACGGGGGCACGGGCTTGGGGCTGACCATTTCCAAGCGCCTGGTGGAGATGATGAAAGGGGAGATCTGGTGTCAGAGCGTGGCCGGGGAGGGGAGCGTCTTCAGTTTCACGGCTCGTTTGCGGCTCAACCCTCAGGCTCAGGGACCGGCCAAGGAACGGCTGGGGAGTGTGGCGGAGGTCTCCGAGACCCTGCTCACCCGGCGCGGGGCCAAGATCCTCCTGACTGAGGATAACGAGGTCAACCAGCTGGTGGCCAGCCGCATCCTGACCAAGGCCGGGCTAACGGTCAAGATCGCCAACAATGGCCGCGAGGCCGTGAGCCTGGTTCAGGCCGAGCCGTTTGATCTGGTGCTCATGGACATTCAGATGCCGGAGATGGACGGCTTGACCGCCACCCGGGCCATCCGGGAGCTAGCCGGGTATGAGCGCCTGCCCATCGTGGCCATGACCGCCCACGCCATGAGCGGGGATAGGGAATTGAGCCTGGCCGCCGGCATGAACGACCACATCTCCAAACCCATCAACATCATGGAGCTTTATCAGACTCTTTTGAAGTGGATCCCACCGCGTCAGGGCTAACGCCCAGACTGGCCTCTGGCTGGTCCGGGCTGAGTAAGCCCCCCAGCTCGGAGGTCAGAACCCCCAAAATGATCACTATGGCCCCCATGACCCCGACCACGCCCACAGTTTCCCCCAGAAAGAGCCAGGCCCCGGCCGCGGCGGTCACGGGCTCGAACTGGAAGCAGAGCATGGCCTGAACCGGGGTGGTGTATTTCTGGCAGGCGGTCTGAATGAAGACTATGCCGATGGAGGCCAAAATGGCGCAGTACAAGAGCCCTATCCAGAACTGCTTGCTGAAGGTGAGGCCCTTGGCCAGGTCCGGGTGCAAGGGTGTCCACAGGCCCGTCTCAAAGAGGACCGCCACCACAATCGTCAGCGGCAGGGCCCCCATGAACTGCAGCACCAGGAGTTGGCCGGTCTGGCCCTCCAGGTCCTGGGTGAAGATGTTCATGTAAATAAGGTAGAGGGCCCACAGGGGGACGGACAAAAGGGCGATGATGTCCCCGGCGTGGATCCCTCCGAAACTGGGGTCCAGCAGCAGGTACATCCCGGCCACCGCCATGATGATCCCCAGGAGGTTGTTCTTTTTAATCTTTTCCCGAAAAAGGATGAATGAGACCACGGGGATGGCCGGCAGGGTCAAGGCGGCGATGAAGGCCGCTCGCGGCACCTCGGTGAAGTTGACGCTGTAGTTCTGGAGCAGATACCCCCCGCCCATCAAAAGGCCCAACAAAAGCCCTCTTTTGGCCGTGGTCTTCGACAAGCCCGCCAGCTTGTGTCCGAACATGAAGATGGACACGATCATGGCCAGGCCGAATCGACAGGTTAAAAACAGGGCTGGCGAGGAGTCCTCCAGGCCCCAGCGGGTAAAAATGAAGGACATTCCCCAGATGGTGGCCGCCCCGATTATCGCCAGATCGGCGTGCCAGGCTTTCATGCTTACCTACCTACTCCGCGATATTGATTTTTCCTTGGACCGCGCCCCCCTGCTCAGACGAGGGCCGCCAACCCCTGGGGTCGCGGGCCAGTTCTGGGCTCGGTTGGTCCGGGGCGGGGCTCTTTTTGGCCACGGGGGCGAAAAAAAATGGAGCCTCAACCGCTCCAACGCAGGGTCACGAATCAGGCTTGACAATCTCTGGATCAAGAGCCAGACCGGGGCCTCAGGAGCCAGAGTCTCAACCATTACTTGGCCTCTATATTAACACGCCGAGCGGCTAAAGGCAATCAGAATTTAAAATGACTTTTTAGTAAATAAAATTAAATGCTGTTAAATAGCTTAAAAGTAATGTAAAAAAAATTTTTAGAACTATAAATAAAATAATAATAAAATAAGAAAATATTATATTTATTTTATTATATATATTAAGTATATAAAAATAAAAAATAGTATTTTTTAACAATAAGTTAAATCTCAGATTGTCTCGCCTTTTGGTCCGTCGGCTGGGTCTGAGGTCCAGGTAAATTTCCATTTTCCGGCGCGCATTCGCCCCTGATTCCGTCCGCCTGGCCGGAATCGGGGGCTGATCTGGCTGGGGGAGCCAACCCGCTCCTGGCCAGCGGTTGGGACCGGCCCCTTGGGCGGGCTTATTTTGAAAATATTATTTAATTGTTGATTTTTTTGGTTATTGATCTCAAAATAGAAAAATTTAAGCGACAGAATCACTTGACTGAACAAAGGGTTGAGCGGAACCGCGATTCTAATTTTGGCCACCAGAACTCAAGCTCAAACGGGTCAACGAGAGTTCGCCCTTCGTTCTGGCCCGCCGAGTTGGACAAGGAAGGGTCAAGCTCGCCAGGCTCTGGTGGAGGGCGGCCCCAAACCGGAAAACCTTCCGGCGGCTCCCCTCGGCTCAGACGGGTTTTGGCCCCAGGGTCGCGTTTTCAGGGTTAGCCGCGAAAAAACCCAAGCTTCGCCACCTCTTCCAGACTCAAAGGCCAGCCGAAATTTGGCGCTTTACTGGCCTCTAGCCAGGCCAATTAGAGTCCATTAGCTTTATAAAAAGCTAACAATTAAAAATTAAACAAAAATATCGGCACTAAATTAAATATATGGAATAATTAATATATACCATATTGCTTAGTTAATAAAAATATATAATAGTTAGCTTATGAATCTATTAGATTATAATAAGAGAAAAAAATATAAATATTAAATTTTATTAGGTTTTATTGTTAAAATATTTATTATTTAGGTTGGGAAAACATTTTAATGATTGAATAATCAGTATTTAGGTATTTATTAATTAGAGTAATAAAAGTTCAAATAGAATTTTCCGACCAATTTAATCGGATTTTACTCTGCGCGAGGGAGGTGGGAAAATTAGCGGGACGCGCCGCGACAAAGGCCAAGAAGATATTTTGGCTTGGAGGGAAAAGAAAAAAAGGGGCTGTCGCGGGCTGGCGGACTTCCGAGGCTCCAGTTAGCCTAACCAGCCAACAGCCGGGCCGAACCTGTGGTCCCTTAGGCCTTTGACTCCAAGGAGTCGCCAAAAATCGCTTTCGCCTCGCCCCGACCGATGACGCCCAGACCTATGGTGACAAAGTCTTGGCCAGCCTGTCGGTAGCTCTCGCCATATTTTTTTTCTTGAATTACTCTAAGGCCTTGGCGCGCCAGCTTGTCCAGAGCTTCCTCAAGCTCGGCCCGACCCTCGCTTTTGGCGTACTTTATTTCAATAACCGCGTGTAACCCATAATCGGTTACCAACTAGATATTTAATTAGTCTTTTCAGGTTAAGAAGAAGTCCTGGGTTTTATCAGCTCAAGAAAATCGCGACGACTGGGGGACGAAACCATCAAGGGACTGTTGTCCGTCCGCTCATTTAAGGAGAGGCCGAGACTGGAGGCGGCTTGGTTGGGTCGAAGGCTCGGTTGAGCCGCGGGGCTGGCCGATCAGGGGAGCGGAGTCGCGGCTCAGACAAGAGATCGTTTTTTTACTGGCCAGGCTCTCGGGCCGTGGAGTGGTCTCCTCCCTTGACCCGCCTCCCTTAGACCGCGCCAACTCCTTCGGTCAGAGGCCCAGGGCCTCTGGGCAAAATGAGAATTGCCTGGGGCTGATTGGCTGATTTAGGGTCTTGATTTGGGCCGGGAAAAGCGCTACATAGATAAGGAATTTTTATATTTAAAATAACCCAATATTATTTTTGTCCAACCTGCCTGACAAGTTTCGCTGGGGACTGTGGGGCGATATAAGCGTTTAACCCAGGATAATTAAGGGTCTTTCCAGGGCGCGGCCTGATAAGCTGGCCCATGGCGACCCTGAGTCGGGTCCCGGCGTTTTCGGGTTTTTTCTGGCTATCCGAGAGGTTCTTTCTAGATTCAGCCCGACGACCCTTTTCTGGCTCAGGCCAGGTTGGGTGAGCCAGAGGGCCTTTGCTTGATAAATTAAGGGATGTTGTCATGCTCAAAAATTTTTTCGCCTCCACCAAAGGGGCGATTTTGGCTGGTCTGGTCATCGGCCTGGGGGCGGCGACCCTGCAGAAGTTGGGGAACCCTGGCAACATGGGATTGTGCGTGGGCTGTTTTGGCCGGGATGTGGTCGGGGCCCTGGGCCTCCACCGGGCGGAGATGGTCCAATACGCCCGGCCAGAAATTTTTGGCCTGGTTCTGGGAGCCTTCCTGGCCGCGGTCATCCACGGGGAATTCCGCCCCCAGATGGGCTCCAGCCCCTTGATCCGGTTTTTTCTGGGGATCTTTGTCGGGGTGGGGGCTCTCATTTTTCTGGGCTGCCCCTGGCGAGCCATGTTGCGTTTGGCTGGCGGGGACTGGAACGCCCTGGTGGGCTTGGGCGGCCTGGTCGTTGGAGCCACGGTGGGGGCCCTTTTTTTTCGGCAAAGTTTTTCCCTGGGGGCCACTCAGAAGTCCACCAAGGGATATGGGTTGGTTTTTGTCCTATTCATGGCCGCCTTGTTGAGCCTGCGGCTGGCTTACCCGCCAATCCCCGGGCAACCGAAAAATGACCTGTTATTTTACTCAGTCCAAGGCCCGGGCAGCCAATACGCCCCTCTCTGGGCCGCTCTGGGGTTCGCCCTGATTATTGGGTACGTGGGGCAGAGGAGTCGGTTCTGCTCCGTGGGGGCCATCCAGAGTCTGGTCCTCTTTCGGCGTTTTCACCTGTCCATCTCCGTGGTGGTCTTTGTTCTGAGCGCCCTGGTCGCCAACCTCTTTTTTGGCCAATTCCACCCCGGCTTCGCCAACCAGCCCATCGCCCACACGAACCACCTGTGGAATTTTTTAAGCCTGGTCATTGTTGGCTTTGGCTCGACTCTGGCCGGCGGTTGCCCTGGTCGCCAACTGTTTATGGCCGGCGAGGGAAACGCGGACGCGGGCCTTTTCGTTCTGGGCATGTTTGGAGGCTTGGCCATGGCCCATAATTTTGGCCTGGCCTCCAGCGGGGCGGGTTTGGGGCCGCATGGGGCGACGGCCGGAATTATCAGCCTAGCCATGATTCTGCTCATCGCCTTCCTGGGGCTAAGGAAGATAGAAAGCGCGGGGACATGACCCGGGTGGACGCCCGGGGCCTTGGCTGCCCCCAACCGCTTCTGATGGCTCTGGAGGCCTTGAAAAAGGAGAAAGGCCAGCTAACCATTGTGGTCGACAGCGAAAGCGCCCTGGAAAGTATTGAGCGGGCGCTGCGACGGGAAAAAAGGGCGGTCCAGGTCACTCGCTCCGGTGAGGAGGTCTCCATTGCCATTGGCCCGACAACTGCCTGAGATTTAAAGCGTTTTTTAGCTTTTGCGGGCAGGAAAAAAATTTTTTAGCCAGACCTGGAGCCTTATCCCTCAGTCCCTTTAGCTAAAAATCGGCCATAATGAGAGCTAATTGAAGACCTGGAAACTATGATATAGTCAAATAACAAATTTAAAATAGATTATTTTTTGGAAAATTATACAAATAAATTCAAAAAAAATTCAGAAAAAAAGTTTAATTTTCAGTAACCGTTCACGAAGCGCGAACTTATTTCCGTTAAAAACAAAAATAACCCTGAACCTCTTGAAAATAAAAAGGTTTTGGGACTGAGACCCTGAAATACCTTCCAATAAAAAACGCTAAATACCGTTGATAGCCAAATTATTTTACGGTATTTTATACGTATTGAAATCGGAGTTGGCAGGGTACAGTCGTATGGCTTTAAAAGACCTTAGGAATTTAGATATTATTTCGCTCAACAATAGGCTTTAGAAACTGTTATTTATCTCTATGATGTAGTAAAAGATCAAAGTAAATTTGATTTGATGCGATTCGATAGCTCTGGTCTGGTATCAGAGGACAAATTCGATGAATCTTGGCTTCGCATGGTCATCAAAATGGCCACTGGAGCAGGCAAAACGAAGGTAATGAGCCTTGCTCTAGCCTGGAGTTATTTTCATAAACTTTATGGCCAAGCTCTAAACTTGCCAGAAACTTTCTGGTCATAGCTCCTAATATCATCGTCTTAGACAGAATCTTCTTGGTCATTCACTAGATAAAAGTGACCACTCTATACTTAAAAATATTTTTAAAATAAATCCAAATTCTAAAATTATTATTTTTTATTATCATGAGGAATCGCATATAAATTATATAAATAAAATAACTGAAATACTTGGAGAAGAAGATGTTGACCTAAGAGTTACATTTACAGACAAACATGATCATGAATATGGCTTATTACTACCGTTATCCGAACAATAAAATATCTTATTATACCAATTATCTTATACTGTTTACAGTTAAAAATAACAACTATATATTTAATTGAATTATTTTTACTTAAATTATGACGTAACATTCACTTCGTTTAACGAAGTAAATGTTATAAATAAAATGTCATTTTTCAACATCTCTTGAATATAAAGGTTTTGTGATTGTGAAACCATATTGTTTAGCCGCTTCTTCGCCAGCTTTTCTAAAATAATCCAGATATTCCTTGCGAGACATATTTTTTGTCTCTTCATAAATTTCGAGACGAATTTTATCGATCTCATCTTCAATTGAGTTATGATTTATCATTATTAATTACCTCCATTGGTGTATTGATATCAACAGATTTATAACCATTAATTTTACTGATATAATCTGTAAATATTCTAGTCTTGTCTCGAATAATATGATTAAAATTTAAACTTATAATTTTGTCTAATCAGTTAACAGTTGCTAAAGAAATATGAGTTGCATCAGTTAGATATCTTAAAGGGATTATTTTATTTTCAATATATAAATTAGCTATACGAACAGCATTATCGTCTTCATGAAGAACAATAATATTGAATTTAGGAATTAGATTTAACATTTTATCACGATTATCAGTAGAAGTTTTTTGTAATTACTTGATAACTAAAACTGAGGTAAACGCTTCAAATTTTCCAATGCTAATTTCATTAAAAAGTTGAACCGTCGCGGGATGATGATCTCTATCAACATCATAATAGTAATTAAAAACCAAGTCTAGAGATTAAAGCATCAAGCTTAAATCACTAAAATAATCAATAAAAAAGAATAAAATAACTTATTAACTAGTTTCCTAGATAAAATGAAAACTTTACTTACATTAATCAAACTTATATTAGTCATACTAGGATCAATCGTTTCATACGCTGATGACACTATAACAATATTTAAAATACAACCAGTTAAGATAACTATATATAAGTAACTGTATCTAACATTAAGAAGACTGGAGATCCTCAAACAGGAGCTTGTAAATGACAAGTTTAATATTTACTTTTAATTTTGATTTAAAATGCCTAATTTACTTGAATTTGAAATTTAAGAGATTAAAATGCTAAAATCATTAATTTATTAACTATTAAGTCTATTCCTTCCTCTTAATAGAATAGTAGATGATCATGAAAATCAAAAATCAAATAGAATTGATTTTGAAATAGATAATAATAGTTCCTTCTGTTAAATAACAACAGTAGTTATCAATGATAATGACCAAGAAGCTATTGCCATTGCTGACTCTTAATGATGAATTTCTACTCCTTGATAACCTTGATAAGACAAGTAGAAATTTACTTTAAAACTTCAAAAAAAATATACCAGTAAAATATCACATACAAGTTCAAAATATTATTCTAGATAACACTGAAGTAAAACAAATTTAAATAATCCAAATTTTTCGTTAATAACAAGGTCTAGACTTACAAACCTAGATCTTTTTTTTTTGTTTTAAATTTTAATAACTAAGGAATATAATATATCTAAACAACTAAAACAATCTAAAAAAACTAATCAAACAACCTATGATCCTAAGATTCTAGCATCTTATCAAAAAAGACTTGAGTATAAACTATCACAACACTCAAGAGTCTTACAAAAGAGACTAGATCTTTACTATCCAGCTGATAACTCAAGACAACCTCAACAAGATGACATCTCTAACTTCACTGACTTCCTAATGTTGTTTTTATTATTAGCATTAGTTAACAAATTTTTAGCGCGATTAGTTTTGATAATTTCCTTGGAAATATGATCTTCTTTACCTAAATAAGTCTGTTTAGTGTGTCTTTTTTTAGTAACTGGGTCTCGAAAAATCACGCTTTCGTAAGCGTAGCGGTCCCCAGTTTTCTTGTTGACCTGATAAACGATAGAAACCAGGTTCCCCTTCCTGTAATTAGATAAAAATCGTTATAGCTACAATCATTGGGGCTTGTCAAGTCTAAAACCCTTTATTTTGTGTGTTTAAAAAAAATTTTTCTTGTAGCTACAGTAAGTTCTGGACTTTAAGATAATATAATATATGTAAAATTAATTAGTCTTTGATTATGAATATTTTTTTATATTTGATTGTTATATAGACAACCGGCTTGAGCCGGTGGGTTGTTGACTAAATATCTAAAATAATATTATCGTATCCTGAGATAACCTTCTTTAGTTACCTCCATCATCTTAAATGAAGGATTATTAATTTTTTGGCCGGTTTTTTGGTCTATTACCGTCACTCGGGGCGAGTTGGGAAAACTGACTGAGCCGCCTGGGTGGACAGTCTTTGAATAAGGAGTCCGGCCACTGTCTCGGAATTCATCAAAAACTCGTTTTTCTTTAGAAAAATTATGCAGTTCCCAGGCCCAAATTTGACCTGAAAACAAAAAAAAGATAAATATTGATGTAAACAAGATTTTAAAAATAAAAGAACAAAACATATAACACCTTTTATCCATAAATGTATATCTAAATAAAAAAATAGCCACTGAAACGTTAAGTTCAGAGCCTAACCCAGGTAACCATGGGGGCTATTTCCAACCCCACCCCTTATCAGTGGGTGAACGGTTACTCTTCTCGCGCCTCTGGTCAAAAAAACCCCAGGCCTTGAGCCTGGGGTCCAATGGTCGTCCGCGCTTCTATGGGCTCAATACTCCGGCGGCAACTCGTTCAGCTGGGCCAGGGTAAAGACCGGGCCGTCCTTGCAGACATACTCCGGGCCCACGTTGCAGCGGCCACAGATGCCCAAGCCACACTTCATCCGGTTTTCCAGGCTCATGATGATGTTTTCCGGCTTGTACCCAGCCTCAAAAAGAACCGGCTGGGTGGTCTTGATGGCGATGGGCGGGCCACAGATGATGGCCGCTGTGTTTTCCGCCGGCGGGCAGATCTCCTGGAGCACGGCGGGCACAAAGCCCACCTTGCCAGTCCAGCCAGGCACCATCTTGTATATGGCCACGTAGACATCAATGTCATCGCGCTTTTGCCAGGCTTCCCAGTCCTCCCGGAATAATAGATGTCCCGGGCTTCTGGCTCCGTAGACAAAAGTGATCCGCCCGTAGTTGGGCCGGTTGTCCGGGTGGAGGAGCCAAGCCACCGTGGCCCGCAGGGTGGTGACGGCGAAGCCGCTGGCGATGACCACGATGTTCTGGCCCTTGAGGGAATGAACCGGGTAGGGATGGCCCAGCGGCCCCCGGACCCCCATGATGTCGCCAATTTTCATGTTGTGCAGGAACGAGGAGACCTGGCCGACCCGGTTGACCGTGAAAAGGACATAACCCTTTTCTGTGGGGGAGGAGGCGATGCCAATGGGGATCTCGCCCTCGCCCGGGATCGACAATTCGGCGAACTGGCCGGGTAGGTACTCAAATCGCTTTTCGTCCTCGGGGTCCAGAAACTCGAACTTGAAGGTTCTCAAACTTTTGTCCGGGGAATCGACCACGATATTGGCGATCCGAACCGGATAGGGCATGTATGGATTGTTCACGCTACTCACCTTACCTCGACTCAAGCGCTGGCCTGGGCCATCGTGGCGGCCACTGACCGGATATCAATGTTGGCGGGGCACATGACCACGCACCGACCGCAACCCGTGCAGCCCCGGACCCCATCCTGCTTGATGGGGATGTATTTGAGCTTGTGCATGAATCTCTGGCGGACTCGCTCGACTTTGGAGGGCCGGGGGTTATGACCGCTGCCGTGAGCGGTAAAGAGTTGGCTCATGCAGGTGTCCCAATTGCGCATCCGCACCCCGCCGAGGTCGTTGGCCTCGTCCTGGAGGTCGAAGCAATGGCAGGTCGGGCAGAAAAAAGTGCAGACCCCACAGCCCAGGCAGGGCTCGGCGGTATTGGCCCAGTGCTTGGCCTGGTAGAGATCCATGAGTTTACTGGCGTCAATGGCCTGGTAGGCGTCCAGAGGCCCCTGGGCCTCAATGGCCTTCTTGGCCAGGTCTTGGATCTCCGAGGCCAGATCCGCTTTTTCGGCTGAGGTGGACTCAATGAGCTCTTCGCCCGCCGGGCTCAGGGTTCGCAGGCCCAGACCCTTGTCCTTGGGGTAGGCCAGGACATCCAGGCCCACCTCCCCAAAGGGGGAGCCACCCATGGCCGCGCAGAAGCACTGCGGCGAGGGGCTCAAGCAGGCCAGGCCGATTTTGAGGGTTTTCTCGTATTTACCCTTCCAGTAAGGATCGGTGAATCGGTCATTCTGAAAGACCTTGTTGGAGATGGACAGCCCTTTGGCGTCGCAGGGTCGGATCCCAAAGATGACGGTGGGCTCGGCCTTGTCCCCCAGATCCTGATATTGATGGGGTTTGGGCTTGTCGGCCAGTTTGTGAAAAGCCAGGAGCTTTTCCGTCTGGGGAAAGAAGACCGCCTTGGGCGACAGGTGGGTGTTGGCGTAATCCAAACTGACCGGGCCGGTGGAAACTTCCAGGTGACAGTTGTCGCCCTGGCCTTGGGGGGCCAGTAGGCGGCGTCCCTGGGTCAGGGCCTGGAAAAAGCTGGCCAGGGAGCTTTCTTTGACTAGGTATTCGGGCATAGGGGGACTGGCCTTCCTTTACTTGATGAAATCAGCCGGGTCGTTGGGCTGAAAAACAGTTAATGGGGGCTTCTGCTCCCAGGCCAACCCGGGCTCGTAAGCCCAGTTTTCCTGAACTGTCTTGTCTAGAACCCGGTTGAACTCCCGGACCTTGATGTTGACCGGGCAGGCCGTCTCACAGGCCCCGCAGGCCGTGCAGCGACCAGCGCAGTGCAGGCCCCGCAACAGATGAAAGGTCATGGTGTCCATGGGATCCGTGGATTTACCCAGCCACTGGGGCCTGGTCTCGTCAACGAAACAGACGGGGCAATAGCACAGGGGGCAGGCGTTGCGACAAGCGTAGCAGCGCAGGCAGTCCTTGATGAGGTCCTTGAAGTGGTTGAGCCGCTCCGCCGGGGTCTTGGCCAGCAGGGTCTTCAAATCCTCAAAATCGTCCGGCTTGGCCGCCGGAGCCTCGGGCCCGGTCAGCTCATTGGCCACCGTCGGGGTCCGGTGAGCGCAGGTCCGACAGTTGCGTCGCAGAACCTCTGCCTTTTTGATGTCCACGCTGAAGCCCTGGCCCGAGATAGTGATGGCGTCATCGGACTCGGTGGCCCGCTGAATGGGCCGAGGCTCTTTGGCCGCGACTTGAGCCGGGTCGACCAGGCCCGAGCAGGGCACCCCCAGGAGATAGAGGTTCTCTTTGGGGAACTGGTTTTCCACCACCTGGCCGACCGCGCTGCGGGCGTCACAACCCTTGGCCACCAGGGCCACTTTCTCGGTTCGGTTCGGCAGATAATTGGCCAGATTCAATCGGGCGAAGGAGCTCCAAACGAGTTGGTCGCAGTCAGCGGCGCTCCGGGCGAAGAAAGGGGCGGCCACCAGGGGGATAGTCCCGGCCCGGTAGCCAATGACCACCTCGGCCTGGCCGCTTTCCAAAAGGCTTTTGGCTTTCTCCCGGATTTTCTGGGTAATGGTTTCTAAGTTGCCCATCAGGCCACCTCCGCCAGATCCAGCTGGAGATTGGCCTTACGGAAGGTCAGGTTCGGCCCGCAAGCCCGGACACTCTCAATCACATCCCTGGCCATGGCCTGAAACTTATTGGCCTCGGCTGAGGAAATCCAGGAAAACCGGAGCCGGTTTGGCTCCACCCCGATGGTCTCCAGCAGGGAGTGCAACAGGACGAACTTGCGGCGGGCGTGATAATTGCCAGCGATATAGTGGCAATCGCCCGGATGGCAGCCGCTGACCCAGACCCCGTCAGCCCCTCTTTTGAAGGCCTCCATGATAAATTTGGGGTTCAAGCGGCCAGTGCAGGGCAGGCGGACCACCCGGAAGTTGGGGGGATAGTCCAGGCGGCTGACCCCGGCCAGGTCGGCGGCCCCGTAAGTGCACCAGTTACAGAAAAAGGCCACGACTTTTGGTTCAAATTCGCTCATTTAATCAACTCCGTTGCGACAAACCCCAAGGACAAGCCCTCGCCGCCCCTGGACCAGGCTCCCTGGCCCCCTTTGGGGCCAGGGAGGATCTAATTACAGGGCCGTGGCGATTTGGGCGAAGAGGCCCGCGTTGGTAAAGCCACGCAGAGACGGGGCGTCCGAGCGGCAGGAGGAGGCGCAATTGCCGCAGCCTTTGCACATGGCCTCATTGACCACCGCTTTGCCCTTATCATCCAGGTCAATGGCCGAGTAGGGGCAGACCGCCTTGCAGACGCCACAGCCGGAGCAGCGGGCCTGGTTGATCTCCGCCACAATGCCGCCCACGGTCATCTTCGGCTGCGTCAGAACGGTCACCGCCCTGGCCGCCGCCGCCTGAGCCTGGGCCACCACCTCGTCCATGGGCTTGGGATAGTGGGCCAAGCCGGCCATGAACATGCCATCGGTGGCGAAATCCACGGGCCTGAGCTTCTGGTGGGCCTCGAAGAACCAGCCGTCCTCATCCAGGGGCACCTTGTACTTCATGGCCAGCTCATTCTCCCGACCAGAGACAATGGCCGCGGCCAGGACCGCGTAATCCGGTTGAATAATCAAGTGATGGCCGGAAACCGGATCCTTGACCTTGACGGTCAGTTTCTTGTTATCCTCGGAGAACTGGGGCTTACTGTCGAGGTCGTAGCGGATGAAGATGACCCCCAGATCCCGGGCTTGCTTGTAAAGGTCCTCTTTCTGGGCGTAGGTTCGGATGTCCCGGTACAGGACGAAAATCCGGGCCTGAGGCTTATTCTTTTTCAGTTCCACGGCCACGTGAGCCGTGTGGGCGCAGCAGACTTTAGAGCAATAGAGCCTTTCCGGCTCGCGGCTGCCAACGCACTGGACAAAGACGAAGGTCTCAGCCTTGGCCACGTTCTGGTCATCGGCCTTCAAAAGCTCATCTAGCTCCAGTTGGGTCACGACCCGCCGGTTTTCCCCGTAGAGATACTCGGTGGGTTTGTGCTCCTTGGCCCCGGTGGCGATGATGGTGACCCCGTGCTTAACGGCCTGGCCGGTGGTGAGGGTGGTCGTGAAGTTCCCGACGTAGCCGTCAACCTTGTCTACCTGGGAGCTTAGGACGAGCTCAATGTTAGGGTCATTCTGAACTTTGGTTTTAAGATCGCTCAGGTAATCAGCGACGCTCTCGCCCTTGGTCGTGGAGTGGATACGGTTGGCGTTGCCACCGACTTTACTGTCCTTTTCCACGATGACGGACTTGAAACCCTGGCTCGAGAGGGTCAAGGCGGCGTTGAGCCCGGCCACCCCTCCGCCGATGACCAGGGCCGTGGGATCCACGTCAATGACGTTTTCCTTGAGGGGCGACAGGAGAACGGCCTTGGCCACGGCCATCTCGGTCATGTCCATGGCTTTTCTGGTGGCTTCCTCTGGGTGGCCGGCGTGAACCCAGGAATCATGGTTGCGGATGTTGGCCATCTCATAGAGATATTTGTTCAGGCCAGCCGCGGCCAGAGTCTCCTGGAAGAGCGGCTCGTGGGTCCGGGGCGAGCAGGCCGAGACCACGATGCGGTTGAGACCATACTCCTTGATCAAGGCCACCAGTTTTTCCTGGCTGTCCTGGGAGCAGGCGAACATGGTGTTGGAGGCGTACTCCACAAAGGGGAGGGTTTTGGCGAACTCCACCACCTTGGCCACGTCCACCACCGAGGCGATGTTGATGCCGCAATGGCAGATGAAGACGCCCACCCGCGGGGGATCGCCGGAAACATCCACCGGCGTGGGAACTTTGACTACCTTAGTTAGCGAGCCCCGGGCCGGGGTCAGCTTGGAGGTGGCCGCCGCCGCCGCCGCTGAGGCTTCCATGACCGAGGAGGGGATGTCCTTGGGGCCAGTGAAGGCGCCGCAGGCGTAAAAACCGGGCCGGGACAGAGCCACCGGGGCGAAGGTGGAGGTCTGGGCGAAGTTGTAGCAGTCTGTGGCTAGGCTCAGTTTCTTGGCCAGCTCCTTGGTCTCTGGGGTGATGACCAAGCCGTGGGACAGGACGGCCACGTCAAAGAGCTCCACCGTGGAGGCGCCGCCATCGGTGACGTAATTGAGCTTGACCCCGCCGCCAGACTCGGGCTGGATGGAGTGGATACGGCTGCGGACAAACTTAATTCCAGCCGCCTTGGCTTTCTCGTAGTATTTCTCAAAGTCTTTGCCAAAGGTCCGGATGTCCATATAAAAGATAGACACATCCAGGGCCCCGCCCGAGTGCTCTTTGGCGATGAGGGCTTCTTTAATGGCGTACATGCAACACACCGAGCTGCAATAGCCGTTAGAGGCCCGGTTGACCTCGCGCGAGCCGACGCACTGGAGGAAGGCCAGTTTCTTGGGGTCCTTGTGGTCGCTGGGCCGGATGACGTGGCCCATGGTGGGGCCGGTGGCTCCCAGGTAGCGCTCGAACTCCAGGGCCGTGATCACATCCTTGACATCGGTGTAGCGGAGAGTGTCGAATTCGGTGGGCTTGAAAGGGGTGAAGCCGGGGGCCAGGACCACTGAGCCGACGTGAAAGGTAACTTCCTCGGCCTTGTCCTCGTAGTTGATGGCGTCCGCCGGACAGAGCTTCTTGCAAGTCCCGCATTTGCCCTTTGTTATAAAAAGACACTCTTTGGCGTCAATGCCGTACTTCAGGGGCACGGCCTGGGCGTACTGGACGTAAATGGCCTTGCGGGTGTCTAGGCTCTCGTTATACTCGTTATTGAGCTTCTTGGGACACTTCTTGGTGCACTCGCCACAGGCGATGCATTTGCTCATGTCAATATAACGGGGGTTTTTGCGGACCGTGACCGTGAAGTCGCCTTCCTCGCCCTCAATGGACAGGATGTCGGTCAAGGTGAGTAGCTCCACGTTTATATGCCGCCCAACCTCAACCAGTTTTGGCGATATGATGCACATGGAGCAGTCATTGGTAGGGAAAGTCTTGTCCAGCTGGGCCATTCGACCGCCAATGGCCAGGGATTTTTCCACCATATAAACATAGTAGCCAGCGTTGGCCAAATCCAGAGCCGCCTGCATGCCAGCCACTCCGCCTCCGGCCACCAAAACCGCGCCAACGATATTTTTTGACGCCATAAGACCTCCCCAAAATAGCTCAATATGGCATTTAAGCCGTTAAGGCCCAGCTCAACGTTGAGCTCTGGGCAAAAAAAATTGTGGACAATTTAATTTACTATTTGGCCCATTTTATTAACTGCCCTTGGATTTGTCAAGTTTTTTACTAGACTTTTTTTGGTTTTATTTTATGTTTAATTTGCATAATAAAGAAATAAAAAAATATTTTTTAATTAAATTTATGCTTTTTAATGATATAATAAATTCAAATAATTGAGCCATCCCTGGCCCAGTTAAGCGAAAAATAGTGAATATTTTGGCGAATTACCATGGTCTGGAGGTCATTTATTGACGAGTCGTCCCGGCCCCGCGACCCCGAGGGCGGCTGGCTTGGGACTTCATAAAGCGCTCTAAGGCGCCATAAAATGTCTGTAAAATCCTGGAGTTATGAAAATTATAAATAGAAAATAGTAATTACAGCGATTAACTGATTTAATTATGTTTTGGGGAAATGACTGCCCTGCCAGGGGCCAAGCCGGTCTATCTATAAAAAATTGTAATATAATAGCCGCCAAAGCTCAACCAGGTCGGCGCGGGGGGTTGGCTGCCCAGGCTAGGCTCAGGCGGGCGCCAACTGGGTCTGGCTAGGTCGAGACTTAACACCAATGATATCTAAAAATTTCTTGAATATATCTGATAATAGCGCTACTTTAGTTCACGACTTTTAAGATCAAGCTACAGCCATATTTTTAAAAGAGCGGGATCGCTGGGAGATCCGGAAGGCTTGGGGTTGTGACCAAAATCAAGGTAGTTGTTTTGGATGGTCACGTTCTGAATCCAGGTGACACCTCCTGGGCTTTTTTTGAGGCCTTGGCCGATCTCACTGTTTATCCTCGCACCCCCCCGGAGTTGACTCTGGAAAGGATAGGCCAGGCTTCCTACCTGCTCCTTAACAAAACCAGGATTACCCGCGAGATTCTGGAGCGAGCCCCTAACATTAAGTATATAGGGGTCCTGGCCACCGGCTATGACGTGGTGGATATCCAGGCGGCTAGGGAGCGGGGCGTGGTGGTCACCAACATCCCTGGTTATGGGACCAACGCGGTCAGCCAATACGCCATTGGGCTTTTACTGGAGATCTGCCTGCATATCGGGCGGCACGGCCAATTGGTGCGGGAGGGACGCTGGAGTCAGCAGCCGGACTTTTGTTTCTGGGAACACCCCTTACGCGAGCTGACCGGCCTGAAGATGGGCATTATCGGGCTGGGTCGGATAGGCTTGGCCACCGCCGCCATCGCCAAGGCTATGGGTATGGAGGCGCTCGTGGATCAAGCCCACGCTGACCCTGATAACGGAGTAGCTCGCCTGGTTTCCCAGGAGACCCTGTGGTCAGCCTCAGATGTGATTTCTCTTCACTGCCCTTTGAACGAATCAACTTACCATATTGTTAACGAGCAATCCCTGTCTCGGGTCAAAAAAGGGGTCATCCTCATCAACACCGCCCGCGGCGACCTGGTTGACGAGGCGGCTCTGGCGACGGCCTTAAAATCCGGGCAGGTCGGTTACGCCGGCTTGGACGTGGTTTCCCAGGAGCCCATAAGCCCAGATAACCCTCTTTTGGGGTTACCTAACTGCCTCATCACCCCCCATGTGGCCGGTATGCCCCGGGAGGCCCGTCAACGCGTCATTGATATGGCGTATGACAATTTTTTGCGATTTTTAGAGGGAACTTTCCAGAATGTGGTGACTTCTCCTAATATAGTTTTTGAATCTTAAAAATAGCAATTTCGGAGGCTTTTTGGCCATGCGATCCCAGTCGAGCGCGCGAGTTTTATCCTTGGCTTTATTTTTGGCTATTTCCTGGCTCTTGGCTTTGGTGTCGGGAGAAGTTTTGGCTCAAGACCGAGATTTACCCCCGGAAAGCCCGCCTCTTGAGAGGCCAAGCGTTGGGATTGACCCAGAAAAACCGGCTCAGGAGAGAAGCGCGTCAACCATTTCCCCGGCTATCCCGCTTCAGGAAAGGCCCAGAGTCGGGATTGACCCAGAAAAACTGGCTCATGAGAGAAGGACGGCGGCTGGAACAGAGAATAACGCTTCGCCAATTTCCCCCGAAAGGACCATAAACGATCAAGATCACACCAATAAACAAAAAAATCAGCGACCTATCACTCTAAATATGTATAAATACTGGCAAGATAGGACTCTTAGGCTTAGAGATGAAGTTAAAGACCTACTGAATGACGTTAATTTAATCTTAAATAAAGGTGAATTGCTCTCCGAATTTACGAGGAGGGATCGGCTTCACAATATCTTAAGGCAGCGATTCCCGAGCTTTCGAAACGATCCGGCCAAACAGGAGGCTTTCCATCTGGCGGTCCGGGGAATAAAGGAGCGGATTACGGAAAAACTTCAGCCTTTAGAGCTTTTGAGCTCAGAATTAGCTCTAAAACAGGAAGAGGTTGACACATTACAATCAGAATTGGCTATGGCGAACCTGCCTCCGAACCTACCTCCGAACCTGCCTGCCCCTGACCCGAGGATTGAGCTAGAGCAGGTCCAGAAAACCCTGACTCTCATCGGCCCTGAAATGGAAGTGGCCATTGCGCGTGGCAACACTCTGGTCACTAATGTTGAAATGACCATCAACATGATGGAAAAAGGGCTGCCCCAAGCTTGGCAGAGTTACTATCTGACCTCGTTATCAGCCTCAGGGCATGGCCTGGGGTTGCAACGGAGTTATTTGAAAGCGTTGATTAAGTGGTTTGATTCGTTAACCTCGGTTGAAGGGATGTTTTTCCTTTTTCCCATGAGTAGCGCAAGAATAAATGACGCTATTTTTCGATTTTTGTTGACTATGGGATTAACCTCTGCTT
>JAISMU010000043.1 GCA_031276635.1 Deltaproteobacteria bacterium | reverse complement strand
TCAACTCTTCTCCGGGGGAGGCTGAGCCGCTCGTCGGGGTTGGCCAGGCGAAGCCTGGCCGGCCGTGGAGGCCGGCCAAAGCTGGGAGGAAAAAACGCCCAGGGCAAAACTACTTTGGTTAAAATCCTGGGCTTGAGCGGTCAAGTTGAGGCCTTGGCGAAGGAGATCTTATTTTTTGGCCCACAAAGACGGCGAGGCCCCCATTTCCAGCAGATCCTTTTTCGGAATGGAGAGGCTAATGGGGCCCATGACGTAACCGTAACCATCATAGGGGCCCAAAAATAAAAACAGGCCATCTTTGGTTAAGACCGGATTGCCCAGCTCTCTTAAGGTCTGCGGGGCCTGGTAAATTTTCGGCAAAGGGGGATCCGCCGCGCAGGACTTTGCCTCGAACTCGACGGAGGAAAAATAGCGGGGCAGAGTGTTTTCGCTCTCCTTTAAGGCGCAAAAACCCTTTTTCAGATAGGCCCAAAATTTTGGCCCGCTCTGAGCCCAGTCGGGAAAGACATCCTGAAGCGTCAACTCCCGCCCGGAGGCGACCTCAAACGAGGCGGAGTAGAACTCGGTCGAGGGGTGATTGCCGAAGGTGTCCAGGTTGGCGGTGAACAGTAGGGAAATCAGGCCTGGCCGAGGCGAGTAGAGATCAAAAGTCCGCCTGGCTTGAAAGACTTTGGAGTAATTGGAGTCAATGAGGCGCTGGCGGTCTTCCTCGGCTGGAGTCATATCCGCCAAAAACTCTGGGGAGAAGATTTGTTGGCCTTTGGCTAACATGTCTTGAGCCTCCAGGGCCAATCGCTGGTCCAGGGTTAGGCTTCCGGTTCTGGCCGGGTAATAGACCGAGACTTTGGCCGACAACGGCGGGAAGTCGGGGTTGGCGGCTTGCCAGGATAGTTCCTGGATCTCGACCTTGGGCAGAGCTGGATCAATGGAGTTGCCGGGCCCATCGACGCGGTTGGCCTCTTTTTCCGAGTTAAAGGGCGTGGTGAAGCCGTCAACGAAATAGGGGTCGCTTTCGGGATCAAATATTTCCAATTCCCCCTCAATCTGGTTCTGGGCCCAGAGGGTCGGGGAGCCCCAGAGGAGGCCGAGGGCCAAGAGACAGGTTACCAAACGGGCCAGGCTGATTTTCATGGAATACTCCTTGTTTCGGTCAGTTGGCTTGGGCCGAAAGCCCCTTGAGGCGGCTTCGTATTGAGCCGTTGAGATTTTTCGCGTTTAATGAGTTTTTAGCGAGTCGTTAGAAGGGCGCCGCCAAATTTCTATAATTTTTCGGCCCGCTAATCACCGCTAATCGATAGCCGAAATAGCCAGCGATTTTGATTTTGGTCACTCCGAAGTCGTCAAACTTGAATTAGTAAATTAATTGGTAATATAAGTATATAATAAGTATTTATTAATAAAATTATATGATATAAAATTGTCAAAAAAATATTATAGCTTGCCGAGAATTTGTCAACCTGACTTCCTGACCAAACGCTTGACTTTGAGCCAGGCGTTTAAGTATGATAAACGCAAAATATGGAGAATAATTATGTCGCCATTGGTTTATGTCGCCATTGATTTATGTCACCATAGATTGACGAACTGCCAGTTGGCTTGAACTCATTTTCGGAAATCATTAAAGGCAAGACGCGGGACTATTACAATGGCTTTCTCCTTGACGGCCTAACTCGGCTCCACAATCCTTTTTACCACGCCGTGGTTTTTCAGGGATAGGGTTTTTGTCAATTTTTGTTTTGAGAGCGGAACGCCTCGCCATCAGGTTTTTTTAGATGTTTTGGCCCCAATCCCCTATGACGTTTATGTCGCGGTCAATCGCCAGACTTTTGAGGCCTTACTTTTGAGAGCTTTAGCTCGCTGTTTGAGGCGCTTTCACTCCTCGCTCTCGCTCGCCAGCCCCTCGGGGCCTTTTGTCGCTTTCCTGAAGACCTGAATTTTTTTAAATTATATCTTAAATAAAAATTTAATTTTAATATGCTGCTAATATTAATTCTTTTAAAAATTATTTTCGGCGTGGACCGAGTTTTCAACTTTTTTTTTCCATTTTTTTTGATCAAGACCATACCCTTTAAATCCACCGGCCCGGCGGCCCCCCACTGGCTCAGGCTAGGGCGGCCTGGTCCGAAGGCCCTCTCCGGTCAAATTTTTTTCTCATTTTTCTATTAGCTAATATAAGCAACCAATATTCTACTAATGTTCTACCAATAGTCTTTAATTTTGCCTTTTTGTCTTATCTTATCCCTGGGCTTGGAAATATCTTTGCCGAAAACCCGGGAATATGACATACTCCCCAATAACCCTTAACAATCTGGCCAATGGAACCCTGCTGGCGAGTTAACCCTGGAGTTGTTTGAAGACGAGTTAACCTCAGCCTGTTTCCCAGGATATTTCCCGCCAACCCGGCGCTTGTCCCCGGGGCGGCGCTTTTTGTTTTATTTTGGCCCTCGGTCGCCCGCCTTCCCCAACCAAAGAGAGAGGCCGCGAGGCTGACGACTCGGGCGGGAGCGAAGGAGCCTAATTATGGCCACTCAAACCAAATTCAAAGGTTGGCAAATCCTCGTCTGTTGCTTTATGGTCATGTTCTTTGTTCAGGGCGGCATCCAGTGTTTCGCGGTGTTCATGCCCGCCATCATGAAGGACACCGGCTTTACCCTGGCCCAGGTGGCCTTGATCAGCACTATCGCCACGGTGGTGGCTTTCGCGGCCAACATGAGTTTTGGTTTTCTCCTGACTAAATTGTCGGCCAAGATCATCCTCTTCATCGGGGCCCTGATTTGCTCCATCAATTTTTTTGTCATCAGCCTGGCCCATACTCTCTTCTCCCTGTACTTCGCGGCCTTCTGCGCTGGTCTGGCCATCGGCCTGGGCACTGTGGCCCCGGTCAGCGTCATCATGACCAACTGGTTTGTGAAGAATCGAGCCACCTACATGAGTCTGGTCATCGCCGGGTCCATGTTCGGCGGGGCGGTTCTGATGCCCGTGGCCGGGGTCTTGATTGAGAAATTTGACTGGCGGGTGGCCAATCAGATCTTTTCCCTGGCTGTGCTGGCCATGACCTTCATCGCGGTTCTGGCCTTCTTGACCGACCACCCGGCCAAGGTCGGCCAGAAAGCCTATGGGGCCGATGAGGAAACCGGCTCGGGCGGGGCGGCCGGCTCGAAAGCCCAGAAGCTGTCGGCCTCGACCGAGACGCCTGGGGTTACTCCCCCCGAGGCGCGCTCTTCGGTTTCCTTCTGGTTACTACTGGCTGGCGTTTTTTTAGTGGGCTGCTCGACCAACATTGAGAACTTCCTGCCGACCTACTGGCAGGTGGAGGCCGGGATGACTGTGGCTAAATCCGCCTCCATCATGGGCTTTTACGCCCTATTGACCGGGGTCTGCGCCATCCTCCTAGGCCGAGTCAGTGACAAGCTGGGCGGTCGGTTTTACATCAGTCTCACGACCGTGACCTTCCTTTTGGGAGCCTTTTTGATTTACAAAGTCGGCAATCAGATCACCCCCTTGGTCATTCTGGCCGTTTTGCCCTTCGCCGTGGGCGGCAAGAAGACCTCCACCCTGACCCCGCCCCTGGCGGTGGCCGAGATTTTTGGCCGGAGAAGTTACGGGGCCCTGATCGGCTATTTCGCCGGGGTTTTGCAGCTAGGCATCGCCGTCTCCAACCCCATCATCGGGCATCTGTTCCAGAAGACCGGGTCCTTTAAGGTGCCTTTCACCCTCATGGGAGTGGTCAACGTCATCGCCCTGGCCTTGGTCATGGTGGCCCTTTTGAAGGCCCCCTACAAGGCCCCGAAAAAGACCGCGACCTGAGGGGGACGAGCCGATTAAATGAAGGTGAATAAGCGCCCATTGAGCGGAAATGTTTTGATTTGGCCATATTTACTAAGATAACTCCGGGCGACCGGATATTGCCGGATCCGTCGATTTATGGCATAATAAACAGTTATTCTTGCCTGGCCAAACTTTAGCCCAATGGGTGAGTATGTACCTGAAAAGACTGGAAATAGTCGGCTTTAAATCCTTCACCGAGCGCGTGGTGGTGCCCTTTTCCCCGGGCATCAGCTCGGTGGTGGGGCCCAATGGCTGTGGCAAAAGCAATATCATTGACGCCATCCGCTGGGTCATGGGCGAGCAGAGTCCCCGCCATCTGCGCGCCCGGAACATGGAGGATATCCTTTTTAACGGCTCCCGCGGTCGGGCCCCGGCCGCTTTGGCCGAGGTGACCCTGGTCCTGACGCGGGAACTGGATAACCAGGCTGGCCTGGCCGAGGTGGGAGTGACTCGTCGCCTCTATCGGGGCGGGGACAGCGAGTACCTGATCAACAAATCGCCCAGTCGCCTGAAGGACGTTTTGCGTTTTTTCATGGAAGCGGGCATGGGGACCAGGGCTTACAACATCATTGAGCAGGAGAAGGTCGGTCGCCTGGTTGACGCCCGACCCGAGGATCGCCGGCTTCTTTTGGACGAGGCGGCCGGAATTGTGCGCTTCAAGGAGCAGAAAAAGGAGTCCGAGCGCAAGATAGAGTCAGCCGAGCGCAACCTCACGGCGGCGGAGGCCATCCTGGCCGAAACCAAAAAGCAACTGACTGAGGTGGCCCGGGCCGCGGCCCGGGCCAGCAAGCACCAGGCCCTCAAGACGGAGCTGCGGGAGCTGGAGCTGGCTTTGGCGGCCCGCCGGTTTTTAGCCCTGCGGGAGCGGTTGACCGAGCTGACCGAGGAATTGGCCGCTGGCGAGGGGACGTTGACCGACCTCTCCGCCGCCACCGCCCAGGCCGAGCTGGAGGTGGAGCGACTGCGCCTGGAGGAAGTGGCCCTGGAAAGGAGCCTGGAGGACGAGCTGGCGGTTTCCCATGGGTTGCAGAACGCCTTGGAAACCCACCGTCTGGAAAAAGAGCACGCCCAGGAAACCCTGGCCGACGCCCGAGGGCGGCGGGAGCGGGCTCAGGAGGATCTAGCCGGGTTGGAGCGGGACCAGGAGCGGCACGAGGTCGAGCGCGAGGAGCTGGCCCAGTCCATCGCCAGTCTCCAGGCCGAGAGCCAGGAGGCTGGCCAGCGGCGGGACAGTTTAAGGGAGAAGTGGCTGGTCGTTAAAACCAACCTGGACAAGCTGGCCCGGGAGCGCGACGAGGCTGGAGCCCGGTTGGAGACGACCCGCGAGAGGACCCAGCTGGCCCGGGAGACCTTGGCCGGGGCCGAGAGCCTGATGGAGCACCTGCGGGAGCGGGAGAAGGCCCTGGGCCTGGAGAAGAACCAAGGCGACCTGGCTCTGGCTGAAGCGCGGGAGCGACTGGCCGCCCGCCAACGCTTCAAAGATCAGCTGGCCGAGGATCTGCGGGCTCGGGAAGAGGAGCTGGGGGAGCGGCGCGAGGACGTCGAGGTGGCCCGGGAGGAGCTGGAGGCGGGGCTGCGACGGCTGGGCCAGGCCGACAGCGAGATGGCCGCCTTGGCCGCCCGTTTGGCCACCCTGGAGGATTTGAAGAGCGGCTTCAGCTGGTATCCGGCCGGGGTGCGGGCTCTGATGGAGGAGCCCAGCCTCAGGGAGGCGTTGCTGGGCCCGGTGGCCGAGCGTTTAGAGGCTCCCGAAGGGTTTGAGGCGGCGGTGGAGGCGGCCCTGGGGGAGAGACTGGCCTGGATTCTGGCCCGGGATAAGGCCGGGGCCGCGAGCGCCTTAAATTTCGCCCGCGCCAATAATCTGGGCCGATCTGGGTTTGTGGCCTGGTCCGAGGTTCAAGCCGGGGATTTGTTAAAAACTCTCCTGGGGGAGTATGAGCTGCGCGAGGATTTAAGCCAGCTGGAGGGAGGGCCGGCCCTGACCAGGACCGGGGAGTACGTGGGCCCGGGGTTTCTGGTTGGCGGCGGCTCTGGCGGGGGCGAGACCGGCGAGGATCAAGGTCTCTTGGCTCGCTTAAAGGAAGTGGCCGCGGCAGAGGACAAGCTAGACGATTTAAAGCGGGCTTATGACCAGGAAAAGGCCAAGGTGGACCACGCCCGGGAGAACCGGCTACGCGCCGAGTCCGCCCTGGCCGCCAGTCAAGGGGCTTTGGATGGGCTGCGAGGGGATCTGGCCGAGGCCAACTCCAAAATCATGGTAGCCCAGTCCGAGGAAAAAGGTCTGGCCATTCGGCTCCAATCCCTGGACGGCGAGATCGCCGAGGCCCAGGCCCGGATGACGGAGGCGGAGGCCAAACGAGGCGCCGCCGCCGCCGAACGGGACAGCCTGGCCGGGGAGCTGGCCGGGTTGGAAACCGAGTTTCAGGAGCTCAAGCGGGCGGCTGGCGAATTGGAAGAGGAGCTGGCCGACATCCAGGAACAGGGCCAGCTGGCGGCCAAAGGGGCGGAAACGGCCGCCGAGCGGCTGGACAGCGCCCAGAAGGCCCTGCGAGGGGCCGAGGAGTGGCTGGACAGCCTGGAGAGTCGCCGGTTGACGCTTTTTAACGACGCCGAGATTCTGGGCCAACAAATAGATAACCTGACCTCCAAGCTGGCGGATCTGGAGACGGCGGCGGCGGGGCTGCCGGAAAAGCTGGCCGCGGCCGAGCGGGTGGTCCAGGAGTTGCGAGTAGCCCGGGAAGAGGGTCGAGTGGCGGCGGCCAAAATTGAGGAACAAGCTCGGGAGACCCGCAAGAGGCGCGAGGAGGCGGCCAAGGCCCACAGTGTCCTGGAAAAGGAGTTTAGGGAGCTGGAGCACCGCCTGGGTAACCTTACGGCTGACCTACTGAAAGATTGGCGGATTACCCTGATAGATCCGGTTGAGGAAGCCAGGAAACAGGCCGCCGAGGCCGAGAGGCTGGCGGCGGCGGCTGAGGAGGCTGAGAGTCTGGCCACCGAGCTCGCTCTGGCCGTGACCCTCGGGCTGGCGGGGGACGAGAGGGACGAGGAGTTCGCGGCCGAGTCTGACGAGGCCGAGTCCGAGGAAGAATTCGGGGAGGAGTCTGAAGAGCTTGAGTCTGACGAGCTCGATTCTGACGAGCCTGAGTCTGACGAGGCGGAATCAGACGGGGAAGAGTCAGGCGAGCTGGAGTCAGACGAAGAGTCTGACGAGGCCGACTCAGAGCGCGAGACTGAGGAGGAAGAGGGCGACTCCGAGGCCATGGTCGAGGTGACTAGGGCCGCGGGGGATTTTGCTGGCTTTGACTTCCCTGGTGGGGCGCCCCTGGTGGAGCCCGAGGCCGAGGCCGAGGCCGAGGCCGGAGCCGGGGATTCCGTGGATTCGGCTGAGGGCCAACCGAATCAGGGGGAGCCGGCGAGTCAGGCGGCAGAGGAAGCTGAGGATGAGCGGGAGGCTGAGGACCAACTGGAGCCCCCAGAGATTTTGGACGCCCAGTGGTGGGCGGCCCAGCGGACGCCGGAGGGAGCCGAGGAAACCTGTCAGAGACTCAAAGACAAGATCGCGGCCATGGGGGAGATCAGCCTGGCGGCCATTGAGCGGGAGACGGAATTGACCGCTAAACGCGACTTTCATCAGCGCAATTACGATGACTTAACCAAGGCCATCGCGGATCTTCGCAACAGTATCAACCGGATCAACCAGACTTGCCGGGAGCTTTTCACTAAAACCTTTAGAGACGCTGACGCCAAGTTTCGCGAGATTTTTCCAGTTTTATTTGAGGGTGGCGAGGGCTGGCTGGGCTTGTCGGATGAAAACGATCCCCTGGAGTGCGGGGTGGAGATTCATGTCCATCCCCCGGGCAAGAAGATCATGGTCATGAGCCTGTTGTCCGGGGGCGAGAAAGCCTTGACCGCCCTGGCCCTGATTTTCGCGTTGTATTTAATTAAGCCGAGCCCGTTTTGTCTATTGGACGAGGCCGACGCTCCCCTGGACGAAGCCAACATTGACCGTTTCAACCGCCTATTGCGGCGATTGAGTGAGGCCTCCCAGATTATCATGGTGACTCATAATAAAAGAACCATGCAAATAAGTGACACGCTTTATGGGGTGACCATGGAAACCCCTGGAGTGTCCAGGTTGGTGAGCGTCAACCTGGCCCAAGCCGAGGTTATGACGGATGTTTGATTTTTTCAGGGGCAAGAGTCAGAAACCGAAAGAGAAAGAGACCGAGGAGGCCATCTCTCAGGAGCCGGTTGAGCCCGAGACGCCCAGCTCAGAGGAGAGCGCCAGCCAGGAGATGGCCGCCCAGGAGCCAAGCGCTCCTGAGCCGGTCGTTCCTGAGTCGGCCAGCCCCGAGCCAACGGGCGCCGAGTCATCAGTCAGCCTGGAGAGTGTCGCCCCGAAGAAAGGCTGGTTTAGTCGCTTAAAAAGCCGTTTGACCGGCGGGGACAAGAGCGCCCCAGTAGCCGTCGAGCCTGACCAGGAAGAGGCTGGGAAGCTGGCGGTGGCGGCGGTTCCTGAGGTGGCTCCAGAGGCGGTCCCTGAGACGGTTCCGGCCGAGACTATCTCGACTGAGACTAGCTCGACTGAGACTAGCTCGATTGAGACTAGCCCGGAGGAGTGTCAGGCGGCGCTCCGGCCGCCGGTTGAGGCGGAAGAAGCGGCTCTGGTTGAGCCGGGCCCATTCCAGTCCGCGGCGGACGAGCCAGCTATCTCCGTCTCCGAGCCACTCAGCCCCGAGTCGCCCACTCCAGTGGAGCCGGCCTCAGAGTCAACTCTTGAGCCAGTTCCCGAGGCGGCCCAGGACGAGGCCCCGGCGGAAGAGGCCAAGCCTAAAAAGGGTTGGTTCGCCCGCTTAAAGGATAAGCTCGCCAGCACTCGAGCCAAGATTTCTGGCCGCCTGGAGGCGGTTCTCTCCTCAACCCGGGAGATTGATGAGGAGACTTTGGAGGAATTGGAGGAAATCCTGATCTCCTCGGATTTGGGGGTCAAGACCACCGATGACCTCCTGGTCCAGATCCGAGGCCAGGTCAAACGAAAAGAGTTAAAGGACTCAGGGGCCTTGAAGGCGGCCTTAAGGGCCCGGCTTCTGGAGATCATCGAGCTGCCAGCCCGACCAGCTTTGGAGGTCAAACCCCTGGTCATCATGATGGTTGGGATCAATGGGGTCGGGAAGACTACCACCATCGCCAAGTTGTCCAGGCGCTTTAAGGAAGAGGGCCGGTCGGTTCTGCTGGCGGCTGGGGACACTTTCCGGGCGGCGGCGGTGGAGCAACTGACCATCTGGGCCAAAAGGGTCGGGGCCGACATCGTCTCCCAGCCCACGGGAGCCGACGCCTCGGCGGTGGTTTTTGACGCCTTGAGCGCGGCCAAGGCCAGGGGAATTGACGTGGTCATAATTGACACGGCCGGGCGCCTGCATACTAAAGTCAACCTCATGGAGGAACTGAAGAAAATCAAGCGCGTGGCCAATAAAGCCTTGCCTGGGGCCCCCCATGAGACGGTCCTGATTCTGGACGCCAATACCGGGCAGAACGCCGCGAGTCAGGCCCGGACGTTTCATGATTCCATCAAGGTGGATAGCCTCATTGTGACCAAACTTGATGGCACCTCCAAAGGCGGGGTGGTGGTCTCCATCATCAATGAGCTGAAATTGCCGGTGACCTATATCGGCATTGGCGAAACCTATGACGACTTAAGGCCCTTCGCCGCGGCCGACTTCGTGGAAGCCATTATGGGCCCCCAGGGCCAGTGAGCGGCTCGCGGAGTTGGCGCCCCAGCCTGAGGGCGATTCTGCTGGCCGTGAATCTAGTCATTCTGGCCATTCCCATCTCCGGGCTGTACCTGTTTCGCGTTTATGAAAACGAGCTCGTCCGCCAGACGGAAAGCGAGCTTATCGCTCAGGCCGCCCTGGTCGCGGCCATGTTCAAAAAAGAGGCCCTGGAGCTGGGTGGGCCAGACTATGGGCGCGGGCTCTGGGTAGTCAACCCCTACGAGGAAGAGCTCTTAAGGCCGGTCCCGCCTCAGCTGGATCTGGCCAAGATCCGGGTCGAGCGCGGCCCCTTGTCTCAGGCGCCCAGCGAACGGCCCCCGGATTCACTGGCTCTGATCGCCGCCGCCCGCCTGGCCCCGATTCTGGCTGAGGCCGTTCGGACCACCTTATCCACCATCACCATCCTCGACGATCGCGGCCTCATCGTCTCCAACGAAAAAACCTTGGGTCTCTCCCTGGCTGACAATCAAGAGGTGCAATTGGCTTTGGAGGGCCGATACGCCAGCTCATTAAGGCGAAGGGAGGTCACGGAACGCTTCAGCCTCGGGTCGTTGAGCCGGGGCGCCAACTACCGCGTCTTCGCGGCCATGCCCATCTTAAACGGGCCGAGGCTTTTGGGGGTGGTCCACCTCTCCCGGACGCCCCGGGAGATCTCCAAAGCTCTGTATCAGGAGCGCCGAAATCTGACCCTGTCGCTGGCCCTCATTCTGACTCTCATGGTGGTCGTCAGCCTCATCGCCGCCCTGCTGATCATGAGCCCCTTGAAAACTCTGGCCAGAGAGGCTCGCTTGGCGGCCGAGGGCCAGCCGGTGGAGCCAGGGGCGGGGGAAGCCGGGTTGTTAACCGCCCGGGAGATCGCCGATCTGCGGGCCAGCGTGTTGGATATGTCCCGAAGGCTTCGCAAACGCTCCGATTATCTTCAGGCCTTCAGCTCTGGGGTCTCCCACGAGTTTAAGACTCCTCTGGCCTCTATCAAGGGGGCTATGGAACTATTGGGCGAGCATGGCCAGGCCATGAAGCCAGAGGTCAGAGCCAGGTTTGAAAGCAACATCCGCCAGGATCTGGAAAGGCTGGAAAGCTTGACCGCTCGTCTCTTGGCCTTGGCCAGAGCCGAGGCCCACGAGCCCACTGGCCAGGAGAGGGTGGAGGCTGGGGAGCTGGTTGGGGAGTTAGCCACCAACTTTAGGCGTCGGCGTCCGGAATTGACCTTGGAAACCCAGGTCAAGGGACCGGTCTGGCTGGCCCTGGAGTCAGCTGACCTAGAGACAATCCTGGTCAATCTTTGGGAGAACAGCCGGGAAAACGGGGCCACCCGCGTTGAGACCCAGGTCTGGGCCGAGGGGGACTGGGGGGTGGTCGAGGTCCGGGATAATGGTCGAGGGCTGACGAGCGAGGAGGCGGCTAAGATTTTTAAGCCCTTCTACACCAGCCGAAAAAATCAAGGTGGGACCGGCCTGGGCCTGAGTCTGGCCAGGGCTTTGCTGACCCCTTATCGAGGGCGGCTGACCTGGGTAGGGCCGCCGGCGACTTTTCGGTTGACGGTTCCCTTGCGCGATGGCCGCGAGGCGAGGGTTTGAGGAAGTTTTCACCTGATTGAGCGAAAAAAATTTCTGGCTGGCCAGGTCGGTAAATGCTCATGAGGGGGCGCTTTCACCCCCGTGGCAGGAAACAGAGAATTTTTTTTGCTGTGATTTCTGATACTTACAGGTTGTTTCACGGTATGAGGTGAAGAAATTTGACTGAAGGCCCAAGCCAATGATTAGCCCATCGCCGGCTGAGAGCGACTGGCCGGGGCGAGCAGGTTAGTCAGGTTTTTTTTCTGACTCTTCTAGAGGTTTTGGGATGACCTGATAAAGCCCCTCCAACTCCAGGTTCCAGTTCAGGGCTTCCTCAAAATTGATCGTCACATCATTCGCTCCCCCAATGACCAGGGCGGTTTTCCAGATTCGGTTAACCGCTCCTTGAAATTTGAGATAGTATTTTCTCTCCTCTATCTGGTCAAAAGCCAGCTGGATCATTTTCGTCAGATTTTGATTTTTCTGGCGATGTTTTATTTCTATAACGAAATCATCGCCCTCAGAATCCCTGAGATGAAGGTCAAGCCGACCGCCAGCCACCGATAACTCAGACTCAAAATATTGATCGGCCATCGCCATGGCCGCTATGAAAAGCGCGTGGTAGAAAGCCTCTTTGGCCTGATGGATTTCGTAGGGAATGTGAGAAAGAAAACTTTCAAAAGCCGCTTTAAAACCTGAGCTGTCTCGTTGAAACA
>JAISMU010000004.1 GCA_031276635.1 Deltaproteobacteria bacterium | reverse complement strand
GATAGCTCAAAACAAGGGTGAATCGACCCTGCGGCTGGGGGGGTTACGAATTGTGAGGAGTTAGGTTAATGATGGCAATATTAGGTGAATTGACCTTGAGGCTGCGGAGTGTTATGACTTTTCAGCCATCTCAACATTAATTGTTGATATTGCCAGGTGAATTGACCAGGCGACAGTGGAGGGGTACGACACGAACGACTTTATACGAAGGTGCCCGTGAATTTCTGGGAAATGACCTTACGGTCCTGGAGAGATATGACTGTCTGAGGGAGTGAGGTTCGACGTGGGGGTTGAGGCGTGAAATGACCCCCGGGACCTTGAACGGATAAGACCAACAATGCTGCTATATTGATGGAGGGACAACTAGGTAATATGAGCCTTCGGTGGACGGAGGTACAACTAAGGCTTCCAAAACTGAAAAAGGTCTCTAATCGGCAAATTTTTTTATATTATAATTAATAAACTATTAATAATGAAAATTATGGAGACAGAATAATGACAGATGACATTGATAAAGATAATCAGTCAATACAGTTTAAAAAACTAATAGAATGGAAAAATTCTATAAAGTCAGTGTTGTATATTCTTGGGCGTTATAATTTAGAGGTCAAAAATAATAAATTAGAAATTTTAAAAAATAATGAAGTCTTGACAGTTCCTTTTGATGAAATAGATCGTTTAATTATAATTGGAAAACCTCGCTTTAATACTGATATATATTATCCATTAATGACTAAAGGAATTAATATTGAATTTTATGATTATTTTTCACATCCCAAGGGTGTCTTTACTCAAATAATCGGCAAGAAGATAGCTCACTATTTGTTTCGGCACAAAATAACTTTGACATTAATATTTCAGAAAGATTAAAACTCGCTAATTTATTTATAGAAGCTAAAATTAATAACTGCGCTACTGTTTTAAAAAGGCGTAAGGTTGACATTCCTCAGCAAATGAAAATTAAAAAACACTTACAAGTTGATAGTTTTGATAGTTTAATGGGCGTTGAAGGAATTGCGGCAAAAGTATATTTTCATGAATTTGCCTTATTAGTAGAGCCTTTTGTCTTTACAAGTCGTCAACCAAGGCCTGCGCCTGATCCGATTAATTTAATGCTGTCTTTTGGTTATAGCCTTATTTATAACAGATTTGGTCAAGCTCTTTTAAACGCTGGACTTAACCCAAGAATCGGGTTTTTTCATGTAGGTCGGGGCACACATTGGGCTTTAGCGTCAGATTTAATGGAAGATTTAAGATTTGTTGTAGATAGATTAATTATTACATTAGTAAAGAGAAGAATTATTAAACCTGAAGACTTTAAAGTAATTGATCAACAATGTTCTTTTTCGAATAGAGACGCATTTACTGCATTCGTTACTGAATTTGAAGAAGCAATGAATAATATTTTTTCAGCCCCTGTTCAAAGACCAGGATATAAAAAAGGAGAAGAAGTTTGTTTTAATCAGTGGATTGAGGCGACGGCTAAAGGATATGCCTCTTTTATTTATAATAATTCTGAATTAATTCCATTTATAGCAAGATATTAGATTTGTACAATGACTTATTTAATCACTTATGATATATCAAATGATAAAAAAAGAGGTAAAGTTTTCCGAATTTTAGATAAAATTGGAATCCACCTGCAACGTTCAGTTTTTATGGTTGATTTAGAATTGGCACCATGTATGTTATTAAAAGAAAAATTAACTAAATTAATGTCTATAGAAGATAGTATAATAATTATATCTCTATGTAAAAGTTGTTTAGGTAATGCCCAATATATTGGCTTAAAAGAAAATAAAACCTTAGTTATTTAATATATGTATAGATTTAAGAGTAAATAATTGATTTTATTTGTAGTATTTCATTATATATCTAAAAGTTATTATAATATAATTAAAATATTAAGCGGTAAAGACATATAAAAATTTTTAAGTAACTTATTTTTAGTCAAAATATCATGATATTGTTTATAACAAAAAGGATACAAAATGTCTGATATCTTTAATTCGTCGCAGTATCACTATGTTTCGTTAGTTGGTGAGTCAATTATTGCTACAATTTTAACTTTTTTAGGATATAAACAAACATTTAAATCCGATCCTCTGTCGGTTAACCTCTTAGCAACCTCAAAAGTTGAAGCTTTGTTGCCTGCTCTAAAAAGTAAAATATTAGAATATTCGCCTTCAATAGAAATTAATCATATTCCAATATCATATAACAAATTGAATGATATAGAATCATTTAAAGAAGTAAAAAATATTTTTGCTAATTTAGAAGATAAATACAAGTATTTGGCTATTAATATGATGGGAGGTATGAAAAAATTAAATTTTTCTGGTATCTTTGCCCTAAACGTAACTGATCATATTTTTTTACAGTTAAATGATGAAGATTTTTGGATTTCAAAGTTTGTTAATGGTTCTCTACGCGTTGAAAAGAATATGCCCGTGCCCATTGAGACTAAACTTACTGTAAAAGAGTTACTAGACTTACAACAAATTAAATATGAAGTTGCTATAGAAAAACCAAATTGGGATTTAAAAAATCTGTGTCATAAGGCGAAAGTTAAATGCCCTGAAGGCGCATTATATAATGTTGTCATTGATGGACTAAGAATAGATTGTGTTTGGAATGCAGGAAATAATATTTTAAACTTTTTATTTATTATCGTGTCAAAACAATCAAATTATCTTGATAATTCTAGAATTATTTTGCTGTTAGCTGCGACAAAAGATTGGCTTAATAATTTATATAATAGGAAAATCTACGTTTTAGAATCAAATAAATTTAATATAGAAAGATATGATTATGAAAGTGGTGGTAAAATCAGTTCATACAATATTTATTGGGATAATTATAGTATGAAATTGGAAACTTCTGAATATTTAAATAGAATATTTGCACAATTTAAAGTTAATAAAGAAAATAAACAATCGATAAATAGAACAATTTGGACATTAGCGCCGAAACGCACTCTCATCACCTCAGTCGGAAAAATGAGTGAAGCTACTTTTATTGCGATTAAAACTCATAAATGTCCTCAAGTTATTCTTATATATACTGGTAATGATAGTTGGATTATAAATATGGTTGAGATCATTAAAAAGAAGGCTTCTGAATTAGGTCTTGAAGATGTTCATTTTTTAGAGACTTCTTTTACCGCCGCTAACTGTTTTAGTCAATTACCGAAAGAACAGTATAATTTGTTTGAAGTTAATGTAACTCCAGGCACCAAACCTCAAGGCGCGGTTTTGGGCTTATGGGCCAAAGCCAACAACATTCCAACTTGGATTATTGATGGAAAAAAAATCTGTCGAATTGATTCTGAAATGGAGGAAAAACCTGTAGTAGGTTTAAATTTAAAAAACAGATTGGATTTGATGCTTGACAGTGCTAAAGTGTCTGATTATGGTTGGAGTAAAGAATCTTTTGATTGGAATATTCCTTTCTATTCAAACATGTTTATTTTTATGAATAAATTATTACAAAATAATAAAGAAAATTATTATTTAAATTTTGATATCCAAATTGATGGTTTTGAACAGAAAATATCAGACTATAGTTGGGAATTAATTTGGCCAGATCCAGTCGCCCCTTCAAGAATTGGTAGGTTCATAGGCGAGAAGGAAAGTGGATTTTGGTATGAAAAATTAACGGCTAAGGCTGTTGACGCTATGAATCAACTTCCTGCTAAAACAAGGAATTATATTTCATTTGATGTCTCTAATGGAGTTGAGGTCTCCAATGATAATCAATCTATTACGCTGTCCGAACGAGATGTTTTAGTAGCTACTTCCGATGCCCAACTTTTTATGATTTCATGTAAAAAAAGTCAAAAAATTGACGATGAAAGAGAAAAAAGACTTTTAATTGAGGTTGTGGCGACGGCCAAAACTTTAGGTAGATTTGTCGTGCCAATGCTCTGCACTAGGACGCTGGAGGAGCCAACAATAAAGAACGGTGTCTGTGTTTTTGGTTGGACGACTCTTTGTCAACCAGAAGAGCTTTTCAAAACTTTTGTCTGGGCTTCCAATAAACTACTGGGGCAAGGATAACCTTAGGCTTGGTGATGATGCCTTTTAGGACAAGTCTTGCGTTAATATTTCTTCAATAATGAGTGGTATTTTTGTAATAAAACAATTTTTTTTACATACGTGCCAGAAATAGCAAATGTTTTAATCTAGTTATCCAGTTAAATAAAAAATAAAAATTAAAAAATAAACAAAAAAAAGAAAAAAATATTACTTTTCTTTCGTCTTAAGTTAAGTTTTAATATAGGTCTACCCCTCAATTCAGGTCAGAAGAGAGACTCCGGTGGGTCCGCCAAGGGTCAGTGGCTTTTGTCCTGACTCTGGGTCTCTTGCCCGACCAGGCTCACATACTCAAAGCGCAGGACCTGGGCCTGAGGATCGGCCTGGGCCAGGCGGAGCCGGGCCTCCCGCCCGGGCCGGACTTCCTGAGGCAGCTTAAACAGATCCAGCTCCAGCATAAAATCAGTCAGACACACCCGCGCTCGCGACTCCTGCCGCTCAAAGATGAGACCCGTAAATTCTTCCCCAATTCTGGTTGAGAGATACAAGGTCAGATAATACCGGATCCGGGTATTCTGGGCCCTTTTGATGGCCCGGTGTTTCTCGTCCGCCTCAAAGGCCAGGTTGGTCATCTCCGAGTGGTTGTACGGGGTCAGCCCCGGGTCGGCGAGGGTGCGGAGCTGCCGGGCCACCAGGAGATCCGCGTAACGCCGGATGGGCGAGGTGAACTGGGTGTAACTGGCGAGGCCCAGACCCCAGTGAGGGGAGGGGTTGAGGGAGACGCCGCTCCGGCCAAGCTGCCGTCTGAGGCTGAGGTCCTGAGCCAGAGCCTCGCGCTCGTCGCGAGGCTCGCGGAGGGACGGGACCGGGCCACGAGGTTTTTCCTGGTAGCGATAGGGGCAGGCCAGGCTATCTTTGGCGAGGGCCTCGGCGGCCAAGTGGTTGGCCAGAACCATCATCTCCCCGACCATCAGCCGGGCCGGGGTGTCCCAGTTGGTTTTCTCCAAAAGGATCTGGCCATCCGGGGCCAGGCGGATGTTGAGTTGCGGTAGGGTCAGGTTCTGGCCGCCAAATTCCTGGCGGCGGTTCAGGAGGGTCTGACCCAGCAGGTTAAGCTGTTGGAGCTCCGCGTCGCGGGCCAAAAGCTCATCGGCCTCGTTAAAGGACATCTGCCGACCGACTTTGATGATGGAGGGATGAAATGAGTATTTTTGGGGCTCGCCATAGCGGTCCAGCTCCACCAGGAGGGAAAAGGCCGGTCTTTCCAGGCCCAGCTTCAGGCTTAAAATCTTTTCCGTCAGCTCCTCGGGCAGCATGGACATCTTGGCGTCCGGCAGATAGATGGAGGCGGCTCGTCGCCGGGCCGTCTCGTCCAGGAGGGAACCGGGGGTGATGACCGCGGCCACGTCGGCGATGTGCAGACCCAGGCTCCAGGAGCCATTGGGGCCGGGGGTCAGGGAAACGCCATCGTCAAACTCTTTGGCCCCTTCGGCGTCAATGGTGATGACCGGGAGATCCGTCAGATTCAGGCGGGGCTCTTGAAATTGGAAATTCGCGACGAGGCGCCGGGCCTCGGCTATTTCCTCGTCCGTGAAGGCGTGGCCCACGTCCAGGCGCCGCAGGTCCAGGTTTTCCCGGGGCTGAAACTCCCCCACCGCCACCAGAGCCTCAAACGCCCCGGCCCCGGTGGTGGGCAGGCCCGCCTCCCGCAAAAGCTCTTTGGCCGTCCGGGGATCGTGGGCCTGGTCCTCATTGACGGCCAGGTCCACCAGGAGCCGGGTGACTTTCTCAGCCTCGGGGGGCTCGGGGGCCACGCGTTTGGCCAGACTCAGACTCAACCACTCGGCCCCCAGGCTCACAAACTCCTGGTGGGCTTTTTTTCTGGCTTTGATGAGTCGCTTCTTTTCAACTTCCTCCGCCGTCTGCCAGATAGCCGCCTTGGGGGAAAAAGCGAAGCGCAAACCGTCGGTCAGAATGGCCCGTCGGGTGGCCGAGAGCTCATCTGGGGAAGGGTCGTGGCCAAAGGCCAGACCGGCTAGGAGCTCATAGTCAAACTCCAGGCCCTCGCCCTCCAGGGTTTGCCAAATCTCCTCAAGCTCAATGGTCTCGGCCAGGCTCTGCCGTCGGGCTCCCAACTCGGCCAGGGTGGCCAGGCGCCCGGTTTTGTCGCCGGGGTCCGGCAAGCTCTGGGAGGCCAGGACCCGGCTAGTGGGGAGGTGACTGGTCCGACCAGTCTCCCCCAGGATCTCCAGGCTTTTGCCAGCCTGGGCCGGGGGGGTCAGGACCCAGGCCAGCTGAAAGGCGCCGCCTTCCAAAAACTCAACTACGGTTAAAGAGCCCTGAGGGGCCAGAGAGCTCATGAAGTCTCCTCGCTCAAACCCAGCTCCAGTTCCCGCTCGGCGAACTGCATGCGGTAAAGTCGGTAATAGTCCCCGCGCTTGGCCAAAAGCCCCTCGTGGTCGCCTTCCTCAACGATCCGGCCCTCGCGGAGAAAAACTATCCGGTCGGCTTTGGTGATGGTGGAGAGACGGTGGGCGATCACTAAGGTTGTCCGGCCCCGCATGAGGTTATCCAGAGCGGTTTGCACCATCTTCTCCGACTCGGTGTCCAGAGCGCTGGTGGCCTCGTCCAGGATCAGGATGGGGGCGTTTTTGAGGATGGCCCGGGCGATGGCCACCCGTTGTCGCTGGCCACCCGAGAGGCTGTAACCCCGCTCGCCGATGTGTTCCTCAAAGCCCAGGGGCAATTTTTCCACAAAGTCCAGAGCCAGGGCGGCCTGGGCGGCCTGGCGAACTTCCTCGTCCGAGGCCGAGAGGCGGCCATAGGCGATATTGTGGCGGGCCGTGTCGCCCAGGAGGACAACCTCCTGGCTGACCAGAGCGATCTGGTCGCGCAGCCAGGCCAGATCCAGATCCCGCAGATCGGCCCCGTCGAGCAGAACCCGGCCCTGGATCGGGTCATGGAAGCGGGGAACCAGATTAACCAGGGAGGTTTTGCCGCCCCCGGAGGGGCCGACCAGAGCCAGCGTCTCCCCGGGCCGGACGTTCAGCTGAATGTCGCGCAAGGCTGGCCGACCCGGGCCATAACTGAAGGTGACATTTTCTAAAGTTAGCTGGCCCCGGACTTGAGCCAGCCGCTTGGCCTGGGGCGGGGAGAGCACGGTGGGCTCCGTGTCCAGGGTCTCAAAAATCCGGCGGGCGGCGGCCAGGCCCTGCTGCGTCTCGTTATGGAGGCGGGTCAGGCGCTTCAAAGGCTCATACAAAAGCAAAAGGGCGGTCATGAAGGAGAAGAAGGCCCCAGGGGTGGAGTGATTGACAATGACCGAATGCCCGCCGTGCCAGATGACCCCGGCCAGACAAATCCCCCCCACAATCTCCATGATGGATGAGGAGAGGCTTTTGACGGTAACCGAGCGCATCAGGTTGTCCACGTTCTGACGGCATTCCCCGGCGAAGCGCTTAACCTCGTGCTCCGTCATGTTGTAGGACTGGATCATGCGGGCGCCCTGAAAGGTCTCGGTCAGCACGCTGATGAGAGAGGCCATGATGACCTGGCTGCGGGTGGAAAGCTTGCGCAGCCGTCGCCCGAACTTAATGATGGGATACAGCGTTAAAGGCAGAATCAGGATCCCCAGGCCGGCCAGAAAATGGTCCTGCCAAAAAAGGACAATCAATAAGCCAATGACTTTGCCCAGATCCATGATGAGGCCGGTGACCACGGTGGTGACTGAGCCCTGGATGAGGGAAACATCGTTCACCACCCGGCTGATGAGCTCGCCCGAGGGATGGGCCTGGAAATAGCCCAGGGACTGGCCCTGGATGTGGCTGAAGAGGCGAACGCGCAAGTCGTTGACGATATTATAGCCGACCTGGTTCATCATATAGGATTGCAGAAAGGAAAAAACCCCGGTCAGGCTGTAAACCACCAGCGTCAGGACCGTGAGTTTGGTCAAAAGGCTCTCGTCCTTCAGGGCGAAAACATGGTCCAGCAGCGGCTGAATGAGCCAGGCCATGCCAGCGGTGGAGGTGGCGGCCAGGAGCATGAAAAGGACGGCCAGTAAAAGTTTGGGCCGGTGGGGCCGGATGAGAGCCAGCAGGCGCCGGAGGTCGCTGGCCCGGACCTCTTTCTGGGCTTTCTCCTCGGCCTTTTGGGTAGCCTTGGCCGTGAGCTCCACCGGCTCAGTCATGGGGGGCTCGCTGGGTAGCGGGGTTGGCCGGGGAGCAATTCTCGGCCAAATTGGTTTCAGATAGACTAGCCTTAGAAGCGACAAGATTAGAAGATCCCGTTTTAGACGAGCCAGTCTTAGACGATTCAGGCTCAGACGGACATGGCCCGGGCTCGTTTAAAGCCATCTTCTTTTGGGTCTGACTCTTCTGGGCCCGGCTAATTTGCTCCAGAATAATCTCTAAAACCCGGTCAGCGGCCCCGGCTCGCCCCAGTTTCTCAGCCGCGGCCTCTAAGCCGGCGATGGCCAGCTCGCGGGCTGGACCGGGTTGAAGGAGCGGCTCTATTGTCTGGGCCAGAAGTCGCGGGTTGGCCTGGCCCTGGATCAGCTCGGGAATGACCATCTCCCCCATTAACAAATTAGTTATGGCGATGTAAGGCACCTTAACCAGCAGGCGGGCCAGCAGGTAGGATAAGGCGCTGGTCCGGTAGGCCACCACCATCGGTAAGCGCAGGAGCGTCCCTTCGACCGTGGAGGTGCCTGAGGCCAGGAGAGCGGCGTCGGCGGCGGCCAGGACCACCTGGGATTGCCCGTCGTAAACGCGGGTTTTGGCCTGGGTGAGGGCCGGGGCCCGCCGCAGGATCTGGCTCAGAAAAGCGGGAGCCAGACTCTGAGCGCGGGGCAGGGCCACTTGAAGATCTGGGAATTTTTGGCCGAGGATTTCCGCGGCCTGGAGTAGCGGCGGGGCCAGGCGTTTGACCAGAGCCTGGCGACTGCCGGGCAAAAGGGCCAGAACGGGTTGGTCCGGGTTGAGGCCGAGAATTTTTCGGGCTTCCAGCTTAGTCAGGGGATTTAATCGGTCCAGGAGAGGGTGGCCCACCAGATCGGCCGAGACGCCCCGCTTTTCGTAATAGTCTTTCTCAAACGGGAAGATGACCACGCGGCGGTCGCAGTAACGGGCCAGAAATTTCAGGCGCCCGGACCGCCAGGCCCAGATCTGGGGGCAGATGTAATAGATGACCGGGATCCCCAGTTTATGAGCTTTTTTGACCAGGGGAAAATTGAAGTCCGGGCTGTCAATGGCCACCAAGGCGGCCGGGGGCTGGCTGACCAGAAGGTTGGCCATGGTCTTCTGAATATTCAAGATTCGGCCCAGGGAGCCCACCACCTCAGTTAAACCCATCACGGCGGTTTCCGAGAGATGGGCCACCAGCTCCACCCCGGCCGCCCGCATCTGGTCGCCCCCCAGGCCAAAAAACTTGAGTTCCGGGGTCCGTTGGGCGGCCTGAGCCAGCGAGGCCCCGTGCAGATCCCCCGAGGCTTCCCCGGCCGAGATCATGACCCTCATGGAAGGCCCGGCTCATCCTGCCAGGCCGTGATGACCAGAGCCGCCTGGTCAGCCAGGGCCAGGCATTTTTCCCGCTCCAGCATGATCAGGCCCCGGGCGTCCAGGGCTAGACCCCCGGCCTGGCACTCGATCAGAACTTCGATGGTCTCCGGCCCGATGACCGGCAGATCCAGGCGGCTGTCCTGACTGGGTTTGACCACTTTGGCCACGGCCACGGGTTTGCGACACAGGGCCGCCCCCCGGCGGATGGTGGCGTCGGTGCCATCGGCGCCCTCCAGGGCCACGGCGATCTTGTCCGAGACCACCACCGTCTGGCCCACGTCCAGGCGACCGAGCTCCTTGGCCACTTTAAAAGCCAGGCGCAGATCCTCCAACAGTTCCGGGGTGGGGGCTTTTTTAGTCAAAAGGCCCGGGGGCACGCGCAGGTCCGGGGCCAGGTCCGCGACCGAGACCAGGGTCAGGCCCTGGCTCTCCAACCACTGGGCCACGGCCCGCAAAATGGAGTCAGTGTGGAAGTTATCCAGCTTTTCCATAATGGTCAGGGCCGCCTCATCCGGTTGGTAGGCCCCGATGATGTTCTCGCGGCTGACTCCCCCGACCATGCAGATTTTCTGGGCCCCATTTCGCAGAAAAAAGTCGGCCAGAGGCTGGAGTTGGCCCAGGGGCAGCTCGACGTAGGCGTCGGCCAGAGCCCGGACTTCGGGGGCAGTTTCCCCGACCAGACCCACGACCACCAGGGGCCGGCCCTCGGCTCGCAGCTTCTGGGCGGTCAGAACCGGGAGCCGCAGATTCCCGGCGATCAGGCCCACCGGCTGGCTCATCGGTAAACCCCTCGGACGCTATTGCGGTAAAAGTCGACTATGATTCCCACCTCCGGGCACTGGGGCCAGGCGCTCTCGATCTCGGCCAGAACCTCCTGGAGCAAGCGGCGGGTGTGCAAAAGCTTGAAGGCCCCGGTGATGGCCTCAATGGCCGGCTCGGTAAAGCCGCGCCTTTTCATGCCCACCACGTTGGGGGAGACGACCACGGCCTGATCGCGGACTCCAGCCAGAATCATGTAGGGGGGGACGTCTTTGACCACCCCGGACATACCCCCGACAAAGGCGTGGCGACCGATCCGGACAAACTGGTGAATGGCCGTGGAGCCGCTGATGATGGCCTGCTCGCCGATGTTGACGTGGCCGGCCATGACCGCGAAGCTGGAGAGGATGACCTCGCTGGCCAGCTGGCAGTCGTGGGCCACGTGACAGGTGGCCATGATGAGACACTTGTCGCCGATGCGGGTGACCCCGCCCCCGCCGGTGGTCCCGCGGTGGATGGTGGCGGACTCGCGGATGATGACCTCGTCGCCGATGACCAGCTGGGTTTGCTCGCCGGCGTATTTCATGTCCTGGGGATCGGCCCCCACAGAGGCGAAAGGATACAAACGGCATCTTTGGCCAATGATTGTGTCCTTATCAATGACCACGTGGGGCTGGATCTCGGTGTCCTGGCCGATCTGGACCCGAGGCCCGATGACGCTGTAGGCTCCGACGCTGACCCCTGGGCTCAATTGGGCGCTGGGATCGATGATGGCGGTGGGATGGATGGCCATGGGAGGTAAAACGCTATTCCTTTTGGGGGGTTTAGAAGGTGGCGGTCATTTCGGCCTCGGCCGCCCTCTGGTCGCCAACCTTGGCCACGCCGGCCACTTTCCAGGCTCGGGTGCCGAGCCGCAGGAAAGACACATCCAGATCCAGGCGGTCGCCCGGCTCGACCCGGCGGCGGAACTTGACGCGATCGCTGGCGGCGAAATAGCCGATGCGGCCGCTCAGATCCTCCAGTTTGATATCCGGGGGGATCTGTTGGGGGAAATCCCGCGAGGAGAGAGTCAACAGCAGAAAAGCCGCCTGGGCCATGGATTCCAGGATCAGGACCCCGGGCATGACCGGCTGGCCGGGAAAATGGCCTTGGAAAAAAGGCTCATTGTAAGTGACATTTTTATAGGCTCCCAGTTTCGCCCAGGGCTCCAGGGTCACCACCCGATCCACGAGCAGAAAGGGGTACCGATGGGGCAGGCAGGCCAGAATTTCCTTGATGTCATAGAGGGCTTTGAGCATGAAAACACCGTGTTCCGCGCGGTAAGGCGAAAGGGGCTAAACCTCGGTTTCGCTCAGGGTTTTTTTTAAGGCCTCATAGGTGGGGCTTTTTTTAAACACTGACCAGAAGCGTCGCCAGCGGGGCAGATCGTTTAAGACCATGGCCTGGGTCCGCAGGGTCTGGGATTGGGGCCGGACCGGGGTGCCACTCCAGGGCTGGCGACCGGCCGGGACCTGGCCGGTCACCCCGGACTGGCCGGTGATGATGGCGTCCTGGCCCACGACCGCTCCGTGGGTGAGGCCGCACTGGCCCAAGAGAAAGACCCGGTCGCCGACCTGACTGTGCCCGGCGCAGCCGACCTGGGCCACCACGATGACGTCCTGGCCCAGGTGGCAGTTGTGCCCGATCTGAGCCAGATTATCCATCTTGGTGCCCCGCTCGATGACCGTGTCCGCCACCAGACCCCGGTCCACGGCCGAGAGGGCCCCGATTTCCACGTCATCGCCGATGACGACCCGGCCCAGATGGGGATTTTTATAGTGGATCAGGCGCCCGGTCTTGGGCGAGGGGACCTGGGTGTAGCCAAAGCCGTCCTCTCCGATCACCGCCCCGGCGTGGATCTGGCAGCGGTCGCCGACCTTGACGCCCCAGCGCAGGATGGCTCGGGGATGCAGGATGGTGTTCTGGCCGATTTCCACGTCGTCCTCCAGGAAAACCCCGGGGCCGACCACCGAGTTGGCCCCGATCTTGACCCGGGCCCCGATATAGCTCTGGGGGCCGAGGATGACGTTCGGCCCAATCTGACAAGAGGGGCGATCCCGAAAAAAGGGCTCGCCCGCTGGGAAAGGTGGCCTTAAAGCCTCTTGGGCCAGGCCCAGGATGGCCGCGAAAGCCAAGCGAGGCTCAACCGTGACCAGGGCCGGCCAGTCGCCTAGGCTCTGGGCCAGACTGGGGGGGGCCACCACCGCCGCCGCTCGGCCCGCCTGGGCCTTAGCCAGAAAAGCCGGGCTCGTGACGAAACACAAGGCGCCCGGGCTGGCTTCCTCGGCCGAGGAGAGGGCCAGGATCTGGGTTCGCCCATCCCCTTGGACCAGGATCTCTGGGGGGGGCTCTCCACCCAGGACGGCCAGGTCCGCTTTGAGTCGCTCCGAGGCCTGGGTCGCCAGATCCGCCAGGCTCACGCTGGCCAGGGCGATCATGGGAGTTGCCCCGGGTTAGGCTTGGCCGGGGTCGCGGGTCTCACTTGTCCAGGGCCTTGGTGATTTCCGTGGTGATGTCGATGGTGGATTGAGCGAAGATGACCGCATTGCTGTGGATCACAATGCTGAAGCCCCGCTCCGCGGCCAGGCGAGAGGCGGTCTGCTCGGCCTTTTCATACAGGGGTTTCAGAGAGTCGGTCTCGGCTTTTTCCATCTCTTCTTGGGCTCGCTGGGTCTGCTCTTGGAAATTCCGGATGTCATTGGCCAGCTCGGAGCGCTTCTTTTCAAAAGCGTCCTGGTTCAGGGCCGAGGCCTGGTTCTTGAGGTCATTTTCCTTTTTCTCCAGCTCCTTTTGCTTGACCTCCAGGCTTTTCTTCAAGGAGTCAAATTTGGCCTTGAGCTTATTGAAGGCCGCCTTGCCCGGCTTAGAGTCAACAACGGCCTTTCTCAGGTCCACAACCCCGACATTCTGAGCTTGGGCCGAGCCGGCCAGACAAAAAACCAGAGCCAGGGCTAACGCGAGAAAGACAGGCCGGAAAGGAAGTTTCTTGGTAATTGGCATGATTCCTCCACAAAGATGGAAAACTTGTTGAAAAACCCGGACCTGGCCAGCCCGCCTTGGGCCGCGCGCCAAGAGGTCTTGGGGGAGGTGGGGGGGCTGGGGCCTGAACAGGAATGAGGCCGTTGGCTAGGCCGGCAACCTCTCCCAGGCCAAGATTTAATCTGGTACCATAACAAAATAAGGGGACTATTGCCATAAAAAAATTACATATTCTGATCTTGTCTTGGCCGTGATTTTGACATTTTAAGCCCAAGCCAGGGAGCTCAGGCCCCGGGTCAACCGGGCGAGCGGGCCAACCCGCCGCGGGGAGCCGCGGGGGAGGGCCGGGCCTCTCAACCTCGGGTCGACCGGAAAAGACGGTTTTCCGCCAAACCTCTTCTGGTAACCTCTGGAAATTAATCTATTTATTGAGGGAAAGGCTGTTCAGGTCGGGTTTGGTCAGGGCGGCGACTATCCAGCTAAATTTAATGTTCAATCGCGGGCGGCCAGAGGCGAGGTGGCGGGGCGCCCCGGGCTCGCGAGATCCGGTTGATTGGATTTTGACCGCCTGAACTCTGGCCGCCTGGTCTCAGACCGCCTGGTCTCAGACCGCCTAGTCTCAGGCCGCCTAGTCTCAGGCCGTCAAGTTACGGGCCACCCGGAGCCTCATGAGGGGCTATTATTTTGGCCAACGCCCTGGTCTAGACCCGAAATAACGTTTTTGGCGAAAGGAAGAGCCAATTTTTTTCCAGGCCAGTCGACTGGAGTCGGTTAAGGACCTGCCCCAGGCGATTTCTCCCCCAGATTTGGCAGAGCCGACAGGTTTTAAGGGGATTTTGGGTTTTGGAGGAAAATAATGACTACACGATTAGCGACCGTTAGTCAGTTTCACTAATTCGCTTGTGGCCATTGATCAATCTGTCTCGTTGGAGACTATTTTGTAAAAATTTCGGTTATTAGTTTTAGTAAGTTAATTAAATTAGTAATTTATTATTATATTAGCGTGAATATATATTGCTGTTTTTAGGTTGAGGGTCTTCAGGCTAACAAATGGAAGGTGGTTTTTTTCCTACAATGATCCCTAGGAAAATGGTAAAATTCTTTTTAAACGGAGTTGAGAGCCCATTGACCTGACAATTGAGGCGGGTGAGCGTTTTTTGAGGATTTTTGGGGGCGATTGGGCGATTTTGGCCTAAGCTCGCGCCCTGTTGACCTTTTTCGGGCTGGCCGGATTGGCGGCCTTTTTGAGAAAAGAGGAGGGAGCGTGAGAAAAATTTCTGTTGTTCTAATCCTGACGCTGACCCTCTGGCTTGGCGGCCTCGGCCAGGCTCTGGCCGAGGGGGGGGATCCGCCGGAGCCAGTCGAGGAGGCCAAGCCGACCCTGCTCCCCGAGCCTGACGATCCCCCGGAAACCGTCAGGTTTAAGGCCGCCTTGCGTCTTTTGGCCGGCTTTAACCAGGTTCTGCTGATTACCCAGTCCTGTCAGCGCCGGGAGGTGTGGGAAAATTACCAAAACCGCAATGGTCGCACCTTCGGTCACATCTTTGGCTCCCTTAAGGCGGGGGGGGCCCTAAGTCGGCAATACCGGGCGGCGGTGGACGAGCGCGCTCGGGAGGCGGCCCAGATCTCGCTCAAGCTGAGTTGTGACGCCCTGGCCCGGGATATAGAGCTGGGGGCCTGGGATCTGTACAAGGCTCCCCGGTTCGCGGCGGATTATCAAATTTTTATGGACCGGTAGCTGGCCTCGGGGGCAGGCGCGGCGGGGCGGGTTGGCTAATTGGCTGAATTTTTGCTAAAATTTAACCCAGCCCCCAAACCAGGGATCTGGCCAGATATTGGCTGTTCCGCTGAAAATTGTTGCTTTTGGGGGGCGGATTGGTTATAATTAGCCCGCTTAAAGACTTCTCAAGCCCTATGAGGGCCTAATTGAGACGTGAGTTGGCCCTTGGGAAAAGTAACTAGCCCGATTTTTTGGGCGGGTGGGGAAACAGCCGGAGAAAGCCATGGCCTATGACAAGAACATGAAAGTTCTGGTGGTGGATGATTTTTCGACCATGCGGCGCATTGTCAAGAACATTTTACGCCAACTGGGCATCAACAATATCAGCGAGGCCGAGGATGGGGCCAAGGCGGCGGCGATTTTGGAGATCGACAAGTTCGATCTCATAATCAGCGATTGGAACATGCCCAACATGACCGGCATTGAGCTCTTGCGGCATGTGCGGAGCACGGAGCATATCAAGGATGTGCCTTTCCTGATGGTTACCGCCGAGGCCCAGCAGGAGAACATCATTGAGGCGGTCAAGGCCAAGGTCTCCAATTATATTGTTAAGCCCTTCACCGCTGACACTCTGAACGAGAAAATGGAGAAGATCTTCTCCTGAGCGGCTTCCCTTTGGGGGGCGCTCAAGGGCGGACCGAGGCGATGACCGACTGGTTTGGGTTGACCTTGAGGGTGGCGGCCTTTTTGCTTGGGCTGACCCTGGGCAGTTTCCTAAATGTGGTCATTTTTCGGTTACCCCGGGAGGGCTTGTCCGTTGGCCGGCCCCGGCGCTCCTTTTGCCCGACTTGCGGGACTCAGATCCTCTGGTATGACAATATCCCGGTCTTCAGCTGGGTTTTTCTGCGTGGCCGCTGCCGTCGCTGCCAATCGCCGGTGTCCTGGCG
>JAISMU010000182.1 GCA_031276635.1 Deltaproteobacteria bacterium | reverse complement strand
CATTATTTTTTTATATTATTATTTTTTTTATAGCTGTACTACTTGATTATTTGAAGCTCCTGGTCTGTCTGATGAAAATGCTTTTTTTTTAATGAAAAGAGTTCTAAATGGATTTTCATTGAGACTATTGTTTTCGAAATTTTTTGACATTTTCTGCTTGATCTCCGGGCGACAAGATTTTTTGGCTCAGTATTTTTGAGCGTGTGATAAGTATTGGAATAAACTCATCTTTGACTAAATATGAAATTATTGATATATAGAAAAATTAATTTTGTTTATATCATTGATGGCAACTTTAAGTACGCGGATAAGATCTCTTTTGTCATCCAGATGATAATGTGATTGGGGAGCGCGATGGCTCCATTGTCTATAAATTGTTTAATTCGCGGCGCCTGGATTTAGGCTGTTTAGCCACTGACAATTTCATTGATCCTGAATCCAACGCCCTCATGCCGCTGGCCCAGCGACTTGTAAATCCGCCAATAGTTGACGCAATTCCGTTTTCCCGGGCATCGTTCCGGAAATTACTAAACCACTTTTGCAAAAATAAACAGATTTTTAATACCACAAAATATTTAGCTCTCAGACAAAATTTCAATAATTTAAATTTACTCTCTAAAATATTTGATTTAGTTTTTTATATTTTATAAATAAAATTTTACTTGCGAAAAAGGCATTGGACCTCTATTCGCTCCCCCTTGGCCTCCTTTAACGCGTTACCAGCGCCGCTAGCGGGAGAGATGTCCGTACTTCTTCTTCGACATTAAAGCTTCTGACCAGGCTTAACATTTCGCGCCCTCTCGGTCTGTTTTGCGCCATTCAGCTCCGCGTCCAAAGTTTAAATAAATCTGGCTTGGCCAAGGGCAGTCTCCTTGAAGGCTCTCTCGCCTGACCAACAGGGTAGGGGGGCTCAGCTCACGGTCTGGATGGTTGAGCCGCGGGCCGCTTTAAGGCCGAGTAGGGGCTATTGGCTGGAGGGTAATCAAGGGAAAATTGAAGGCTTGGGCTTATTCTCAGCCCTTTTCGCGAAACCGTTCGGGCTAGGCTTGGGCGGCAAAGATTGAAAAAGTTTTATGGTTTTGGATGCTTGGGTCAGGACTTCGCGTTCCGCCGGGCGATTGTTGGTGGTCATCTCTCGCTAGATCCCCTGGTCGGGTCTGGATCGCCTAGCCTTGGTCCAGGTTTGTCCAGATCAGGCGAGTTGGTTAAATTCCCCGCTTTTTTTCACTTTATAAAATCTTCCCAATCTTCAAATTGGCAAATTTCAAACCACCTCCAGGGTCGCCTCCAGCAGGCCCTCGGGCGGGGTCAGGCCCAAGTGGGCGAAGGCTTTAAGGGTGGCTTTGCGGCCCCGGGGAGCCCGGTAGATGAAACTTTCCTTGATGAGGTAGGGCTCATAGACTTCCTGGATGGTGTCCCCCTCCTCACCCACGGTTGAGGCCAGGGTCTCCAGGCCAACCGGGCCGCCGGAGTATTTGACGCAGAGGGTTTCCAGAAGTTTGCGGTCCAACTGGTCCAGGCCTTTTTCGTCAATGTCCAGAAGTTTTAACGCCTCGTCCGCTGTCGTTTGGTCAATAACCCCCTTGGCCCGGACCTCGGCGAAATCCCGGACCCGTCTTAAGAGGCGCCCGGCGATTCGAGGGGTTCCGCGGCTACGACAGGCGATCTCCAGGGCTCCCTCGGGGCTGATGGGCAGGTGGAGAAACTGGGCGGCGCGGGTCACTATCTGGGCCAGATCCTCACTACTGTAATAGTCCAGGCGCAGCTGGATCCCGAATCGGTCTCTTAAGGGGGGGGTTAAAAGGCCAGCCCGGGTGGTGGCCCCGATGAGGGTGAAGGGCGGGACCTCCAGGCGCACTGAGCGGGCTCCGGCTCCCTCGCCGATCACCAGGTCAATGCGGTAATCCTCCATGGCCGGGTAAAGATACTCCTCCACCGCGTGGTTGAGTCGGTGGATCTCGTCGATGAAGAAGATGTCCTTGGGCTCCAGGTTGGTTAAAAGGGCGGCCAGGGACCCGGGTTTCTCCAAGGCCGGGCCAGAGGTGTTCTTAAAGCCCACCCCCAGCTCGCGGCTCAGAATGTAGGCCAGAGAGGTCTTGCCCAGACCTGGGGGGCCATGAAATAGGGCGTGGTCCAGGCATTCGTCCCGGCTTTTGGCCGCGGCGATGAAAATGGCCAGCTTCTCCTTGAGCTCCTTTTGCCCCAAAAAGTGCTCCAGGCTTTGGGGCCGCAGGGACTTGTCGAGGTTGCTCTCCTGGGTCCCCAGAGCTCCATCCAGGTCGCGGGGGGGCTGATTAGACAACTTTTCGCCCCGGGCTCCAGTAGCGGTTGGAAACAGGCTGGCAGTAGCGGTTGTACTCCAGGTATTTGAAGATGGCCCGCTTCAGATCCCTGCGCTCGGCCACTTCGTGGATGCCTCGGATGTCCCCGTAAAAATCCAGTCGCTCGTAGACATGGCGGGAGTTGCGGCACAGGGTCTCGCCCCGCACGTCCTCCTCGCGCACTGGAAAACCCCTGGCTTCCATGACCCTGGGTCCGGTGAAGATGACCAGGGCGTTAGGTTCGGCGATGATGATGTCGCCCAGGGCCGCGTAACTGGCGATGGCCCCCCCGGTGCTGGGATCCCCCAGCACGGAGATGTAGGGAAGACCGTAGCGTTTCAGGCGGGTTACGCAGTTGACGGTCTTAACCATCTGAGTGAGAGCCGGAACCCCCTCCAGCAGCCTGGCCCCGCCCGAGCAGCACAGGCTGATCAGGGGGAGCTTTTTGTTGCAGGCGTACTCGGTCAGGCGAAAGAACTTTTCCCCAAAAACCACGCCCATGGTGCCCCCGGCGAAATAGAACTCGCAGATGGCCAAAGCCACGGGATAGCCGTAAATGGCGCCCTCGCCAGTGACCAGGGCCTCATGGAAATTGGTGCGCTGGCCCTGGCGGTTCAGAAATGCCTGATACTCGGGGGTCATCAGCGAGGGGTGCAACAGATGGGCGGCTGACAGATCCCGGTTCATCTCCTGAAAGCTGTCGGGGTCAGCCAGGCAGTTGATCCAGCCCATGGCCCCCATGATGAGGCTGCGGCCACAATTGGGGCAGACATAGTGATTAGCCATGAATTGTGACAGGGGAATGACCGCCCCGCAGCCTGTGGCGTGGTCGCTATTTTTGAGGGTCATGTCCCCGCACTTGACATACTCTTCGGGGTTGACAGCCGGGTCGCTGTCCTCGCCCCAGTCCACCCCGGGTTGCAGGTCGTGGCTGGCCAGGGAAAAGGTTTTCAGATCCGGCAGGGGCGTGGCTTTGCGCCGCAAGGGCGTCAGCCGGAAAAAAGAGTTCCACAGGCCCTTGCGGTTTTTAGCCTCTTCCTGATAGACCCCGAAGGATTTGGCCCTAGAGCGACGGAGCCGGATGAGGGCGGCCAGTTTCCGGCGGGCCAGGTCTTTGACGGTCTTTTCCAGGTAGGCCCCCAGGACTTTGGCGTAGCCGTTGACGTCATTGACGAGCTTGGGGGCGGGGAGGACGTGGTCAATGATGCCCAGGCGCCTCAACTCCTCCGCGGTGGGCCGGGAGAGCATCAGGGCCTCGCGGACCTTGGTGGGGTCCCGGAAGATGATGGCCGCCAGGCTTTCCGGGGGGGCGGTGGCGTAGAGGGCGTCGTCAAACTGGGCTCGGCGGTCGGTCATCTGGATGGCCAGAGCCCCGCCACTGCCGCCTTCCCCAATGATGACCGAGATGGTCGGCAGGGGGATGGTCAGAAAATCCCGGATCAGGTGAGCGATGAAAAAGGCCTGGTAGCGACTGGCCGACTCCATGGAGATGTCGGCTCCATAGGTGTCAATCAGGGTCACCACCGAGACCAATTCGCCGTGATAGCTTTTGGTGACCGCTCTTTTGAGAAACCGGACGATATGGGAATGGTCCTCGGCGGTGAGCATGCCGTGGTTGAGCTTGGCCAGGTCCTCCTTGGTGCGGAGGTTTTCCGGCTTGGGTTTCTGTTGGGCGATGACAAAGACGTTTCGCCCCCATTGCTCGGCTTCCCCCAGGATCAAGGTGTCGCTGGAGGGGATGACCAGGCGGAAGGTGGGAAAAATGATCGGTATCAGATCGCTGGAGCGGGGTCGGAGAGGCGATCTGGTCCGGCGACGAAAAATCTCAACCACATCGGTGGGGACGGACATTGAGGCTCCTGACAAATAGGCCCGACTCAGGGCCAGTCCTGAGGGTAAAAAAAGCCCTATTTAGGCTGGAACCCTCGCCTGAAAAAAGGCCTTTTCCAGTCAGGCCTCTAAATCTTGGCTCATTTTAACCGCAAAAGAGGTCAATTTCCAGATCTGGCCTTGTCGGGTCTTTGGTCTCGGTCCTTAGCCTCAGTCCCTCGTTTCGTTTCCTGTTTTCCCCCGAGTCTGTCCCGTCCGTCAGCCGGCCGATCCGACCGGCGACTCTGGCCGGGTCAAGTTAAAAATTTTGGCCCCTAATTTGCTATGTAAGAGCTCAGCCAAACCCCACCCCTCAGGAGCGGGGTTGGTGAACCGGTGATTAGTGGCGATTTTAGGAAAGTTTTTAGGTGACCAAATGGTTTCTTCAGATAACCCGTCTTTTGGCAATCTAAAAAACAACCTCCGCAACCCCCAGGCGGCCCGGACCAACTTGCGTCAGGGCCGCCTCAGTAACCCCCAGCTTTCCCTGGGGACGGGGCTGAAGAGCGGCGGCTTGGTTTTTGACGCCATGATGGCTGTCAATGAATCCCAAAATCAGGTCATTAATCAGGTTCTGGAGGGCCCGGTCAGCCAACAGACCCAAAGGCAGCTGGCTCAATTGAAGACTTTAAGCTCCCAGAACCCGGAATTGAACAATCTCGCCCAGACTGGCCGGGTCCCCGGCTCAAGCGGGGCTAAGGCCAGCGAGGCGGAGGAAGCCGCCTTTGACGACCCCAGAAAAGGGGCTCTAGCCGCCGGGGGCCGGATTTTTGGCAATTTACAGGGCGGTCGGACCCTCAGAAAGGGCGTGGAAACCGGCAAAATTTTCTCACCCGCCCAATTGACTTCCTTTCGGAAGAAAAATGGCCTGTTAAGGGTCGAGCCAACGCCAGTGGAGACGAAAGAGCCAACTAAGCCAGCCTCATTGGCGGATTTGGCCGCCTTGGCCGCGGATCCTGCCAACGCCTCGCCGATTTTGAGTGGGGCGGTGGCCGTCACTCGCCCGGCCATGAGCGAGAGCGAGCTTAACCAGAAAACTAACACCGCCCAGGCGACCAAAAAAGAGGGAGCCCAGCCCCCGGAAAAGATCAACGGCATCATCAATAAAGTCGCCGAGGCTCTGGGCCTGGATCCTTCTTTGATCAAGGCGGTGGTCAAAACCGAGTCAAACTTTAATCAAAAGGCCATCTCGCGGGCCGGGGCCAAGGGTTTAATGCAGCTCATGCCCACGACCGCCAAGGAGATGGGTGTTAGCGACCCCTTCAACCCCTTTGAAAACATCTGGGGTGGGGCCAGATATTTAAAGAAAATGCTTGACCGTCACGGCGGGGATCTCAATCAGGCCCTGGCCGCTTACAACTGGGGCCCTGGTAACCTGGAGCGTCATGGCAGCTCTCGGATGCCTGGGGAGACACGCCGTTATATTGAGGTGGTCAATCGCAATTACGCCAGATTTAAAAAGGAATCTCAAATGGCCTAAAAGCTCCCTCCTGCTTACTCCAATCTTACCTCTGCCGCTCTCTCGCCTAAAATCCTCACTAACCCCTCTCCTAGGCCAAAAAAAGCCGCTCCCCTGGAGCGGCTTTTTGGGTTTGGAATATAATGGTAGATTTAAAAATTATTCGATTATAAATAGCCAAATCAAGAATGTAATTTAAGAATAATTTGTAAAACAAATAAATATAAAGCAAGCTATTTATTCTTTAAGAAGTTATAATAGTATATTTTTATTCTAAAAATAGTGTCATCTCAAGTAAGTTCGGTGATATTTTTATAAACAGTTAATATAACAAATAATAATAATAAATTTTATTTTTATCCAACAAATTATTTGTTATTTTATAAAAACAAATTATTTTAATATCATCAGATTAATATAATATTTTTATTATAATCTACAATATTATTAATTATCTAATCTCATAATTTGATATAATTGAATATTCAAATATATCGTCTAAAAAAATATGTGCCTTAATTTTATCTTCAGAATTATCAAGGCGTATATATGAAAAAATATTTTTATTATAATAGTCTAAAGCCTGTAAAACTCCAGAAATACAATCGTAACTATATGTAGTTGCAATAATTTGACAATTATATTGAATAGCTATATCAAAAATTAATTTCCATAGTGTATGGTAAAATGAATAATGAAATCCATTTTCTATTTCATCTATTAAAATTATACTATTTGGATTACTAATTATAGCCATAACAATTGTTATTAAATTACTTAGTCCACCACCAAGTGAATTAATAGGTAATGTAGGTATTTTATGACCTGAATACATAAAACATGGTAAATTATCATTATAAATAACAAAAATATCATCAATATTTTCATCAAATTGTCTAATAAAAGAAATTAAATTGTTTTTCAACTTATTTTTTTGAATAAAATCAAACCATTTAGAAGAAAGAGAATTATTAACTGGTGCTTTAGAAGGAAGATAAATAGCATTATATTTATCAAAAATTTTTATAGAATAATTTGTATGTGAACTAAAAACAAGACCATTTATAGTAATTATATAATTACCAATTATTTTATCTTCTGGAGAATTATATTCAGCTTTAAGAATATAATTCTCTGAATTATTTAAAATAGGGAATGGAATAAGTTTCTGAGTATCAGCTGTAGCTAATGTTATACCACTATCTTTATATAATTTAATAGAATAGTCTCCGGTAGCTATAAATAAAGGATAAGTTATGTCTAGATTAGAAAATAAATGTTCCCAAATAAAATTTGGAGTTAAAATATTTCCAAGAATATTACGCGAAAAATTAATGTTTTGAAAAATATTTGGATTTAATCCATTAAAAAGAATAAAAATAGATTCTAAAAATGATGTTTTACCAACATTATTTCTTCCAGAAACTAATGTTATCTGTCTTAAATCTTTAACACTAAAATCAGAAAAACATTTCATATTATTTATATTTAATGTTGTTATCATAATAAAATCCTAAAATATAATATTAGATAATTTATTAGTCTAATTAATAAATAATTTTTTTAGAGCCAGTTATTAGGTAAATTAGGTTGATTATTAGTAAAATTAAAACCAGTTTTGAACCGAATTGCCAAGACTTTGCTTCTGTCTGATAGTTAAGAAAAGATAACTTAAAAAACAGGCTAAAAAAAAATAATAGCCCTCATAAACGAAATGAAACCTAAATTATGATATCCTTTCTCTCAGTATCTTTAGCCCTGTCGAAAAGGCGGAAAAAAGAGTATCTTAACCGCTTTACTTGCGGACCGCTAGGAGCCTGTCGGGTCAAACAGTTAAGGTGTTGATTTTAATAGATTTTTAGCTATAACATTTATAAAATTAAAGTTAATAAAGTCAAGTAGTTAGAGTTTTTCACTGTTTATAATCTGACAGTCTCCTAGTAACCAACATTGTAACCAACATTCAAAAACACACTATTGCTGAAATTTATGAGCGTCTTATTTCAATTGGTTTGCCTTTAGAGTGGCTAAAGCAAAAGGAGATTCTCTTGAGTAAACCCCAGGCAAAAAATTGTAGAAAAAAATGAAAGTTATCAAAAGAGTTTTTGATAAAAGCATTTTTAGGCGAACATCAAAAACGAATTCTTGGAGTATTTTACAGCGTTCCAAGGTATACAGTCAAGAGCTTGTAAAACATTCAAGCGAACAAAAACCGATTAAAATTTAATTTGGTCTTGCGTTGTAGCAGTATCTATTTGGGTATAATTATTTTATATTACGATGGGGCTGGAGAAGTTGGACGAGGCGGACATTTCCAAGGCTATGGGCGGGCTTCTTCCCCAACAGTCGGTGAGTTAGAATATTAGGGCATATTTTTTTCTGGAGACCCCCCCAAAAAAACGGAAATTTAGGCCATGTATTCTCATGACCTCACGGACGGTTTGACGGGAGTTGATTGACCGCGACTCAGAGGCGACGGAAGCCAACGAGCCAGTCAGTCCAGCCAAAAAGTCAAAGGCCAGCATGATGATAAAAATAAATATGACTCACTATATAAAAAATCAAGTAATTTATGTGGATTTAAAAAATAAAAATTTATTTATTTCAAAATATTCTTAAATATTCATTTATATCTACTAATAATAATTTTAAATTATTATAATTTAAAATATAAATTAACTGTTTTGTTAAAATTTATCGAGATCTTAAGTTTTTTTATAAAATATTGTTAATCAGTTGATATTTAAAATTTTTGTTTGAATTAGGTTAACTTTGGGCGCTTGAGATCCCGCCAAATATTAGCCTCGCGAAGAGCGTGAGCCAAGCGAAAAAGCCGCTCCGAGAGCGGCTTTTCAGTCAGGAGAGGCTGGCCTGGCTTAATGCTTGGCGTCCAAGCTCGGGCCCTCAACGTTGACCCCAGAATTGTTGACCAAAAGGGAAGGGGCCTCCTCGCCTTCCTTGACCTCCTGGAAGAGAGGCCGACTGGGCTCGATCACCAGGGCCGTGTTCAAGACCTCCTCCACCATCTTGACCGGGATAATAGTAAAGGATTTGAGGATCCGCTCGGGAATTTCCTTCAGATCCTTCTCGTTTTCCTGGGGGATGATGAGAGATTTGAGTTCCCCACGGTGGGCGGCCATGACTTTTTCCTTCAAGCCCCCGATGGGCAGAACCCGGCCCCGCAGGGTCACTTCTCCGGTCATGGCCACGTCCCGACGCACCAGGCGCCGAGTCAGGGCGGAGACCAAACCAGTAACCAAGGTAATGCCTGCTGATGGACCGTCCTTGGGAATGGCCCCCTCGGGCAGATGGATATGGATGTCGATCTTGCGATGGAAGTTGGGATCCAGGCCCAGGCGCGGGGAAATGGAGCGGACATAGCTCAAGGCGGCCCTAGCCGACTCCTGCATGACTTCGCCCAGTTTACCGGTCAGGGTCAGGTTACCCTTGCCGGGCATGATCAAGACCTCCGTGGTCAGGATCTCCCCGCCCACCTCAGTCCAAGCCAAGCCGGTGACCAGACCAATCTCGTCCTGCTCCTCCGCCATGCCGTAGCGATACTTGAGCACCCCTAAGTACTGAGTGATGTTTTTGCCAGAAACCTTGATCTTCTGGAGGGCGTGGTCAGTGGATTTGACCACTTCCCGAGCCAGCTTGCGGCAGATTGTGGCGATCTCCCGCTCCAAGCCCCGCACCCCAGCTTCCCGGGTATAGCGCCGGATGGCCGTCAGGATGGCGTTGTCAGTAATATCAACCCGGTCCAGGGAGAGGCCGTTGGCTCGAACTTGCTTTTTGATCAGGAAGTTTTTGGCGATGTTGAGTTTTTCGTCCTCAGTGTAGCCCGGGATGCGGATGATCTCCATGCGGTCCTGGAGCGGCGAGGGGATGGAGTGCAGGCTATTGGCCGTGGTGATGAACATGACCTCGGAGAGATCGTAGTCCAAGTCCATGTAGTGGTCGCCGAACTTGCAGTTCTGCTCCGGGTCGAGAACCTCCAGCAGGGCCGCGGAGGGATCACCCCGAAAGTCCGTGGACATCTTATCGACTTCGTCCAGGCAGAAGACCGGGTTGGAAGTCTTGGCCTTGCGGAGGCTCTGGATGATTTTGCCGGGCATGGCCCCAATATAAGTGCGGCGGTGCCCCCGAATCTCGGCCTCGTCCCGGACTCCGCCCAGGGAGAGCCGGACAAAGTTGCGCCCTAATGCCCGGGCCACGGAGCGGGCCAGGGAGGTTTTGCCGACTCCCGGCGGGCCCACCAGGCACAGAATGGGGCCATGATGTTTTTTAACCAGGGACTGGACAGCCAGATATTCCAGGATCCGCTCCTTGGGCTTTTCCAGGCCGTAGTGGTCTTCGTCCATGATGGCCTCGGCCTTGGACATCTCCAGGTTGTCGCGACTGCGCTCATACCACGGCAGGGCCAGGATCCAGTCGATGTAGTTGCGAACCACCGTGGCCTCGGCGCTCATGGGGGCCATCATCTTGAGCTTTTTGATCTCGTGGCGAACCTTTTGGCCGGCCTCCTTGGAGAGGCGCTTTTTCTTGAGCCGCTCCTCCAGCTCGCCGATCTCATTTTTTAGATCGTCGGAGTCGCCCATCTCCTTCTGAATGGCCCGCATCTGCTCGTTGAGGTAGTACTCTTTCTGGGTCTTTTCCATCTGTTTCTTGACCCGAGTTTTGATACGCTGCTCAATCTGCAGAACCTCAATCTCCCCACGCATGAGCTCATAAAGGGCTTCCATGCGAGCCAGAGGGCTGACCAGGGCCAGGAGAGTCTGTTTATCCTCAAGTTTGAGGGCCAGATGGTTGACCATGGCGTCGCAGAGCTGGGAAGGATCCTTGATGGAGGCCATGGTGGCGATGATTTCCGGGGAGATTTTTTTGTTGATCTTGGCGAAAGACTCGAAAGTGGAGTTGAGGCTGCGGATCAGGGCCTCCACTTCCAGAGGTGGCTCCACCGGCTCGGGCAAGGGTTCCACCTCAACGTAGAAAAAGTCCGGGCTGGGCAGAAAAGACTCAATTCGACCTCTTTCCCGCCCCTCAACTAGAGCTTTGACCGTGCCGTCCGGGAGGCGCAGAAGCTGTAAGAGGGCTCCGATGGTCCCAATGAGGTGGATGTCCTCCTCCTGGGGCTCATCAACGCGGGCCTCTTTCTGGGTGCAAAGGAAGATGCTCTTGTCCAGGCTCATGGCGTGCTCAAGGGCTTTGATGGACTTGTCCCTCCCCACGAAAAGGGGCACGACCATATGCGGAAAAACCACCACATCCCGCAACGGCAGGAGCGGCAGATGGAGCTTGGCCGTCCCGCCAGCGGGGGCGGGGGGCCGGAATTTGTTGCTGGAACCAAATAGCATGATGGGTTTACTCCGGATATGGGCCTGGGTCAGGAAAACCTAAGGGGTTTTTCAAGCGGTTTTAGCCACTTCCCCATCATAAATAAGAATGGGCTCTTCTTTCTTAAGGATAACCTCGGCCGATATCAGACACTCCCTGACCTTGTCCATGGTCGGAAGGTCATACATAATGTTGAGCATGGCGTTTTCCAGAATGGCCCGCAGACCGCGAGCCCCGGTTTTGCGCTTGAGGGCCTCCTGGGCGATGGCCACCAGAGCGTCCTCAGAGAATTTCAGGCTCACGCCCTCAAACTTGAATAGTTTCTGGTACTGCCGGACCAGGGCGTTCTTGGGCTCCTTGAGGATCCGGATCATGGCCGTCTCGTCCAACTCCGTCAAGGAAGCCAGGACCGGGAGACGCCCGACGAACTCAGGAATGAGGCCGAACTTCAGCAGATCCTCGGGCTGGCAGTCGGCTAATAGCTCGCCCTCGGTCCTATCGTCCTTGCGATCCGAGATGGGGGCGGAAAAACCCATGGTCTTGACGCCGACCCGGGCTTTGATGATCTTATCCAGGCCCACGAAGGCCCCCCCGCAGATGAAGAGGATGTTGTTGGTGTCGACCTTGGTCATCTCCTGCTGGGGGTGTTTGCGCCCGCCTTTTGGCGGAACCGAGGCCACGGTTCCCTCAATGATTTTCAAGAGAGCCTGCTGGACTCCCTCCCCAGAGACATCGCGGGTGATGGAGGCGTTGTCGCTTTTGCGGGCCACCTTGTCGACCTCGTCGAGGTAGACAATGCCCTTGGAGGCCTTTTCCACGTCATAGTCGGCCGCCTGCAGGAGGCTGACTATGATGTTCTCCACATCCTCGCCCACGTAGCCGGCCTCGGTCAGGGCTGTGGCGTCGGCGATGGAGAAGGGGACGTTGAGGATTTTGGCCAGGGTCTGGGCCAGGAGAGTCTTGCCGCTCCCCGAGGGGCCCAGGAGGAGGATGTTGGACTTGGCCAACTCCACCCCATCGGCGTCCGGGGGCGACTCAATTCTCTTGTAATGGTTGTAGACCGCCACTGAGAGAATTTTTTTGGCCTGCTCCTGGCCGATGACGTAGTCATCCAGAATGGCCTTGATCTCGTGAGGCTTGCGGATAACCGGCGGTCGGGGCTGGAGCTCGTGGTGGTCCTTGGAGATTATTTCCCGACATTGCTCTAAACAATACTCACATATATGAATTCTCTCCGGGTCTGGCCCGGCGATCATCCGAACCCCCTCTTTCTGGGGCTGGCGGCAGAAAGCGCACACAGGAACGGTTTTATTCTTGTCACTCTTGTCGTCGTGGCTGGGCATTTTTTGTTCTTTCCGCCTGACGAAAAGGCTCAGGCGCGAATGGGTTACTTCTTGGTCTCATCGCTTTCTGGGCTGACCGTGGGCCGCTCAGCCATGACGCGATCGATGAGACCGTATTCCATGGCCTCCACCGGATCCATGAAATAGTCCCGCTCAGTGTCCTTGGCGATGCGCTCCAGATCCTGGCCCGAGTGCTCAGCGAGGATCTGGTTCAGGGCTTCCCGGGTTCGCCGCATCTCCCGGGAGTGGATCTCAATGTCGGAGGCCTGGCCATGAAACCCTCCCGAGGGCTGGTGAATCATGATCCGGGAATGGGGCAGGGCCCCCCTCTTGCCTTTGGCCCCAGCGGCCAGAAGCAGGGCTCCCATGCTGGCGGCCTGGCCCAGACAGAGCGTGGCGACATCAGGCCGGATAAAACGCATAGTGTCGTAAATGGCCAAGCCCGCGGAAACCACCCCGCCCGGGGAGTTAATGTAGAGATGAATGTCCCGGTCCGGCTCCTCGGCTTCCAGAAAGATCAGCTGGGCGCAGATGAGATTGGCTACCTGGTCGTCAACCTGGGTTCCCAGAAGGATGATCCGGTCTTTTAAAAGGCGAGAGTAGATATCATAAGCTCGCTCGCCGCGATTGGACTGCTCGACAACTATGGGCACAAACATTAACAGCTAACCTCTGGCCAAAAGGCCGACCAACTAAGGACAAGATATATAATAGTACTCTTCCGCCAAAAAACAAGGGCTAAAATTAAAAAAAATTTCAATAAAACCGATTTTCTAAGCCAATCCAGCGAAAAAAAAGGCTCATCGCCCCAGGGACAGGGATTTTCCTTCCAGAAAGGCCTGGATTCGGCCAAAACCTTTTTCCAGCTCCTCCAGGGAGGCCGCGTAACTAAGTCGCAGGCGATCTGGGGCCCCAAAGCCGGTTCCAGGCACAGTGGCCACTTGAGCCTCTTTAAGCAAAACCTGGGCCAAGTCCTCGGAGCTCTGAATGACTCGCCCCCCCAGGCGGCTCCCATACAAGGCCGAGATCCGGGGAAAAACGTAAAAAGCCCCATCTGGGGTCGGGGTGGACCACTGCGGTATCTGGCTGAGGGCCTGTAAAACCTTCTGGCGTCTTTGAGCGAAGGCCGCCCGCATCTGGGCCACCGGCTCCTGGGGGCCAGAGAGGGCGGCCAGGGCGGCTTTCTGGGCCACGCTGTTGGGGTTGGAAGTCATCTGCCCCTGGATCTTGGCCGCCGCCTTGGCCACGGCCAGAGGGCCGGCCAAGAAACCGATCCGCCAGCCGGTCATGGAGTAAGTCTTGGAGACTCCGTGGACGATTATAATTTGGTCTTTTAAGTCCGGGGCGACCATGGCCAGGTTGACAAACCGGCGATCATCATAAATGAGGGACTCATAGATGTCGTCCGAGATGACCCAGAGGCCGCTCTTTTTGATCAGAGGGGCCAGGCGGGCCAGATCCTCGACCGAGTAAGCCCGACCAGAGGGGTTGCCGGGGGAGTTGATGACCAGGGCCTTGGTTCTGGGGGTAAGGGCCTTTTCCAGGATTTCTGGGGTCAGAATTTCCCGCTCGGGGTCGGTGGGAACCAGAACTGGGCGGGCCCCGGCTAAAATGGCCTGGGCCGGGTAAGTCACCCAGTAGGGGACCGGGATGATGACTTCGTCGTCGGCCTGGCAGAGGCATTGGAAGGCGTTATAAAGGGCGTGTTTGCCCCCACAGGAGACCACTATTTGTTCTGGGGGGTAGTCCAGGTCGTTATCTCGGCGAAACTTGGCGCTGATAGCCTCCCTCAGAGGTAAAATCCCCTCCGTGGCCGTGTACTTGGTAAAGCCTGCCTCAATGGCTTTTTGAGCGGCCAAACCAATATGGGCCGGGGTCGGAAAGTCGGGCTCGCCAATACTGAGATTAACCACGTCCAGGCCCTGGGCCTTCATGGCTTTGGCCTCGGTGTCCAAGGCCAGGGTTGGGGAAGGATCTATGGCGGCGACGCGCTGGCTTAAGGCGGGCATAAGGCCTCGAGCCCCCTGAGGGCGGGCGGAAGAAATATAAAGATTGTCAGCGATTGGCTCGGCATATCGCGAAAAATAAAAGGCCAAGACGCCTCTAAATTAAAACTTTGGCTCAAGTTTATCAAGGCCTGGGAGCGGAAGTGGCGTATTTTTCGAGGAGTCGCGGGGATTTACGGCCAGTGGCGAGGCGACCAGAGAAGTGATGGAGTTCTTAAGTCGAGATTTAAGTTTAACCGTTTTATACTGAAATTAAAATTATTATATCTATTTATTAACAATTTTTAAACTTATAATCACTGAGTTTTGGCTCACCAAGTTTAACTCAGATTTTGAGGATTTTTATTCAGGCGACGTCGAGCGACTCAATATCCTGGGGCCAGATGGGAAATTTTGGCCAGGTATGGGAAATTCTGACCTCAAAAAAGTGGCTCAAGAGCCTTTCAATTTTTTGGCCTGGTTATTGCTAATTAAGCTCCGCAAAAGGTGGGTCGGCAAAAAAGGCTCACTCAGCTTATCGGGCCGCCTGGCCTAATTATTAACGCTTTACCCAGACTAATTAAAGTCTCTTTTGAGGTGTTCCATGCCCTATATTTATTCCGGCGTTTGCCTGGCGGCCATGTTTGGATCCATTTTTTACGAGCGGTACCTGATGAAAAAGGAAGAGGCCGAGTTGTGCGAGAAAATGCGCCTTTTGGCCGAGAAAACCAAAAGTGAGCTCGGCCCAATTCCCTTGCCTCAGCCCCGGGAAATCCAGCCCTTCATCGCCCAAATTCACTAAGGCTCAGGATTATTCCCTTTTATTCTTGATCCTTAAAGCCTACTCGTTAACTTTAAAAGCCCTGACCCTGGTCAGGGCTTTTGGGCTTTGAGCTTATATTAAACGTAGATAGAAAATCAAATTTAATAATATAAAAAACTAAAATATTGGTATAACAAAATTAATTTTCTTAAACTGAGACTTTTTACGAACGCGCCAAATATTAACATGACCACGTTGTTGGCTAGGGCCCTTCAAGGGGCTGGGCCAAAATTTAAAAGCGCGGGGTTAAGCATTTTTTTCTTGACTTTAGGGTCGTCATTTGAAATAAAGAAATCCTGAAAAAAAATATGGACTAAAAAACAGGTTCTTACCCGAGTCTCCTGGTTCGATCATTATGATCTGAACACAACTGATAATTTGGTAAAATTTATAGATATTTGGCTTATGTTTAAAACTGTCAATCTCCTAGTCTATCCACCTCAAACT
>JAISMU010000155.1 GCA_031276635.1 Deltaproteobacteria bacterium | reverse complement strand
CAAGGAGCGGGTAACCGAATCTGGAAAACCGCCCTAGTCATCGGGTGGGCGAAAGAAGTGACGATCGATTTTGAGGAAGCCAAAAACTGGAACCTGAAGTCAGCTGGGCTTTATCAGGTCATCCCAAAACCTCAGGAGAAGTCAGAAAAACAATCTGAATAACCTGAGCGCCCGCTCTTTCTTCATCTTCTGTTGATGAGGGTAGCGAAGGCGCTCATAAAAAAGCGCAATTTCAGTTCGTAAAAACTTTATTTTCTTATGCTGAGACTATTTGCGAGCGCTTCCAATTTACAGGGATGTGACAATCTTAAATATTTATACATAACTTCAGAAATATAACGATAAAAACAATATATTTAGACTATAACCAAATTTATCGATATTTTTTTTTCACTAAAAACTATTCTACCTTTTCCTCTGCCGTTGGCTTTGGCCCCACCCCCACCTTGGGCTCAAGGTCCGGGCCCCTGAGCTTGGCCATCGTCGCCGTCAGATCCGGCCAAGCCTGGACCAGGGCGTTGAAAGCCCAAGCCTCAGCGATCATTTTCTTGCGCTCCCCCACGCTATACAAGACATAAGCCAGATCCTGGGCCCGCTCCAGGCTCTCCTCGCTGGCCACCGCTAGGGCGAGGCTGGCGCAGGCCGCTAAACCCCCTGTTTCCAGACTCCTGGCCAACTGGTGAGTCAGAAGCCAGATATTGTCCTCGCCCGGCTCCCCGGCCCCGGGGAGCTCCCGCGCCCCCAGCAGCCGGGTCTGCCCGGCCTGGGTCGCCAGAATCCCCCGCCGCGTTAAGCGCTCCAGAGAGGCGCTCTTGGCCTGGGCCAGGGTCTCAACTAGCTCAGTTGACGTCTCGGTGAGCCCAAAGCGGGAAAAAAGAGCCACGCACAAGCCCGTGTCCCCGGTCAGTCGCCCTTCCAACTCGGAAAAGTAATAGTCCAGCTCCTCGTTGATGAGCCCCAGGGCGGCCGGAACGGATAAGGCGGAGCCATCGGGGCGCAGGACCTGAGAGTAACGGGAATAGACCGCCATGCCCGGCCCCAAGGCCACTCGTGGCAGATCCACCGGGGCGATCCGCGACGAGCGCTTATCCAAAAGAGCCGGTCGCAACTCCGCCCGCAAGATGGCGAGAAACTCCCGCAAGGCGATGGGAGCGAGCTTGGCTGGATTTTTGCGCGCCACCAAAACGATGGTCGAGACCAGCGAGGTCGGGCCGAAGAATCTTGGCCGGCTACTCAAGTCAGTCTTGACGGGCCAGACTCCGGTGACGCTGAACTGGGAGTCAATTAGGGCCGCCAGGATGATTTCCAGGCCCGTTGAGGAATAGACTCCCTCCCCGGGCGCGCTCTTGCTGTCCGTGGGTTTGAAGGCGTAATAGATAGAGAGAGGATAATCATTGGAGCAATAGGCGAATAAGTTGGCGAAAACCCGCCGGAGTCCTGACTCAAAACTCGCCCGAGCCCGCTCCCTGTCGCCGGCGAAACGGGTCAGGTCCACGATGAGCTCATCGTTTTTGGGGGTTCGAATGGTCTTGAAGACCGACTGATAGATGGGCCGCGTGGCGGGCCGGAGCCACATATAAAAAAAGTCCGCCAGGTTAGCCCAGCCGGGGCTGTCGTAATAAGGGGGATCCGTGGAGATTATGACATTGGCGTATTTTTGCGGGCTCTGGGCGTCGGCCAGGCTCGCCTCCCCCGGGTTCCAGGCCGGCAGAGCCCGGATGGCCTTGACGATGGTCTCCGTCACGCTCCCCAGACTCCCGGGGCCCTCGGCGAAGGGGTTAGCCTCGGCGTAATCCCAGACCATATTCAGGGATTGGCGGGTAAAAGCGTCGCGAACCGTCTCCCTGGAGTTGTTCCAGGAACACAAAGAGCAATTATAGTCCGCGAGTTTGTCCACCAGAAAACTCAGATACACCACCACGGCCTGGGCGTAAGCCGTCGCTCCGGCCCCGCCCGCCTCCAGGCCCGGCTCTTCGGCCGCCCAACCGGCCTGGCGAGCGTCGGCGGCCACGGCGGCCTCAATTTCCGGGAGCAGGGCGACCAGGGTGTCCAAAAAGGTCAACTGGCGGGCGGTAAAAAAGTCCGCGTAGTCGCTTAAGCCGTAAGTGGCTGTGGAAATGACCCGGGGGTCGGCGGCGATGGCGAAATCATAAGTCCGGGGGGGCCGGGGAATCTCGGCGGCCTGGATTTGCCGCGCGTCGGGGGGCAGATACACCCGGCCCCCCTGGCCCTGGGCGACCACGGCCAGCAAGACCCGGCCTAGCCGCCCCCGCCGGCCCTCCTCTTTAACATAGGACAGCTTGACCGAGCCCTGGCAGATGGCGCACCGGGCTCCCTGACGGCTAAAGGTCCCGGCCCGCGGCGGGGTTCCCTCGCGCGGGGCGAAGACCACCTGATTGTCCTGGAACGAGGGATCCAGGTAAATTTGTCGGTCGCCTCGGTTAGCCAGGGCCAAGGAGCTGACCAAGGGCATCTGGCAGCCACAGGCGGGATTGGGGCATTGGACGGTCCGGGCCCAGAGCCAGGCCAAGGGCTGGGGGCTGACCAATTTTTTCCCCAGATTGTCCTCCCCCGGAACGACCACCGTATCTAGGCTGGGGTAAAGATGGCCAACTTTGGCCCAGGCCATTTCCCTGAACAAATTGGCGTAATAAGCCACATCCTCGGCCAAACCAGCGACCCGGGCCCACTCCAGCCCGGTCAGGCTCGCCCGCTGACTGCCGGGGTTAACCGGGGCGCGCCCGTTGAAGCGCGGCGGAATTTCCAGGCTGGCCTTGGCGATCATAACCGCCACCGGATTAAGGTCGCTGGCCCGGACCCGCAGGCCCAAACTCTGAGCCGCCAGGGCCAGGGAGCCGCCCCCAGCGAAGGGATCCAAAAACTCCAAAGGGCTCGGCCCGGGCTGATATTTTTCTATTTCCGCCCGAGCCGCGGCTAAAAGACTCTGGTCATGGAAGCTCTCCCAGGCGACCAGGCCCTCAATGAGCCGGAACAGTCGCTCGCGCTCCTGACTCTGGGCCGCCGGGGTGGGGAAAATCTCCGGATGGCCCGCGGGATCGTCCACAAGCGTGGCGAAAAGGAAGGCCCTGGCCGCGGCCAGGGGTTTGCGGGACCACCAAAGATGGAGCGAAAAAGGATGACCGCCGCGGAAAAATTTTTCTCGGGCCGAGGCTCGGCTGATGGCCTCCAGAGGCAGGGCCGTCTCAATCAATTTTCTTTTCATGGGTTATAAGGTCAAACCTCCACGGGGTCGCGGGGCCAAAGCCAATAATCGGCGGCTTTTCGCCACCGCTAGGAGCCTGTCAGATTATTCCGGTAACGCCTTAATTTTACCAACCTGAAAATTAACCTTGGATCACGCCCGCCGATAATAACTGGCCCAAAATAATACCAGGACCAACTAAAGCACAGCCTTTGATGTTGTCTTAGTCTTCGTATTAGTTGGTTTATCCTTATCAGAAAAATTCTTTCTTGGAGATTTATCGACCAACTCGGGGTTAGCCGAATTGGCCATGATGGAAGTGGCTCAACGGTATTGGCCCCAGGGTCTTTTGTTGGGTCAAAAAATTTCAGACCGAGTTCCTCAGCGGACTTTATAAGGCGCCTGATTTTCATTTCCATTTTTATCGCTTCCTGATCTTCAAAACCATTGGAAATATATTCCTCGCCTTTAGTCTAAAGGGCATAGACAATTCTGGCCAATCTGTTAGTCATGGCCGGGATAGCTATTTGAGGTGTCTGACGCGACAAAAGAGACCTAAATTTATTGCCTAGCCAGCATTTTAGCGCCTGAAACTGTTGGCTGCCCTTCTTAAAGCCGTAGCCACCCGATTGAGGGCTCTTTTCGTCCCTCTAGATAAAACTTTGCCTCCACTTGTATCGGCGCTGGACATAGTCCCAACCAGGAGCGGAATTTTTTTCGCGGTCGAAAAACGTTGGCCAACGTCTGGCCCAAATTCCGAAAGAATTACCATGGCCGCGTTAGGACCAATTCCCGCAATCTTAGTCAAATCAACACCACCACCTGGAAAGACAAAAAAATGACCAGCCGAGCCAAGATCAACTTCAGCGACGTTTCGCTTGAGCGCCGGCAGACCCAGCTTATCCTCATCTGTTTGCTGATCCATAAGGCGCCCCAGTGTTGGAAAAAAAAGAATAAAGCGCCAGAAGGAATACATAAGTATTGAAACAATCATCTGATCG
>JAISMU010000131.1 GCA_031276635.1 Deltaproteobacteria bacterium | reverse complement strand
GTTTATTGGGTTGTTGGTCAAATTTTAGGTCATAGGCCAGCAAAGGCCCCAGGCTCTCAACTGAGTCGGCGGGGGTCTCGAAATCCTCGTAATCAATCGCCATATTTGGCGAAGACATCAAGACCAGCTCCAGCTCGGGCTCAGTGGGAACGCCATCGTTAGCCAAGTTAAAGCTAGCCAACCGGCTGCCCCGGCCCTGGCCATCATTTAAGGATATCTCGCCCTCAACCAGAAGACCCACCGAGCCCGAGGGGGCCAGAGAGGAAAACAGGAAATTATATTCCTCGAAATTGCCCAGATTCGCCCCCACTCGCGCGCCGTCCTTCTGGGGCCGGACAACGCTCAAGACATTGCCGGAAAAAAAATCACATACGCCCTCACATGGCGATTTTCTAGAGTAATAACCGCCCCGGAGGTTTTCCCCAATTGAGATTTGGCCAGTCAGGGTTAATTTATTGTTAATGGCCTCACCAGAGTCATAAACGTGAATCGCGCCCACGTAAACATTATTATTTACGGAGACATCCTTGAGATAAACAATATTGTCAGAGGCTTTGGCGACCCCATTAAAGTCAGCGTGGGTCTCAGCCAGGCCGCCATAGATCGCTTTGGCCGAGCCACCATCAAAATAGACTTTATTGTGGTTGGCCTCAGCGTTTCCATAAGTGTTGTCTAAATAAGCGCCTCCACCAACAACCTCAGAATCAAAAGTTGAGTTAAAAATTTGAATCTCATTACGCAGAGAATACGAGTAATTTGTTTCTTTTTTTGATATATCGCCATAGATATCCGTCCTGGCGCCCAAGGCGAATTGACCATGGCTGTCTCGGATAAGAATAAAGTTATCAGTGGTCACGGCGTTCGCGTTAATTTTGAATGACTGAACATAGCCACCCATAAGGTGAAGTCCCTGACTGACCCCAGAGATATAAACCTGGTTGCGGCTGACCGCAATATCGCCAGGGGCTTTCAGGTAAGTGTATCCGCCAAATATGCCCGCGTTGACATCAACCGTTACTGAAACCTTGTTGTCGGTTAATGAGCCCTCAGGATATATGGCCGGTTTAGTGTCATTCAGGTATTTCTGGGTGACGAGGGCGGTCGGTTCGTCCCAGGTGACCTCAGCGGCCAAGCCCACCCCATGACTGAGAATAACGATCAAAAAGAACGTCAAAAAAATGGCGATGATGTACAAAGACAAAATGAGAAACGAGCTCAATTTTGTTATAAATGAGGGTCTAGACAAAATATTCTCCTTGTTTTTAACCCCTAGGTTTTGAAAAATTTTACTCTCTTGATCACGCTTCTTAATTCGCTAAAATCACGCTTTCCTGATTAATGAGCGTGGGTTTAAGCCACGCTCATTAATCATTCAGCCCAGTTACGATCTCTTAACGACTCAAGACCTACCTCGAGGCGTCCCGGCCTGGATGACTGAAAAGCCAATTCCCCAAACTTATATGGCGCCCCGAAGTTTCGCGCTATTCATATATTATGACTGGCGCTGGAACCAGGATTTTTTTTTTGGCGAAAATCGGAGTTTCAAGGCGCATTGCCCCTAAGCCCTCAGATAAATCAATTTAATTTACCGTTGAGCGCGCGATATTTTCGCCAAAGTTTTTTTACTCTTTGGCCAGAAGGAAAATTTTATTATTTACAATCGTTATATAAGATTAAACGCAATCCTTTTGACTGTCGCTTTCCTGGTCATAAAAAGTCTGACCAGGACAGATCCATCCAGAAAGGCTTTTCCTCAAGCCCTCACGACTCACGGTTTTCCGATCTCGACTCACCCACGCGCCTCTCAGGGCGCGCCCAGCGCCCATGATGGCCCATTTATAAGGCTTTTCAGGCTTAGGCCAGAGCGTTTTTTCTGGCCTGAGGGTAAAATCTCCCCACTCATAACCGTGAGGTTATGTTAAAATAGTTAAATTGATGATAAATTACATCAAAATTCGAGCTTATTCGCGGTCCGACCTTGGTCGCGGGCCACTGAACTATAGCCAGCGCGCCCCAAACCAATGGCTTCCAGGCGGCCCAAACAGCCCGGGCTTCCTCAAGGCCAGTCCAAAATCAGGTTGGCCTGATATTATTTAAATATAATAATTAATATATAATACGCATATTGCGTATTTTTGCCTATATTTTTACTGGACCTGGATCCAGGGGACAATATTAGCCTCAGCCGGTCTAAGTTAATCAGACTGGTTTGCTCAATTATTCAATTTTTTTGGTTTTTTCCGAAGTTTCGCCAGATCGACACGAAATGAGTCAAAGGCCGGGTTCAATCGGGGAAGGTCAACCAACGAGGCCCTAAAAAGGCCACAGAACAAAGGCGCGGACATCATCAACCATCTAAAGATTAACAGCTTACCACCCAAGGCAATAAACTACCTAATGACAGTTCTTAAAAAACTTACTTCGCGAATGTTAAAACGCCAAGCGAGCCTCTTACCATAACGCCATTAGATTGATAGATTTTAACAGGCTCAAAAAATAAATCAATACCAGGCTATTTTAAAATACTCAATAATTCTTGACAGTTAGTTTTTTGGTTAAAAAAAATTTTTCCAGCCAGCGAAAAAATTTTTTTCCTTCCCTAATTTTCAAATGGCAAAATTTTTTTTCTTTTTTACCGCCATTGCTCCGTTTCTGAAGTGACAAATCTGAACAGAAAACCCCATTTCCTTCCCTTGTCTCACAAAAAAAACGGCCCTAAAAAAAATGGTTTTATTTTTCGCCAAAACTCTCCTCTGGCCCTTCCTTAAGGCTCTCCCTGGAATATTTTAGATGTTTATCCATATCCGGTCCACAAAACTTTTTATAGCTATTTTTATTTTATTCTTTGTTAATTATATTCATTTTTCTGAGATAAAAAGTTATATTTATTTAATTATTTTTCTAAATAATTCCCTCGGTTCCGGGTCGGGCGCTGGCGAAAAAAACGCGGATCGCGGCCAAATAATTGTCTGGCGGATAGCTAATTTTCACCAACTCGGGAGCCTTGACCCAGCCAGGTCGCTGGCCTTCTCGCCCCGCTCTCCTCAATCGCTCTCTCAAAACTCTTTGATCGGGCGATAAGATTAGAATAAGCCTCAGCCTCCTTGACCAAAATAGACGGATGAGCCAGAATTCACCCTTGGCGAGGGGCTACTTGGGCGAAATTCCATCAGCCACTCTTTTTTTTATTTTTTTGTCTTGATATCCAACGCCATCAGCGCTATTATCCCTCTTAAGAAATAATAACTCAGTCAAGACATGATAAAGCCTTTTATATCCCGGTTGAGCCTCTTTTTTTTGCCTCAATCGTCTTTAATTGGGCCAATTGACTTTTTTTCATATTATATCGTTTTTTTTCGTTGGCTTTTATATTTTCCCTGGAGCCTCTCCCTGGACGCTTAACCATGAGCATTGAGTCCAATCTACGCCTGAGCTATCCCAATCCCGATGGCAGTCACCTGGATTTCCACTTTGATTTTGACCTGCCCGGTCAGGGGATCACGGCCATCACCGGCCCCTCTGGCTCCGGCAAGACCACCTTTTTAAGGTGCCTGGCCGGCCTGACCAGAGCCAGGGGCTTTGTCTCCGTCAATGGGGCTCTCTGGCAAAGCGACCAATTTTTTCTGCCTACCCACCGGCGGCCCCTTGGCTATGTTTTTCAGGAGGGCTCCCTTTTCCCCCACTTATCGGTCACGGAAAACCTGAGTTATGGCATGAAACGGGCCACCCGCCGCCTGGGGAACCAAGTCAAGAAAAGGCCCCTAGATCTGGACTATTTAATTGAGATTCTGGGTATTGGGCTCCTGATGGACCGGCGACCCGACACACTGTCCGGCGGGGAGAGACAACGCGTGGCTCTGGCCCGGGCCCTGGCTTCCTCCCCCGAGGTCCTCTTCCTGGACGAGCCGCTGAGCGCCCTGGATCAGGAGCGCAAGGAAGAGATCATGCCATACCTGAAAAATCTCCGGGCCCTGGATCTGCCTATCCTCTATGTCAGTCACAGCCTCGACGAGATCGAAAACCTGGCCGGGGCGGTAGTCCAGATGAGCCGACCCGGCTCGCCCATCGTGGCCAAGGCCCGTTTCGCCATCCCGGTCATCGGGCCAGAGACCGTGGTCCCGGTCAAGAATCCGATAGCTGGGGAAAAAAGCCAGGCCGCCTGATCCAACGCGACTTAAATTGATGGCCGCGGGAAGTGAAGTCAAAAAAACGGGCCTATGGCCCGGTTTTTTGACTTGGGGATACCTGTGAATATTCTGCCCAAGCCTGTTTTAACTCCAGCTAGTTTGGCTCCAGATAATTTGGCTCCAGATAGTTTGCCTCTGGCTAATTATGGTTATTTTCGCTCAAATTGGTCTGAAGGCGTTAAACGGAGAAAATCTTGGGGGCCAGGCCGGCTGGCCTGGCTCAATGGCGGCGGGCGGGGCTAATTGAGGCGATCCGGGCTCAGGTTTCTTAAGGTTATAAAGACCTCCTCCTCGGAATACTGATCCACCTCCCAGATCATGGCCAAGTCATCGGCCAGCCGCGGCAGCCAGCTGGGCATCTCCGGGCTTTTAACGACCAATTCCCCCAACGGGTCACTCTTCAGAACTGTCATCATGAATTCCAACATATTCCGATTGTGGTCGTCATTGGGTGGAAAGTCCGTCAGATCCACTAAATACCGCTCCCGCCTGCCGGCCTCTCTCGCGGTCGCCTTGGCCTCATAGGATCGCAGGCTGAGACGGGAGTAGGCCACGCACTCCAGAATCAAGGGGTTAAAATCCTCTTCCGTGGTGGCCAGGGCCAGGTCGCCGCCCACGGACAGATACAGCTCCTTGGGGCCATAGAAATGACTGGCCAGCAGACAGCTGACCCCGGCCAACTGGTTGACCATCAACCTAATCCTGGCGGCCAGGGAGGAACCCGGGGCGATGTTGAGATCGGCGGGAATCAGATCCAGCTCAAAGTGGGCCAGCTCCAAGAACCGAGTCTCCTGGAAAGAGCCCTCAGGCCCGACCTGATAAATGACCACGCGCTTGGCTCCAGGTAACGGGCCCAAATTGCCCTCCGCCCCGAGGGCCACGGCGATCCCGTAGCCGACCGGAATCTGGATGGAGTTGGAATCAAGGTTCTCTAACTGGAAACTTGACCGCCTGGGCTTTTTCTCGTCAACCATAAACTCCCCCAAATCTGGCCCAAAATAAGGCAAAAAAACGTTGACTCCCCCGGGCCCGGGCGAGGGCCTGGAAGCCGACGGAGTCGGGCCGCCGCTGACCGAAAAAATTTCCAAGATCCGCGGGGCCTAGCCTTTATTTACCACAAAAAGCCGGGGCCGATAAGGGGGGGCTTTAGCCAGCCCGGCCCGAGGCCGGGCCGGGAGAACTCTGGCGGGAATAAAATAGCTGGCTCAAGTCTCTCGGGCCCGGCTGAGAGTCACCAGAACCCCGCCTGGGCTTGAGGCCAGGGTCAGGCTCAGACCCAGGTTCCTGGCCGCCTCAGGCAGCCACCTGGGCTGATGGTCACACTCAATGGCCAGTTCCTGGAACCGCGTCTCTCGCAAAAAGGGCTGGAGAATCTTCTTGGAAGAAAGCTCTGGATCCAGGGCCAAGGCCTTGGCCAGATCGAGAAAATACCGGCCCGGCCCCACGAGCTGGGGTTGGGTCGCCAAAGCGGCCGGCGGGGCGGCGGCCATCTCCTGGCTCAAGGCCGCGTTGACCGCCTCATTTAAGCCCGCCAGACCCCAATCGCCCTCCACGAGGTAGCCAATATCCAGACCCAAAAGGCGATGCGGCAAGATCCCGGAGAACTTTTTGGCGGCCAGAAAGTCGACCCCCCGCAACCGACTCAAAAGAGTCCGCAACCCCGCCAGGAAACGGGCCACCGCCTCAGGCCCAAGGGACTCCACCGGCTCGCTCCCCAGACCCAGCTCCAGCAAATCGATCACCGCCTCAGTCTGGAAGGCCCCATCTTTAGCTACCAAAATGTAGAGCCGCGGGGAGCCGGGCAGAGGTCCCAGGGCCGCCCCCGCCACAACCACGGCCACCCGGAACCCTTGAGGAGCCTGAGTAGCCAACTCCGAGTCAGGGGTCAGATGGTTTTCGGCTAAAAGAGCCACGAAGGGATCGTTCATGAGTTACCGGGACCTGAGGGCCAAGGAAAGCTTGACCGGGCTGAAAAAAAGTTTAACTTCTTAAAAATCATTTATCTTACCCATCTTATGTTTTTTAACTTTTAATTCTTTAGCAATAAAATACTTTATTTTTATTTATTCATTTTAATTTACTATTTATTTGTTAATTTTTTTTATTTTTTTTATTTTTTGTTCTCTCACTCTGACTCTCAAGTTAAATTTTATTTTCTGAGTCAATTGAAGCGATCTTAAAAAAACTCTCCACCCCGGCGGCCTTAGCCGCCAATAAGCCCCGCACGTAGGCGCTCCTAGCCTGATAATAAGGCCGGGCCAGCTCCTCCAACTCGGTTGCCTGGGCCAGGCTGACCCCCAGCTCCAGCTCCGCCCCGGCCAAGGCCACCAGGCGCCGAAGGCCACAGTTGCCGGCCCGCTCCCCCACCCCGCCCAGGGTCGTGTCCAGTCGGGCGGCCCCGGCCAGAGCGGCGGTCAAAGTGTTGGCCGCCGCCAGGCCCAGATCGTTATGCCCGTGGAACTCCACCGAAAAACCCCGGCCCACAAAAAAGCCCACCAGACTCCTGACCCGACCCGGAGTCAGAATCCCCACCGTGTCGCTCAGGCGAACCCAGGAAATGGCCAATTCCTGAAGCAGATCCGCGGCCCGGGCCAGCTCAAGCGGGGTGGCCCGGGAGACATCCTCAAGACCCACCGAAACCCGCGCCCCCTGGGCCTGGATCAGATTGAGGCATTCCGTCAGGTCACCGGCCAACTCCGCCCAGGTTTTTTTGAGTTTGCGCTCCAGATGGGCCGCCGTGACCGGCAAGCACAGATGAATGACCTCCGCCCCCGTCTCCAGGGAGGCCGTCACGTCAGTGGCCCGAATCCGATTCCAGGTCGAGACCAGGGCCCGGGAACAGACTTTTCTGATGGCTTTTAAACCCGCCACCTCCTGGGGCCCCATGGCCGGGCAACCGATTTCCAGCTGAGCCACCCCGGCCTGATCCAGGGCGGCGGCCAGAGTCAGTCGGGTCTGGAGGGAAAAAGCCAAGCCCGGGGCCTGCTCCCCATCCCGCAGGGTGGTGTCCACCAGCTGGACCGAGCCGGTCAAGCCTGACCTCCGCGGCTGGCCTGGCCTCCGGAACTGGCCTGAGTCAACTCAGCGAACTCGGCGTCCGTGAGCGAGCGCTCCAACTCGGCGGCCTTGGCCCGAACCGCCCGCAGCAAACTCGGCAGGCTCGCCCGGGGGCAGCTCAGGCCCAACTGGAGACATTTCAAGCGTAGGGCCCCCTGGCCACTGTGCCGACCAATGGCCAGAACCCGCCTGGCCCCCACCATCTCTGGGCCGAAAGGCTCGTACAGGGTCGGGTCCTTGGGCCAACTGTCCACGTGCACCCCGGCTTCCCCGGCGAAAAGACCCCGACCCAGAACCGGCTGAAAAAGATCCAACTCCCGGCCGGAGAGCTCCTCAAACAACTGACCGAGGGCCTGGAGCTCGCGGCCCAATTTGGGGAGGAGCATTCGACCGCTCAGATGCAGAATCAACCGCAGCTGTTCCAGGGCCGGCAGACCCCCGACCCCGACCAGGGAACAGACCACCCCGGAGCCCCCCTCCTCCAGCCAGGAGGCGGCCAGGGCCGTGGCCCAACCGCGCTCGTCGCCAAAGACCATCTCCAAGGGCCCCAGGCGCCTTAACTTTTTAAAAAGGCTCGGGTAATCACCCCGAAAAACCCCATCAAGACCATAGAGAGCGTCACTCGCGACCAAAGGCTCTCGCGGGCGCTTGACCCGCGAGACCCCAAGGGCGGCCAGAGCTTTGGCCCATTTGAGGGCCAGAGCCGGATCCAGGCTCAAGCCCGCCGCGCTCAGGGCTGGCAAGGTCGCGTCTATCAACAGCATAAGTCCCTCTTCTCTCGCCTGACCAGGCCCAAGGGTCCAACCCTCAGGAACCCAGCCGGCCCTCGGCCACCAGCTCGCGCTGGCTCAAAACCTCCTGGGCCGCCGCCAGAGCCGCCCGGTCGATGGTGTCAAACGAGACCACCACCCTCACCCCCCGCGCGGCCAGTTTGTCGCGGGGCGACTGACCCACGCGGGTGGCCACCACCGCGTCGCAGTCCGCCGCCGCCGCCACCAGCCGGGCGATGAATCCCTCTGGCTTCTGGTCGGCCAGCGGATCCTTCTGGCCGCAGAACCCACCCCGGCAGCCACCGGAGCCCAAATCCACCTGACGATTCTCCCGGAGCCGGAGACTCTGGCCATCGCTGTCATAAATTAGAAGCCTCTCGGCCTGGCCAAAATGCTGGTCCACCACCACCCCGCTCTTGGAGAGCACGGCCACCCGAACCAGGTTAGCCCGGTCCTCGCTCAAAACCCAGGCCGCCGGCTCGACTGGCGGGGTCAACTGGTCAGCTGGCCGATATTGGTAAGACAGGTCCTCGCTCAACAGACCCACCGCGTCGGCCCGGCACTGCCGACAGTGACGCATCTGGGGCAGATGGGCCTGGCACTCCCAACTGAGCCGGCTTAACCCGGCCCGGGAGATCTGGGGTAGATGGGCCAGGGGGCTACCCTCCACCGGAATATGCTGCATGACATTGCCGATGGTCGCCCCCACCTGGGCGGCCATCTTATGGATCTCCACCGCCTGGCCCTCATTGAGACCGCTCAAAATCACGGTGTTGATCTTGACCTTCAAACCCAGGTCCACAGCCATTTTCAAGCCAACCAGCTGATTGGCCTGCAACATGGCCGCCCCCTCCACGCCCTGGTAGGAGCGGCCCAGGAAATTAATCTCCTTATAGATCCGGGCCCCGACCCGCGGATCCAGGGAATTGATGGTGATGGTGAGGTAACGCGCCCCCAGCTCTCGCAACTCCCGGGCCCTGAGTGGCAGATTGAGGCCATTGGTGGAAAGGCAGAAGAAAATTTCCGGGTCCTCGCGCCGGATGAGCTCCATGGTCTCGGCCAATTCTGAGAAATTGGCCAGAGCCTCCCCTGGCCCGGCCACACCCACCACCTTAAGGTTAGGAAGCTGAGCCCGAACCAACCGAAACCGTTCCAGGGCCGCTTGGGGGCTCAAGACCGCGCTGGTGACCCCGGGGCGGCTCTCATTGGGACAGTCAAAATCCCGGCGGCAGTAATTACAGCTGATATCGCACTTGGGGGCCACAGGCAGATGCAGACGGGCGTAAGTGTGAGCCGCCTCCTGCGAAAAGCACGGGTGGGTCTCGGTCGGGGCCCGAGAGCTCAAAAGGCCCCAGGCCGGTCGCAAGATCTCGGGCCCTAAATCCGGGGGCGGGAGAGCCGCCGGGAGCTCAGTCGCGGCCTCGGCCCCGGGCGACTCAAGCGCGGCGCCCTCAGTCTGGGGCTGAAAATAAGCCTCTTTCAATCTGGCCCGGAAAGAGCTCTCCTCGCGGGCCCGAATGGCGTTGACAATGTTATCCAGCAAGGCTAGGGAGCCATCAAATCCATACAGGCGCAACCGGGAGCCACCTTGGCGGTCGTGCACCGGAAAGGCGCAGCGAACCAAGGGCCAGGCCCGTTTTTCCGCCAGGCGCCGCCCCTCGGAGCTGCCGAGCAAAAGGTTTACCCGCGACTCAACGCTCCAGCGCTCTATGTCCGAAAAGTCCACCTCGGTCCGAGCCAGAATCTTCTCCCCCCGCGCCACCCAGTCGGCCCCGGCGCTCTCGGCCAGAATCGCCTCGGCCCAGCCGAGAGCGACCGAGCCGGTGCCCGCCAGGACCGGTCGCAACCCGTTTTCCACGGCCAGCCGGACCAGACCGCTGACCAGATCCGGGTCGCCAAAGATCCCGGCCCGCCCCAAGGCGCTGTGCTTGTGGGCGTCCAGCATGGCGTCCAGGTACCGGCCCCGCTCGGCCAGGGTCGCCGGGCTGACCCGACCGCCCAGGCTTTGGAGAGTTTTGAGGAAAATGTCATTGTCCCGCAAACCGATGGGAGCTCCCAGGCGGATCAGAGGGACGCCAAAAGTCTCCTCCAGATAAACCCCAGGCGAAAGAGATTTGGGGCAAAAACGGCTCAACTCCAGGCTGACCCGGGCCCCGGCCAGGCTGGCCACGGCCTCCAGGGGCGTTCCCCCCTCCGGCAGACGCTTATAAACCGGGTCATAGGGCCGGTCAAGGTTGTGGGAGATATCTGGAAAAAGGACATAGTCCAAGCCGCTCTCGTCCAAGAGCTTTTTTAAAGCCCGCAGATCGGCCGGGCTGGACGGGGGGACAAAGACGTTGATCCCGCTATGGGGAGCGGTTTTTACGGCCAGGGCCTCGACTATGGCCCGGGCCCCCTTGAACCAGCCCTCATAGTGGGTCCCGCTGTAACCGGCCGAGGCCACGGGGATGAGCTTGACGGCCAGATCCGGCCTCTCGCTGGCGTAATTTCTCAAAATAGCCGGCACATCCTCCCCGATGGTCTCGGCCAGGCAGGTTGTCCCCACCCCGATCACCCGGGGCTGGTACAGGCGAATGAGATTGTCCAGGCCCTTTTTCAGGTTGGCCTCCCCTCCGAAAACGGCTCCCTCCTCAGTCAACGATGAGGAGGCGATGTCCACGGGCTCCTGGTAATGGGTGGCCAGGTGGCGGCGAATATAGGTGCCGCAACCCTGCGAGCCGTGCAGAAGGGTTAAGCCCTCCCTGATCCCGTAAAAGGCGGTCACCACGCCCAAGGGAAAGCACATTTTGCAAGGATTGGCGTTAATGTGGGCCAGTTTTTCTCTCATGTTCCTATACGCCTTTGTCTTGCGGCGAAAAGCCGCGAAAATATCCGGGCGCGTCGGCCCGCGAGGCTTTTTGACAAAAATTTTTCGCCATTAACATTTTAATCTCTAGGTTGAACTGGAAGTTGGCCCTGAGGTTGGCCAGAAGGTTGACCATAACGCCTCAGCTCAAGGTCACCCCGGCCGCCTGGACATATGACCAGACCGGGCTGTTAATGGTCAGATCGATTTCCCGGGTGAAATTTTCCACCCCGACAAACCCGGCCAGGGGGGCCTGGCGCTCGTGATTGTGGTCACAAAAGGCCACGCCCAGTTTATAGGCCAGGGGGCGTTCCTTGACGCCACCCACCAGAATGTCGGCCCCCTTCTCGCGCATGAAGGCCTCCAGCTCGCTGGGATTGGCGTCGTCCAGAATGACCGTGCCGGGGCTGGCTAAATTGGCCATGACCTCGTACTCCTCCTTCTGGCCGGTCTGAGTGCCCACCAGAACCGTCTCCAGGCCCAGGGCCCGGAACTGGCGGATCAGGGAGATGGCCTTAAAGCCCCCGCCCACGAAGATGGCCGCTTTTTTGCCCTTCAGGCCTGGCAGATACGGTTTAATGGCCGCCTCAGCTCGCCGCGACTCCCGGGCGATCAGGGCCTCGGCCCGGCTTCTTTCCTCGGCCGAGCCCAGCAGATCAACGGTCTCCCGCAAAGCCCGGGCCGTGTCCTCCAGGCCGAAGAAACTGGCCTTGATCCAGGGTATGCCGTACTCTTCCTCCAGGCGTTTGGCCAGATAGGTCATGGAGCCGGCGCACTGCACCACGTTGAGGGCGGCCGTCGGGGCTTTTCTCAGCTCCGCGCAGGTCGAGTCGCCGGTAAAGGAGGCGATGACCGGCAGGCCGATTTCCCGATAATAGTTTTTGATGATCCACATCTCCCCGGCCAGGTTGTAGTCGCCCAAGATGTTCAAGCCCCGAACTTTGGGTTGCCTAGCTTGGGGTTGCCTAGCTTGGGGTTGGCTGGCTGGATCGGCCTGAGGCGAGAGAAGTTTCATCAGAGCTTCCCCAGCCAGCCGGTAGCCAAGGGATTTGTGGCCCGCGAACCCTGGGGACTGGATCACGATGACCCGGATTCCATAAGCCTTTTCCGCTTCCCGGGCCACCGCCTCGACATCGTCGCCGATGACCCCGACCACGCAGGTGGCGTAGATAAAAATGACTGGTGGCCGGTAGATCTCGGCGATCTCGCGGAGCCCGGCCCGCAGTTTGGCCTCGCCCCCAAAAACGATGTCCCGCTCCCGCAGGTCCGTGGAAAAGCTCTGGCGGTACAGTTCCGAGCCCGCCGACAAGGACCCTCGGATGTCCCAGGTGTAACTGGCGCAACCGATGGGGCCATGAACCAGATGAAAGGCGTCGGTGATGGGGTTCAAAACCACCCGGGCCCCACAATAGACGCAGGCCCTTTGACTGACCGCCCCGGCCAGGGAAGCCTTGTCGCAGTCAAGGGAACCGCCAGCCAGGCTGATGGATTTCCGGCGTTCCTCCAAAATGTCTCTGGGCACAATTTGACCTCGCCCTCGCCAGGAGGCGACCCCCTGAGCGAACAAAGAAAAAAAAACAAAATAATCGACCAGCGAGGGCCCTCAAGACCACGTGGCCTACAAGACCACGTCCAGATCCTCATCGGCGCAGTCGCGGTCGTAGCGGTCCATCAGGGCTCCCAGGGTCAGCTCGGCCAGACGCCGGGCTCCCTCGTAACCAATGAGGGGATGGTGGGCGTGCCCATAGCGGTCGAGGATGGGGAATCCAGCCCGGACCATGGGAATGTCCTCGGCCTTGGCGATCTGCTTGCCGTAGGAGGTGCCAATGAGCAGATCCACAGGCTCGTTCTTGATCCACTGATGCAACTCAAAAAAGTCTGTCCCCGCTTTAACCCGGGTCCCCTCCAGGGCGTCATACTGGCCCAGGATCGTCTTGACCTCGGTCACAAACCCCTCCCAGGGGGTCCCGGTGGCCAGGTATTTGGGGGTCAGGCCCAGTTCCAAAGCCATGGTCGTCAGCCCTATCACCGTGTCCGGGTCGCCAAAGATGGCCACTTTCTTCTGGTAATAGTATTGGTTGGCGTCCAGCATCAGATCCAGCAACCGGCCCCGCTCCAGCTCCAACTCCCGGGCGATGGGTTGACCGGAGATGGCCGACAGACGCATCAGAAAGGCGTCAGTGTTGGCCACGCCCATGGGTTGCGGGCAGAGATCAGTTTCCACCCCGCATTTGCTTTTCAAGGCCAGGGCCGGCTCCTTGGAGGCCAGGAGCCCCAGAGCCAGGGCCCGCTTGACCCCGCCAAGAGCGGCGATCTCCCGCAGGCTTGTGCCGCCCTCAGGGAACATCTGATAGGCCCCGGTCATGGGCCCGTCGAGGACATCGCTGGGGTCAGGCAGGATGATGGCCGAGACTCCCATCAGAGCCAGGAGGCGGCGCAATTCCCGGATGTCCCCGGGGTTGACAAAACCGGGAAAGACCCCAATCTGGTCGGACTTTTCCTCTTTTTTGGCCAGGTATTTGACGAACCCGGCCACCATCTGGCCAAAGCCGGTGACGTGGGAGCCGACGTAACTGGGGGTGTTGCAATGGACAACAATTTTCCCTTCCGGCAGATCCAGCTCCTGGATGAAAGACCCAAGATCGTCGCCGATGGTCTCCGACAGGCAAGTCGTGTGGACCGCGATGATGTCCGGGTTATAGACGTCAAAAATATTCTTGACTGACTGCTTAAGGTTGGCCCCCCCGCCAAAGACCGAGGCCCCCTCAGTGAAAGAGCTCGACGAGGCCACGGCCGGCTCCTTGAAATGCCTGGTCAGAAGAGTCCGGTGGTAAGAGACGCAGCCCTGGCTACCGTGGCTGTGCGGGAGGCAGCGACTGACGCCCAGGGCCGCGTACAGGGCCCCGACCGGCTGGCAGGTTTTCAGGGGGTTGATGCAGATCCCCGAGCGGGCGACGATTTCCTTGGGCGTTTGATCAAGCATTTTTAGCCTCCAGCCAAGGCGGGGTAACCAATTTCCAGGCCGGGGCGAACAGGCCCATGGTGACATCCCGCCCAAAATTGACCGCCCCCCGATAGCCCGAGTAAGGGCCACTGTAATCATAACTGTGCAATTGGCGGCAGACCACCCCGGCCTTCTGGGCCACGTACTTATCTTTGACCCCGGAAAAGAAGACGTCGGGCTTTAAGAGCCGGATCATCTCTTCGGTCTCGAAGTGGTTGAGATCATCAACCACCCAGCCGCCGTTGGCCATGCCCCGGATGAGGCCCGCGTACTCCTCGAGGCCAATGGTTTCCTTGAGCTCCTGATAGCGCTCTGGGGTCAGGAAGGCCCGGTAGCGACGGTCTGGCTCGACCACCAAGTTCTCAATGTTTTTCGAGTCCGCGTCCTCCTTGATGTCGGGGATGACCTCCCGGCCCTCGTAATCGTCGCGGTGGGCGAACTCATAGCCGGCCAGCACGGTCTCCACCCCAAAGTCAGCCAGCAGATCCTGGTAATGATGGGAGCGGCTGCCGCCCACGAAAAGGGCCGCCGTGCGCCCGCTCAGCCGGGAGCGGTAATACTCCACGTCCGGGGTGACCGCCGCCAGCTCCTCGGCGATGACCTCCTCAGTCCGCTCAATCAGGACCGGGTCCCCAAAAAAGGTGGCCAGATCTCGCAGGGATTGGGCGATGGCCTTGAGCCCGATGAAATTGACTTTCAGCCAGTTAATCCCGAAGGCCGTTTTCATCATCTCAGCCACGTAGTTGATGGACCGGTGGCATTGCACCAGATTAATATCGGCCCGGTGGGACCGGGCGATATCAGCCACGGAGCCATCGCCAGTGAAGACCGCCACCACCTGGTAGCCGATGGCCCGCAAAAGCCTCTCGGTCTCCCAGCCATCGCCGCCAATGTTGTACTCCCCCAAAAGATTGATGGTGTGTTGGCCCAGGGAGCCAGAGTCATCGGTCCCGATAACGCGGCGCATGAGACCGTTATTGGCTATATGGTGACCAGCGCTCTGGCTGACTCCCTTGTAACCCTCGCAAGAGAAGGCCACGCAAGTTACGCCATAGTCTTTTTCCACCTGGTTAGCCACGGCGTGAATGTCGTCCCCGATGAGACCAACCGGGCAAGTTGAGCAGATCATAATTCTTTTGGGCTTGAAAATGGCCATGATCTCGTCAATGGCCTTTTTGAGTTTCTTCTCGCCCCCGAAAACTATGTCTGGTTCCTGCATGTCGGTGGAAAAGCAGTATTGAATGTAATTATTGCCATCCGCGTCCGGGCGGGCCTTGTTGCGGCGGGTGCCCCAAGAATAAAACCCACACCCGATGGGCCCGTGGGTGATGACGCAGGTGTCCTTGAGCGGCCCGACCACCACGCCCTTGCAACCGGCGTAGCAGCAACCCCGGTTGGTCATCAGGCCTGGCACGGCCCGAGTGTTGGCGGCGATTTTCTGGTCCTCGCCCGCCTTGACCTCCAGGATATGGTCTTTGCGGCTTTTATAGATTCGGGCGTTATACCGGCCCAAGACGGCTGACTTGAAATCCATCTTAACCTCTAGCTTAACCTCTAAATGTCGACCGGCTGGCCCAGTCGAACGCTGTAGGAGCACTCCAGGGGCAGAATGAAAATCCGCCCGTCCCCAGGATGACCGGTGGAGTTGACAGCCACCAGAACGTCCACGGCGTCCTGGACCCGCGAGTCTTCCACCGCGATAACAAAAAGCCGCTTGGGGATCAGGCGGCTGGCTTCGGTCATGGCCTCCCCGGCGGAGGTCAACGGTAACTCCCCGCTTTCCATAATCAATTTCAGCACTCCCGGGTCGACCAGTTTCTTGCCTCGCCCCAGACAGGGAACACAGGTAAAGCCGGGGAAACCAGCCGCGGCCAGGGCGTTTTTAGTCTGCCCGACCCGGCTGGTCCGCACAATGGCCAGAATCTCCTTCATCTCACAGACCTTTCTTGCCCGAGCTGATGGTGTAGGCCTCCTCCACCTGGGAGACGAAAATACGGCCGTCCCCGAAATGGCCTTCCCCGGTGCGGGCGGTGCGCATGATAATGTTGACAATGTCCTCGCGGTCAGCGTTGTCGGCCACGATTAAAAGCATCTGCTTGGGGAGCTCGTCATAGTGGACGTCATTTAAGACAATGCCCTTCTGTTTGCCACGCCCATAAACATCCACCTTCGTCAACCCCGGGTAACCGGCGCTCAGGAGCTCGGTCACCACCGCGGTCATTTTCTCGGGCCGAATAATGGCTCTGATCAGTTCCATCGCGTCCCCTCCCTAGGCCACCAGGCCATGCTCCATGAGCAAAGTTTCCAGCCGGTCCTGAGTCAGGGGCGAGGGTATGACAAACATGTCGTTTTCATCGATCTTCTTGGCCAGAACCCGGTACTGGTTGGCCTGATCGCAGTTGGGATCGTATTGGATGACCGTCTTTTTGTTGATCTCGGCCCGCTGGACCATGTTATCGCGGGGCACAAAGTGAATCATCTGAGTCCCCATCTCCTTGGCCACGGCCGAGACCAGATCGGCCTCCCCATCGACGTTGCGGCTGTTGCAGATGAGCCCGCCCAACCGGACCCCACCGGTGTTGGCGTACTTGCGGATACCTTTGGAGATGTTGTTGGCCGCGTACAGAGCCATCATTTCCCCGGAGCAGACGATATAGATCTCCCTGGCCTTACCCTCCCGAATGGGCATGGCGAACCCGCCGCAGACGACATCGCCCAGAACGTCATAAAAGACGTAATCAAGGTCCTCGGTGTAAGCCCCCAGTCTCTCCAAGAGGGTGATAGAGGTGATGATGCCCCGACCGGCGCAACCGACCCCAGGCTCTGGGCCGCCTGACTCCACGCAACGGATGTGGAAAACTCCCTCCTTGAGGACCTGATCGAGATCGATGTCATCGCCCTCCTCCCGAAGCGTGTCGAGCACGGTTTCCTGGGCCAGTCCCCCCAGGATGAGCCGGGTGGAGTCAGCCTTGGGGTCGCAGCCGACGATCATGATCTTCTTGCCCATCTCCCCCAGGCCCGCGTTGAGATTCTGGGTGGTCGTGGATTTGCCAATGCCACCCTTGCCGTAAATTGCCACTTGCCTCATTTTGTCCTCACTGACTGCCCGCCATTTGGCTTAAAAAAACCTGGCGGAAATTTTCTGATTGCCTTGGCCCTCGGCTTGACCAACCCGACTGGGCCCACCCGCTTTTGGGCCCAGCCGAAATCAGTCAAAAGGAGGCGGATTCAAACCACGAGATTGGATATAAGCATAAAGAGGGCCAACCCGGATTTTATAATTTAACTAGCTGATTTTATTCAGGAAATATTAGAAAGGAATATTCTAGCCCGGTCTGAGCGGCTTTCTTCTGGTCAAGTTAGGTCAAAAGATTATTAAATTCTGACAAAAATGTTTCTTCAGTCCCTCAGAGGCCGGACAGTCGTGGGCGAGGCCAAGGGAAAAAGCCCAGGGATTGGGCATTTTCCAAAGGCCAGTCGTTAGTCGCCCAGCCGCCTCAGTCTGAGTTCAAGCCGAAAAACGAGCCAAAATAAAATCCAGTCCCCAGAAACGGCCCCGGAACTGGACTAGGACTTTTCTTACATAAATGTTAGAAAGTCGATTCTAATCCCCGGCCTTGACCCGGGTTGGGCCGGATCGCGGGAACTTCAAGTGGGCGAGGGAAAATTGAGAGCTAGCCAGAGGAGAGCTAGCCAAAGACAGAAAAACAAAAGAAATCGCCATCTAATCTGGACGCGGCGGGGAAAAAATGAGACTTGGGTCGAGGGTTTCTTACTATATTTATATTAAATAGCTCTTATTTTATATAATTCAACTTAAATAAAAAAAATGGCCCCTGGCCGGGGCGGCCTGGGGCCAAAACGGCCGCGACTCACTCGTCAGCCAGGGGTAGCCGCCCCTGGCAGACCTGAGGCTCAGGCGGGCCAGTGGCCTGAATTTTGGTGATTCCCGGTTTTTTTACCGTCTCCCCGCCTGGCTCGTCATAATACTCGCGATAGACAACGTCAAATTCCACCGGCGTCCCGACCGCCATATCATTCAAATCGTTAAACTCCCCTGGATCGTCCATGATGGCCTCAAAAGAGCGTAACTCCTCGCCCACCAGAATCGCGACATTGTTCGGGAAATCGCCATTTTCGCTGTAACTGTATTGACAGAGCGCGCCCGTCAGGCCCGAGACCCGGTCCTTAATCTCCATATCCAGAGCCCGGGCCGGGGCGATGGCGACCAGAGAAAAGACGACGCCGGCCAGAAGAGTTAAAAATTTCATCCTCAGACTCCCGCGAAAAAGCGCCCCAAGGAAAAACAGGGCGAAAAAACGGAAAAAAAATAACCCAAGCTGGCTCGGCCAGGCCTCCAAGAAACCCCCCCAACCAGCAATTAAGAGATTAGCTGGCTTTCAATTAAAGGCGTCGGGCTTGTTGAAGTTGGGCCGGTAATTGGTGGCCGCGGCCAAATCCTGCACAAAGGTGTTCGTGAGGCCCAGCCGCCAGGCCTGGTCCACGCTCAACTCATACTCCCGAAGGCTCAGCGGCCTGGTGAGGCCCGGAAACTGACGAAACTCGGCCAGGGAGTCACCCCGCAAGCGGTGGTTGGGGTGGTATTGGGCCATGAGACTCAAGTAGGTCGCCGGGCCCAGGCTCTCGGCCAACCACGGCAGAACCAGGCTGGTTCTGGCCAGGTCATCGGGCAGGACCAGATGCCGCACCAAAAGCCCCCGCGTGGCCAAACCGCGGCTGTCCAGGGTCAGATGCCCGGTCTGGCGCCACATCTCTTTCAAGGCCAGCTGGTTGACCGCCGCGTAGTCCCCGGCCCCAAACAGCCGCATGGCCACTGGATCTGGATCGCCCGGGCCCAGGCTGGGATCAAGGCCGATCTTGGCGTCGGGCAGATAAATGTCCACCAGCCCCTCCATAATGGCCAGGGCCCGCGGGGAGTCGTAACCGCCGCTATTATAAACAATGGGCAGTTTCAGGCCCTGGGACTTGGCCAGATTCAGAGCCTGGGCGATCTCGACCACGTAGGGGGTGGGCGAGACAAGATTGATGTTATGAACCCCGGCCTCAGCCAGCCGCAGCATGACCTCAACCAGGTTCTCAATGGTGATGTCCAGCCCGGCCCCAGGGGTTTGAGAGATCTGCCAGTTCTGACAGAAGGCGCAGGCCAGATTGCAACGGGTAAAAAAAATGGCCCCCGAGCCGCCTGGGGAGACTCCAGAGAGAGGCGGCTCCTCGCCATGATGAGCCACCGCCTGGGCGAACCCAATGGCCTGGCCAGCCCCACAACGGCCCCGCTGACCGCTCCGGCGGTCGACCTGGCAGTTGTGGCCGCACAGCCGGCAGCCTCTGGCTGAGCTCGCTCTCACGCTTGAGCTCGACGGCGGGGCCGAGGCCGGGGCCGTCGCCAGGCCCGCGGGGGCGCGCCCTTGCCTTGGCCCGGCTGGAAGGGACAATCAGGAAAAACCACAGCCAGGAGCTCCTCGATGTTATCGACCAGGATGAACTTGACCTGTCGCTTGAGAGTGGGCGGCAGATCCTCCAGATCCTTCTGGTTCTGGCGGGGGATGACAATCTTCTTGATCCCGGCCCGCAGGGCGGCCAGAGCCTTTTCCTTAAGCCCGCCGATGGCCATGACCTGCCCCCGCAGGGTGATCTCGCCGGTCATGGCCACATCCTTGGGGGCGGGCCGGTCCAGGAGGGCCGACAGAACAGCGGTCATCAGGGCGACCCCCGCCGAAGGGCCCTCCTTGGGCACAGCCCCGGCCGGCACATGGACGTGAAGGTCCTGGTTCTCAAAAAAATCCCGCGCCAGACCCAAATCCAGGGCGTGGGCCCGAATATAGGCCAGGGCGGTCTGGGCGCTCTCGCGCATGATCTCGCCCAACTGGCCGGTGAGGGTGAGATTGCCCTTGCCGAGCATAGGCCGGACCTCAATATACAGTATCTCCCCGCCACTCTCGGTCCAGGCCAGGCCCGTGGCCACCCCGCTCTGCCCCTCCCGGCGCTCCGGCTCCGGCAACACCTCCGGAGGCCCCAGAAACCTGGCCAGTTGCGACTTGGTGACCCGGTGGGGCCGGTCCTGCCCCTCGGCCACCTTGCGGGCGACCTTACGACAGATGGCCGCCAGTTTCCGGTCCAGCCCCCGCAGGCCGGCCTCCTGGGTGTAGCCGGCGATAACCTGGCTGATGGCCGAATCGGGCATGGTCAGATCTCGGTCGGAGAGGCCATGGTCACGGATGAGCCGCGGCAGCAGGTGCTTCTTGGCGATGGCCACCTTTTCCTCGGCCGTGTAGCCGGAAAGGTAGATGACCTCCATCCGGTCCTCCAGGGCCTGGGGGATGGAGTCCAGAAAATTGGCCGTGGTTATGAACATGACGTTAGACAGATCAAACGGGATGTTCAAGTAATGGTCGGAAAAATTGGCGTTCTGCTCTGGATCCAGGACCTCCAGCAGGGCCGAGGCCGGATCCCCCCGAAAATCCGAGCCGATCTTGTCCACCTCGTCCAGCATGAAGACCGGGTTATTGGAGCCGGCGGTCTTGAGGCCCTGAATAATCCGACCCGGCAAAGCCCCGATATAGGTGCGCCGGTGGCCCCGGATCTCCGCCTCGTCCTTGAGCCCGCCCAGGGAGAAACGGACAAACTTGCGCCCCATGGCTCGGGCGATGGACTGGCCCAGGCTGGTCTTGCCCACCCCTGGCGGGCCCAGAAAGCAGATAATGGGGCCCTTCTGGCGCCGATTAAGCTTCATAACCGCCAGGTACTCCAGGATCCGGTCCTTGACCTTCTTAAGATTGTAATGATCCGCGTCCAGAACCCTTTTCGCCTCGCGTAGATCCAGCTTGTCGCGAGTGGTGACCGACCACGGCAGCTCCACGATCCAGTCCAGGTAAGAGCGGATTAAGGCCGCCTCGGCCGCGTCCGGGTGCATCCACTCCAGCCGGGCCAGCTGCCGGGAAACCTCCGAGGCCACTCGCTTGGGCAGGTGGGCGTTTTTAATCCTGGCCTGATACTCCAGAGTCTCCTCGTCGCGACCGCTCTCGTCGCCCAGCTCCTTTTTGATGGCCCGCATCTGCTCGCGCAGGTAAAACTCCCGCTGGGAGCGATCCATCTCCTCACGGGTCTCAGAGTCGAGCTTGGCCTGGAGCAAGGAAACCTTGAGCTCCTGGCTAAGGATGTCGTTGACCAGGGCCAGGCGCGCCTGGGGATCGGTGGTCTCCAGCACCCGCTGGGCCTCGGCGACCTTGACCTGAAGATTGGAAATGACCAGATCCGCCAGGCGCCCGGGATCGTCGAGCCCCTCCAGCAGGCTGATCGCCTCCTCGGAGAGGGCGTCCCGCAAGGACATGATCTTCTGACTCTTTTCCCGGACGTTACGCTTTAAAGCCTCCAACTCGGGCGATTCCCCCGGGGCCGGAGCCTCCGCGATGACCTCCAGGGCCACCCGAATGTAGGGCTCCCGAGTCAGAACCCGGGTAACCCGAGCTTTAACCAGACCCTGGACCAGAACCTTCAGGCGCCCGTCGGGTAGCCGGGCCTGACGCAGCACCTGGGCCACGGTCCCAACCTTGTAAAGGTCGTCGGGCTCAGGGTTATCCTGATGGAGAAATTTTTGCGCGGTAACTATCAACTGTTTGGAGCCAGACAGGGCCGCCTCCACGGCGCTCATGGAAATATCCCGCCCGATGAAGAGGGGCAGAATCATGTCCGTGAAAATAACCACGTCCCGGACAGCCAATAACGGCAGCTCTTCTGGGATTTCCAGCTCATTGCGATAAGCGGACATGGAACGAAAAAAACCTCAAAAGTGGTTTCAGGGCTCAAAACCCTGGCGGCCATATTAACAGATATTGGCAAAATATAAAAAACCCGTCGCCAGGGCCACCGATGGAATTTTTGGCCTGGGGAAAAAAATATCCGAAAAATGGGCGCCACCTAAAATTTTTTAACATATTTACTTTTTATAATATTACATTATTTAATAACTATAAATAAATAGTTATTAAAATTAACAGCAAATTTTATGCTTGTTTTTTATTCGAAAGTTAAGGCTGGGCTCCAGAGGTTGGCCACAAAAATGAAGTAACATCGCGTAATTAATAAAAAAATAGAATAGTTAAATCTAACCGGCTCGACGATGGAAGGAGCTAACCAAGGAGGGAGCCTAAGCCACCCGAAGAGAATAATAATGAGAATAAAAATATACATTTTTAGACTTATTTTACCTGATTTTTATTAACTTGTAGCCTGCGAGAACAAGGAGAAAAAAAAGCTCAACTGAGACGGAAGATGGGACTATCGGCTTTGGGGGAAAAATGGCTCTGAGGGAAAAATAAACGGCAGTCGCCCCCAGGCTGGCGAACTCCCAAGGCGCCAGGCCAGCTTAAGTGGCCAAAACCCGCGCCAACCCTGAAAAGCCCTTAAGCGGGTGGCTCCGAGGGCTCGCCAAAAACAGCTTTGGCCTCGCCCAGACCAATGACGCCCAAACCTATGGTCACAAAATCATGACCCGCCAGTCGGTAAGTCTCGCCGTATTTTTTTTTTATCGCTTTAAGGCCCTGGTTCGCCAGTTTGTCCAGAGCTTCCTCCAGCCCGGCCCGGCCCTCGCTTTTGGCGTATTTGATCTCAATAACCGCGTGGATGTCGTCGTAGGTCACGAGAATCAGATCCAGATTCCCTAAGGGGCCTGGCTCCTCAGGTCTGACCTCAGCCACCAGACCAAAAAAGTAAGCCAATAAAAGATCGTGAAAGAAGTATTCATTGATGATTTGTTTTCCATAATGTTGAGCTGGAATCCATGAAAAAACAGCTTTGACAATCTGAGTTAACTTTGGCCAGTCTTGATCTTCTATTGTTTTATTTAAATTTATAGCTTTATTATCTATGTTTTAAATCAAAATAGATGATAAAGTTAACAATAACATATCATAAATTGCGCCTTTTACCTTATAATCTCGCCCCGCGCTGTCGCGCCCACTGGACAGAAGTCAAGGCGCAATTTTTAGTGGCGGAAAGAAGCTGGCGAGATCTCGGGGGTGGCTAACCATTTTTGGGGACCAAAAACCGGACCTGGCCCCGCCGCGGGACTGAGGAAAATAGCGCCAAATCATGAGGCTTAACTAAACCGAACGGTGAGCTTGGCCGGGGCTGGCCAAGGCGGGGGTTATCTCTGGGGTTATGGGGGAACCTCTGGTCAAAGGGCTGGCCAAAGCGTTGGGCCGCCCTTTTCTCCCCCAAACGCTCGCCACCTCCGCCCCTTGGCCAACAACTAGATTTTTAAAATCAAATACCTCAAAAAAAATAATTGATTTCCAGATGTTACTCTACCGAAATTTTATAATGAATGACTTTTGGCGATGGCCTAGCCTTTAATCTCTTGCCTCTAGCGGCCTTAGGCGACCTTTTTTTAATATTGTTTTCCTGGACCAACGATAGAGTGGTGGGACCGAGTCGCTGGCTCAGGTCTTGACCCCAGGCCAGGAAATAAGGCATGATAGACAAACGCTCAACACCCGCGCCCGAGAGGCCTGACCAGAAATATTTTAGATTTCCAGATTTCCACATTTGGGCTTTTTTTTTTCGTCTATTCATGATAGCCTATTATTTTTTCGGAGTTGGATAAATCAAAGTTTATTATTTTCAATTATTTTTTACTTTTTTCTCTCTTTTATCTCTATTTTAGGTTTGCGTTAAGTCCCAGGCCCCGCCTTTATTGGCCAACCCAGGCCAGGGGGCTAAAAATAAATCAAGATTCAAGGAAGGATTTTTCATGACCAAAGCCGAATTGGTGGCTAAGATAGCCAAAGACGCCAATCTAACCCAGGCCCAGGCGGTCAAGGCGCTCAACGCCCTTCTTGAGACCGCGGCCAGCGAGCTGGAAAACAACTCAGCTTTCGCCTTGGCCGGGCTGGGGACCTTCAAAGTGGTTGACCGGGCGGCCCGCTCGGGCGTCAACCCCCGCACCAAGGAAGTCATCACAATCCCCCCCACCCGGAACGTCAAGTTCACCTGCGCCAGGGCTCTGAAAGATCGGGTCAACTTTTAATTAGGGCTTTGACCCAACCCGCCTGGGTCTAGCTCCAGGCGGGCGGTGGAGAGAATATGGCCAGAGTAACGGTGGAAGATTGTCTGAAAATGGTGGAAAACAGGTTCGTCCTGGTCCATCTGGCCGCGGAAAGGGCCCGGCAGCTGAAAAAAGGGTCCCGAGCCCTGTCCCCCCGCAACAATAAAGATGTGGTCCTGTCATTACGGGAGATAGCCGAGGGGCTCATCACCCACCAAAACATCAAGGATTACGAGCCCTCGCCCATGGACGAAGCTGATGACACCATCGAGCTCATTGAAGACAGCGATGACCCGATGATGGATGATTAAAAGGCCCCGCCTCACCCCAAATTTTCTGGTCAGCGACCCGGGGCCACTTGGCCGCGGGTCGCTGACCTCCCCCAGCCCCGAGGGTGGATAAATTTTTTCTATGCGCACGCGAGAATTTTTGTAGTGTAGTTTTCTAGTACAATGACACATAAATTATGAGACATAATGTTTGCCTAAACGCAAGTCGGCTTTTTCTCTTGTGAAAGTCCAAGTGATGAAACCTCTCTCAACATTCCTTCTGCTTATCCACGCTTTAACTTCCGCTTCAACTGTTTCCCTGTCATTTAGTCTTCTGAGCGCCTCTGCGGCCGGGGACGGCCGCCGCTAATTTAAAGAAACAGACTTGTTTCATAGAAAGAAACTGACCTAGCCACCAGCTAACCCCACCACCCAGAAAAGGGCCCCCCAGGCCGCCGGCCGATCCCAGGGGGGCCCATGAAATAGAACTAATTGTTATAAATGAGCGCCAAAACTAACTAACCGGGCCCCAAAAACTGGCCCCAAATCCCTCTCCGCGGTCATAATTG
>JAISMU010000041.1 GCA_031276635.1 Deltaproteobacteria bacterium | reverse complement strand
AATTAATATAATTTTATAGAGTAAAATTTCCTATCACCGGATCATGGCGAGTGCCCCTAAATTGAAGTGCCAAAAAAAAAATGTCTATTTTAGATCCAAAAAAATTGGGAACTACGGTTAATTTTTATTATATTGTCAAGTAAAAATAGTAGCGCAGCGCCAGGAAAATCTCTTCTTGAAATAAACAGCCTTTTGGGGTAGGCTCCCAAGGTTATCAAGCCGTCAAGACCAGCGGGGGAGCTCATGTCGAAAAACATCGTGGCCATAGTCGGACGGGACCGCCCTGGCCTAGTCCATTTGGTCAGCAAGGTTTTGGCCGCCAACGGGGGGACCATTGAGGAGGTCAACCAGACCACTTTAAAGGGTCAGTTCGCCGGTCTTTTCTCCGTCAACGTCCCCGATGGCCTGGAGGAGAGCCTGCTGGACCAGGCCTTGGCCGAGGCTCTGGCCGGAGTGAGCATGAGCCACTTCATCGCTCCCCCATCTTCTCTGGAGGAGCCCCAGGTCACGCCGGTCATGGAACCCTACGTCATCACCCTGCAAGGCCCGCCCAGCCCGGCCCTCATTCCCGGGATTACCCAGACTGTGGCTTCTTTTGATGTCAACATTGATAACCTCCGAGCCGTGACCCTCTCTGAGGATCAGGGAGTCGCCCCACAAGCCCTGGTTCTGGAGATCTCAGTTCCGGCCACCGTCCAGCAGCGAGTTTTTCGTCAGGCTTTGTCCCTGACCGCCGAGGAGCTGGGCATTGATATTAATCTCCAGCACCGAGACATTTTTGAGGCTCTGCATCGTCTCTGATCTCTCTGGCCTCGCCTTGGCCGGGGCGTTATTTTTCCGCCTCTCATTCAGGCCGCTTTTAGGACGCCTTAGCCGAGCCTTGTTTTTTTTTATAACCTGACAACTTTTTCTGAGGTATGGGCGTCCGGCTGGCCGAAATGTTTTTCTGGCCGGTCGATTTTTTTTATCTGGGCCAGATTCGCGACTTGGTCTGGGCCGGGCGTTGGCGGCGAGCCGAATTTAGGCCAGAGAAAAACGGGGGTCGCCCCTGGGTTTGAGCAAAGTCATTGTCGATGTCCAGTTCAGTCCAGGTGAGCGGTTTTTTTGGCTCTGAGCCCTGGTCGAATTTCGTGTTTGGCTTGGCCGGGTCATTCCAGGTCCCCAGGCTCCTGAGTTTAGCTGAATAAATTTAATTAAGCGTAAAATTTTTATGTTGATTACTACTAGCTTATTTTTAATATTAAGTTAAAATTATTAATATTTTTAGTTGAATTTAGAAAATACCAAAAAAGTTAATAAATTATAATGATTATCGCTGAATCAAGGGTTAGTTTTTGGAGGATCTGACCAGGCCTGACCAGGGTCCGCCACTTTTTCCGAGGCGGGGCGGCGAGAAATCAGTTTCAGCCGATTGGTGGCCCGAGCGGGGCGATTAGGCTGGCATTCCTTAATTTCTGGCCATTATCTGTGTTTTTAATCATTGAAAAAGCCGTGAAATTTAAAAAGATCTTGACGATGGGGAAAAATCCAACTATAATTATCCGGTTATGCTGAATTTTGGGGGAACCTGATCTTTTCGTCAAAGCGGTTTTTCAGCTCATTTTTTGGCGTTTTTCAATTGACCCTCAGCCCTCAGGCTCCTTTGGGGCTGGCTCTTGGGTGGCCAACCTGGCCATCGACTGGTTGTCATAGTTAAGGCATGCTTACTGATCGCGAAGTCATAGCGACCCTGGAGATGCTTAAAAACGAGCATCTTGATGTCCGGGCCATTACCTTGGGCCTGTCCCTGCTTGATTGCGTCTCTGATGACCTGGGCCGGCTATCCGCCAAGATTCTGGCCAAAATCAGCCGTCACGCCGAAAATCTGGTTAAAGTCTGCGATCAGGTGGCGGAGAAGTATGGCATCCCCGTGGTCAATAAGCGCATTGCGGTTTCCCCGATCAGCGCCTTGGCCGGGCCATTCGGCCCCGAGGAGCTAGTCAAGGTCGCTCGGGTTCTGGACAAGGCTGGCGAAGAGGTCGGGGTTGATTTCGTGGGCGGTTTCGGGGCCCTGGTGGAAAAGGGGTTCGCCAAAGGCGACTCAGCCCTGCTTGAGGCCATTCCCCAGGCTCTGGCCGAGACTCGCCGGGTTTGCTCCTCGGTTAACGTCGCTTCCAGCCGCGATGGCATTAACATGGACGCCGTGGCGGTCATGGGCCGGGTCATCAAGGAAACCGCCCGCCTTTCGGCCGCCCAGGACGGGTTGGCCTGCGCCAAGCTGGTGGTCTTCGCCAACATTCCCCCGGACATGCCCTTCATGGCCGGGGCCTATCTGGGGCTGGGCGAGCCGGACGCGGTCATCAACGTTGGGGTTTCCGGGCCCGGGGTGGTCAAGAAAGCCATCGACCGGGCCATGAGCCAGGCCGAGCGGCCCAGTCTGGGAGCTTTGAGCGAGGTCATCAAGCGCACCGCTTATAAGGTTACCCGGGTGGGCGAGTTTCTCGGGCGGGAGGTGGCCGAGAGCCTGGGCCTGCCGTTCGGGGTGGTTGACCTTTCCCTGGCCCCGGCCCCCCAGGTGGGCGACTCGGTCGGGGAGATTTTTCAGTCCATGGGACTCAAGGGCATCGGGGCCCCGGGCTCCACGGCGGTCCTGGCCCTGTTGAACGACGCGGTTAAAAAGGGTGGGGCTTTCGCCTCCAGTCACGTGGGAGGCCTTTCCGGAGCCTTCATTCCCGTCTCCGAGGACTTGGGGATTGGGGCGGCCGTGGCCGAAGGGCTCCTGAGCCTGGAAAAACTTGAGGCCTTGACCGCGGTTTGCTCGGTGGGGCTGGACATGATCTCTTTACCCGGCGAGACCTCAGCTGGGACCCTGGCGGCTCTCATCGCCGACGAGATGGCCATCGGGGTGATCAATCACAAGACCACCGCCGCCCGCCTGATTCCGGTTCCGGGCAAGAAAGCCGGGGACAAGGTGCATTACGGCGGGCTTCTGGGTTGGGCCACGGTCATGGAAGTGGACGATTACCCGGAGGCGGCGAGCTTTATGGCCTTGGGCGGTCGCATCCCGGCCCCCATTCACAGTTTGCGCAATTAAGGCCCCGGTTTTCCGCTGACCTGAGTCAGAGATCTCGCGTCTGCCAGGGGGCGGAGGAATTTTTTTTTTGTGTGAGGATCCACCATGACGACCTTAGTCAGACCCAATGATGAGACGCGCGTTGGCGGCGAGATAGATAGCTATTGCACCAAGTGTCGCCAGATGACCATTCACCGAGTGGTGGCCTTTGAGGACACCAAGGTAAAAAAGGTCATTTGCCTGACTTGCAAAGGTCAGCACAATTATCGCAAATCCCCGCCCAAGACCAAAGAACAGCCTCCCGAAAGCGGCGACGGCGCTGAAGTCAAGGCCCCGACTGAGCCCAAAGCCCCCAAGGCTCCCCGGGCCCCCAAAGCCGCCAAAACTCCCAAGGAGACCAAGGGCCGGGCCAAAAAACCGCAGCCGGTGGAGCCCGATCCCTCTAATCGGGCCTGGCAGGATCTGAAGGAAGCCCTGGGCGCGGGGCGGCTGACTCCTTACTCTATCACCGGGACCTATGAGGCGGGGCAGGCTCTGGATCACGCTCATTTCGGGGTGGGGTTCGTGATCAAGGTTCTGCAGCCCAATAAGATTGAGGTTCTGTTTGAAAACGCCGTCAAAATCTTGATCATGATGGAAAACGAGGCCAATGTCCCCAAAGCTTAATGGATCTGGCTGGTTTTAGGGCCTTGTTGGCTCTTTTCGCGTGGTTTTTAAAAAATTGTTTCGCGCTTTGTGTTGAGCTTTTTTTTTAACTTTGTTTTGGACATTGTTTAGCCTCTGGAGCTTGAGTTATATGACTGAGATTGTTGAGACAAGGCCAGTGTTGGATTTCCACGCCCACACCCTCATTTCCGATGGGGAACTCGGGCCGGCTGAGTTGGGTCGCCGCGCTTTTGTCAATGGTTACAAGACCATTGGCCTGGCTGACCACGTGGACCACTCCACTTTGGAGCACACCCTGACCAGCGCCCTCATCGCCTGCCGGGCCCTGCCGACCCACCTGGGCCTTAATATCCTGGCCGGGGTGGAGTTGACCCACGTGCATCCGGACCAGATCGAGGATCTGGTGACCTGGTCGCGGGAACTGGGCGCCCAGTTTGTGGTGGTCCACGGGGAAAGCCCGGTCGAGCCGGTGGCCCCAGGGACCAATCAGGCGGCGATTGAGGCCGGGGTTGATGTCCTGGCTCACCCGGGCTTTTTGACGCGCGAGCAGGTGGCTCTGGCCAAAAAAAGAGGGGTCTTTCTGGAGTTGACCGCCCGGGCCGGGCACAGCCTGACCAATGGGCACGTGGCTAAGCTGGCCCTGGAAGAGGGGACCAACCTCATGGTCAATTCAGACGCCCATGACATTGAGGATATCCTCACCCCGGAAAAGCAGCGTCTGGTGGCCCTGGGGGCGGGTTTGACCCAGGAGCAATATCTGGCCATGATGGACCTGGTGGGCCGCTGGGCCGAGTCCAAACTCCAAGATGGTCTGGGGGAGTGAGATTGGTTTGGTTTTACTGATTTTTTTTCTCCCTTAAGGGCGAGCCAGGGCCCGGCCTTGAGGGAGTTCCGCCCGGGGTCTGGGCTCCCGCCCCGTTGGCCGGGCTTTCGCCTTCGCTCACTTTTGAACAAGCTGGCCGCGGTGTTATCCTCCTGGGGGCTGATATGAAAAAACACCTGATTAAACTGGCCATTCTCATTCCTGGGCTCATTTTTCTTGTCTGGTGGGGTTGGGTCGGAAACTTTTCCTTCACCAGCGGCTCTTTTTACGCCTTCGAGCCCCGGGAGGATTATTATCTGCTGGCCGCCGGTCAGAAGAGCCTGGGGTACGCCCGGCGTCAGGTTATCGTCGACGAGAGGTCCAAAAGTCTGAGCCTCATAGAGGATTCCCTGATTAACCTTAGCCTTTTGGTGACCGAGGGCGAGATCCGCTCCCAATCCAAAATTACCTTCTCCGCCGGCGGGGCCCTGGAGTCGGCTAGCATGATCATTGGCCTGGGGCCGGGCGAAAAACCCCTGGCCGAGATGACTGGCCAGGTTCAGGACGGGCAGCTGCGGTACCTCGTTAGTGTTGGCGACCACCGGCGGGAGGTGGTCCGACCCGTGCCCGAGGTCGGCCCCCTGCTCATCTCCGCGGTCATTCCCTGGCTGGCCCGGCAGCGGGATCTCCCCCTGGGGCGACCTATCTTCTTTAACCTCTTTGATCCCTCCCGGCTGGAGTTCCGACCGGCCAGCCTCACCATTATTGATGTAACCGCCCAGGCTGAGGAGAAGAAGGTTTATAAGCTGGCCCTTTATCTGGACCCGGCTCAGACCGAGATCTGGATTGACGCTGATGGTCGGGTTTTGAGCCAGAAGGCCACAGGCCTGGATTTTGGCCAGGAAGTCATCAATGATCCCCGGATCCTGGAGACGGCCAAAACCGCCTTGAGCGCCCCGGCCCAGCCGGGCATCCTCCAGCACATTCCCCGGGCCCTGCTGGACGCGGTCATCAACCAGGGCGTGGGCTCGCTGTGGCCTGGCGAGACAGAGCGTTGACCATGGGGGACGCGGTCATTCGCTTGGAAAGGGTGTCGAAGAATTATCGCCAGCATCAGGCGGTGATTGACTTGTCCCTGGCGGTCCCGGCCGGGGAGATTTACGGGTTTCTGGGGCCCAACGGGGCCGGCAAGACCACCACCATCCGCATGTTGGCCGGGGCTCTGGCTCCCAGCTCGGGCCGGATTTTTCTGGCGGGCCGGGATCTGGCCAAAAACCCTCGGGAGGCCAAAAGCTGTCTGGGCTACATCCCGGACCGCCCATTTCTTTACGAAAAGCTTTCGGGCTGGGAGTTTTTGCTCTTCACCGCCGGGCTCTACCGGGTGCCCCCTCGGGAAGCCGAGGCCCGGGCCGAGGAGCTATTGAATATTTTTGAGCTGTGGGACTGGCGCGAGGAATTGATTGAGAACTACTCCCACGGCATGAAGCAGCGCCTGATCATGAGTGGGGCCCTGCTGCCCAAACCTCGGATCCTGGTGGTGGATGAGCCTATGGTTGGGCTGGACCCCCGGGGGGCCAAGCTGGTGATGGATATTTTCCGGCGCCTGGCCCAGGAGGAGGGGGTGGCTATGTTTGTCTCCACCCACACCATGAGTCTGGCTTCCCGGCTGTGCGATCGCATTGGCATCATTTATAAGGGGCGCCTGAAGATCGAGGGCACGGAAAAGGAGCTCCGCGAGAAGGCCGGCCTGGCCGGGGATCTGGAGGAGCTTTTTCTGGGGGTCACCGCTGACGAGCCCACCGAGTCGGGAGCCTAAAGTGCGCGAGTTCCTCCTTTTATTGCGGCCCGGCCTTTTGACTTTGAAAAACTATTTGAAAGACCCTGGGCCGGGCGGCCGGATTAAGCTGGTCTCCCTGGGAGCCTTCGCCCTAGCCTTGTGGGTGGCCCTGTTTTTTCTGTCCCTCAAGATGATCCGCTCTTTTTACTCCGTTGAGGGTTTTGGGGACATCCTGGCTTACAAGACCTTCAACATCTTGTGGCTGACCGGGGCGGCCTTTCTGATCTTCTCGGCCGTCATCACGGCTTTGTCGAGCTTTTACCTAGCTAAGGATCTGGGTCTCCTGATGGCCGCCCCGGTCAGCCGGGAGAGCGTTTTTTGGGCTCGATCGCTCCAGAGTTTTTTGGCCAGCGCCTGGATGCCGGCGGCGTTTGTCTTTCCAGTTTTCATGGCTTACGGCTGGCATTTCCGGGCTTCGGCCCTTTATTATCTTTTGTGGCCCTTGGCCGCCCTGGGCGTGGCTCTGGCCTCGTCTTTCGTCAGCCAGGCGGCGGTGCTGTTGTTGGTTAACGTTCTCCCGGCCCGGCGGACTAAAGACATCATGAGCCTCATCGGGCTACTGTCCTTTGTGGCCCTGTATTTGGTCTTTCGGCTTTTGCGGCCCGAGCAGCTTGTCAACCCCGACAATCTCCAATCCGTGGCCGGTTACCTGGCCTCTTTGCGCACCCCGACCTCACCCATGCTGCCCACGGCCTGGGCCACGGATTTGCTCTGGCCCCTTTTGGGGGGGCGCGCCGAGGAGTTTCGCTGGGTCCACCTGTTTCTGCTGGGCCTGGGGGCGGTCATTCTGGGGCTTCTGACCTCCTATGGGGCGGAGTTACTCTACTGGGTCGGTTACAACAAGAGTCAGGAGGGAGCCGGTCGGCAGCGGGCTGGGGGGCTGTTGAGCCTTTTGGCTGGGATTTTCCGGCTAGTCAAGAACCCCGAGGCTCGGGCCTTGATGGTCAAGGATTTCAAGATTTTCTTCCGCGATCACACCCAGTGGTCCCAGCTGTTTCTGCTGGGGGCCCTGATGATTATTTACCTGTACAATTTTTCCGTGTTGAACCTTAAGCGCTACCCGTTGCAGGCCTTTTTTCTGGAAAACACCATCGCCTTTTTAAACGTCGGTCTGGTGGGCCTGGTCTCGGCCACCCTGGCCCTGCGATTCGCCTTTCCCTCCATCTCGGCCGAGGGTTTCTCCTATTGGATTATCCGCTCCGCCCCCATGGCCACCGGGGAATTTATGCGCCACAAGCTGGTGTTCTGGCTGGTCCCTATCCTGGCCGTGGCTTTGTCGCTGACTCACCTGACGAACCGGTTTCTCAACGCTGTCCCGGTCATGAGCGTGACCTCGTTTATTCTGACGCTCCTGCTCACCCCTGGCCTGTGCGCTCTGGCTGTGGGCCTGGGGGCGCGGTTTCCCCGCTTTGAGACCGAGAATCTGGCTCAGGTCCCCACTGGCTATGGGGGCCTGATTTTCATGGTCTCGGCCAGTCTGGCCCTGTTGTTGATTATCGGCCTTTCCGCCTGGCCAGTGGTGGCTTATCTCCGGATCCGGCGTCGGGCCATGGAGTGGGGTTTGCGGGAAGAGATCCTCATTCCCCTCATGGGGGCCCTGGTGCTGACTCTGGCCTGGCAGCTCTGGCGTCGGCCTTTTCGCGTGGGCCGGGCGGCTCTGGAGATTTACGACGAGGAGACTCGCTCCTTGGACCAGAAGGCTGAGGCCACCGAGGAGGCGGCTTGATGGCTCAACCGGCGTCCCGGCCCACCGCCGCTACCCCAGTTTCGGAATTTCCTGTTTCTGAGCCACCAGCCCCTGAGTCTCAAGTTTTAGAGCCCCAAGTTTTAGCGCCATTAGTTTCTGAGCCAGTAGTCCCAGAGCCGCTCCTTTCTGAGCCCCCACTTCCAGAGTCGCCTATTTCTGAGCCTCTAATTCCTGATCCAGCTGACGACGACCCTTCCCGGCGCTTCTGTCTGCGCTGGCCCCTGGCCTTGGGGGTCCTGGTTTCTTTTTTCGCCCGCCTGCGCCGATTTCGGCTTTTTGGCTACCCCACCGATCTGACTGGCCCGGCCATCTTCATCTGCTGGCATAGTGAGGAGATGACCTTGCTCCCCCACTGTGGCTTTACCCGGGGCCGCATCATGATCAGCCGCTCCCGGGATGGGGATATTCTGGCCAGCGTGGTCCGGCGCTGGGGTTACCTGGTCAGCCGGGGCTCTTCCAGTCGCGGGGCCGTGGCCGCCTTGAGAGCCCTGCGCCAGGCTCTGGACCAGGGTAACAACCTGATTTTAGCCGTCGATGGCCCTCGAGGCCCTCGGCGGGTGGCCAAACCTGGGGCGTTTTATCTGGCCGCCAAAACTGGCCGGCCCATCTATCCGGTTGGGGCGGCCGTCTCCTGGGCCCACGTGTTTAAAAAAAGCTGGTCGCGCTCCCGGCTGCCCTTGCCGGGCTCCAAGGTCTGCGCGGTTTTTGGGCCGCCCTTGTGGCCAAGCCTGGCCGACTTGAGCCGGCCCCAGGCCGAGTGGTCGGCGATTCTGGCCCAGGCTTTGACCCAGACCACGGAGATGGCTGAAAATCATTTAAAAAATTGGCCCGGCCCTTGCTAATCATTTAGTTCATCGCGGCTAATCATTCTGGGCCTCAGAGATAACTCTTCGGAGCTCAGAATAATCCCCAGCCGCCGAGGCCTAAAATGACCTTTTCCGCCGCCAAAAACCCGACCCTCCTCACGCTCATTTTCAGTCTGTTTCTGGCCACCCCCCTGGCCGCTGAGGTCATG
>JAISMU010000139.1 GCA_031276635.1 Deltaproteobacteria bacterium | reverse complement strand
CCAAACCGCTCCCGGCCCCCACGCCCCGCCCTCTCCGACCGGCGGATGGCACCCTCAGAATCAACCCCAACTTCACCTTCGCCAACTTCATCGGCGGCGACGCCAACCGCGTGGCCCTGGAGGCGAGCAAGGCCTTTGCCCGAGGGGAGAGCCTGGGCTCGGACATTCTCCTGATCACCGGGGACCACGGGTTGGGCAAGAGCCATCTGACTCAGGCCATCGCCCAGAATTATCTGACCGCCAACCCTGACAAACGGGTCTTTTACCTGGCGGCTGAGGATTTCTCCACTGAGCTGGTGGTGTCCCTAAAAAAACAGGTCATGGACAGCTTCAAAAGCAAGTACCGCCGGGGCTGCGACCTGCTACTGCTGGAGGAGTTCAACTTTTTCAGCGGCAAGCGGAAGTTTGAGGAAGAGTTCAGCCACACCCTGGATCTTCTCCTCAATCAGGGCAAAAAAATCGTGCTGACCTCCTGGGAGGATCTGCGGAGCCTCACCCAACTGAGCCCGCAGCTGCGCAGCAAGATTGTCTCCTCCCTCTTCACCCCCATCGGGCCCCCGGATTTCGAGACCCGGGTGGCTATTCTGGAGCACAAGGCCAAGAAGGCCGACCTGGTTTTGAGCCGCCGGGTTATTGAGTTCATGGCCGAAAAACTCCAAAACGATGTCCGGCTCCTGGAAGGGTGCCTGATGACCCTGTCGGCCAACTGCCGCTTCTCCCGGCAGCCCATCAGCCTGGAGATGGCCCAACAGTGCTTGTCTTTTGTCGAGACCGCCGCCTCGGATGAGCTGACGATGGAGAAAATCACCCGGATGGTCTGCCTCAACTATAATATAAGCGAGACGGAAATCATCTCCAACTCCCGGCGCTCCCGAATTCTGGAGGCCCGGGAAATGGCCATGTATCTGACGCGCAATCTGACAAACAAAACTCTCGCCGAAATCGGCTCAGCCTTCCACCGGACCCACTCCACCACCCTCAGCTCCTACCGCCGGATTGAGAAACTCCTGAAAAAGAGCCAAAAGCTCAGGGACACGGTGGATTTTTTGACCAGCCAGTTGGGCGGCCCCAAAACGCTGAAAAATGGGTGAGCCAAAGTTGTCTATCCTGAGCCTGATTCCCGAGTGGATCCAAAAACTGCCGACCTATACGCCGGGGAAACTTTCCGAGGACGTGGCCGAGGAGATGGGGCTGGCCAAAGTTATCAAGCTCGCCTCCAACGAAAACCTCCTGGGCCCTTCCCCCAAGGCTCTGGCGGCCATAAAAGAGGCCTTGGGCGGCCTGAACCGCTACGGCGACGCGGACTCGCGCCGCCTGCGGCTGGCCCTGGCTAAAAATCTGGGACTTAACCCTGAGGGTATTTTAGCCGGCAATGGGTCCAGCGAGTTTATCGTGTTGATGGCCCACGCTCTGCTGGGACCAGGGCTTTCGGCGGTCATGTCCCGGCCCAGCTTCACCCTCTACGCCTCCAACGCCCAAGCCACCGGAGCCCGGGCCGTGGAAATTCCGGTGACCCCGGCCCACGGGCACGATCTGCCGGCTATCCTGGCCCAGGTGACGGCCACGACCAGAATGGCCTTCATTGATAACCCCTTGAACCCCACCGGGGCTTGGCTGACCCCGGCGGAAATTGAGGGATTTCTGGCTCAGTTGCCGGCGACCTGCCTATTGATTCTGGACGAGGCCTACGTGGATTTCAGCCAGAAACCCCGACCGGACTACCCGGCTCTTCTAGCCACTGGCCGGGTGGCCATCCTGCGGACCTTCTCCAAAAGCTATGGTCTAGCCGGGCTCAGGGCGGCTTATCTGCTGGCCGCCCCCGAGCTCATCGCCAGCCTTAACGCCATCCGCCAGCCCTTTAACCTTAACCTCCTGGCTCAAGTCGGGGCCCTGGCCGCCTTGAGCGATCAAGAGCATCTCCAGAACTCCCAAAAGGCCACCTGGGCCAGCTTGGACTTCCTGCGCGCCCAACTGCCGCCCCTGGGCCTTCCGACTCACCCGACCGAGGCCAATTTCCTCCTGGCCGGCCCGGCCCCCCTGAGCGCCACCGCCCTGGAGCGGGCCCTTTTGGAGAAAGGAATCATCATCCGCGCCTTAAGCTCCTTTGGTCTCCCCAACCATGTCCGGATCAGCGCAGGCCGGCCTGAGGAAAACCAGGCCCTGGTGGAGGCTCTGCGAGAGATTCTGGCCTGAGAGCGCCTCCCCCCTTTCCAGACTATATGGCCAAATAACCGCCCGGCTCTGGACTTTTCCCAGGCCTTGGGTTATATTGCCCCTGGACAAAACGCCAAGTCATCGCGAAGAGCGCGGGGATAAGAGGCTATCTGAGCCTGTTTATCTCTGGGTTAAACTCTTTTCTCAAATTGAAGTTAATTATTTACAAATCATTTGATTTTCTCCAATATAGCCCTACTTCAGACAGGGGCGGGAGTCCCGGAGGTTTTTTCATGGCCATGAAAGTTTATTTTGCCGCGACCGACCCAGGGGTGAACAAAAGCCGGGTGGTCAGGGCCTTTTTCGATTATTGTCAAAAGAGCCTGAGCGGCCAGGTCGGCTATTTTCAGCCTTTGGCCGCCTTCCCTGACAGCTCCAGGCGCGACAGCCTGGCCCCCAAAATTGGTCTGGAGCCCAGGGATCTGTACGGGTTGACCACGAAAGAGGCCATTAAACTGCTGAACGCCAACGACAAGGCCGCCGTGATTGAGGAAGTTCTGACCCGCTTCGAGAAAGTGGCGGCCAAATCCAAGCTGGTCCTCATTGAGGGCGGCGACTGCGATCCCCAGGCCACTTTTGAGCTCCAGGGTCTCGGGGCGGAACTGGCCGCCAACCTGGCCGCCCCGGTCCTCTTCCTGGGTGGGGTTGACCCGGAGATGAGCGCCTCGGCGGTCCGGATTTTCCAGGAACGCAAGGCTGACATTCTGGGGGTAGCCTATTTCGGGGGGGACCTGGAGAACCTCAAGGCCAGCCTCGCTCCCTTCGGCGTGGACGTCAAGGCCGCCAAACTCAGCGATCTGGAAAGCGTTCCGGCCAGTTGGGAAGCGGCTATCCAGGGTTTCCAGCCCAAGGTGGTCACGCCCAAGCGCTTTGAGTTTGACCTCATCAGCCGGGCCAAATCCAATAAACAAAAAATCGTCCTACCCGAGGGCGATGACGAGCGAATTCTACTGGCCGCTGACAACATTTTAAGGCGGGATTTCGCCGACCTGGTCATTCTGGGCGAGGTTGAGGCCATCCAGAAAATCGCCAAGGAAAAAAACCTGCGTTATCTGGAAAAAGCCGAGCTGGTCAATCTCAAGACCGCCCCCTTCCGCCAGGAGCTGGTCGATCAGTTCTATGAGCTGCGCAAAGCCAAGGGAGTCACCCCGGAGAAGGCTGAGGCCCAATTAAACGATCGCAACTGGTTTGGAACCATGATGGTCAAGGCCAAAAAAGCCAGTGGCATGGTCTCCGGGGCCGCCGGGACCACGGCTGACACCATCAGGCCCGCCCTTTCCATCATCAAAACCAAGCCGGGTTGCTCCATCGCCAGCAGCGTCTTTCTGATGTGCCTGGCCGATAAGGTTCTGGTCTTTGGCGACTGCGCCATCAACACCAACCCCACCCCGCCGCAGATAGCGGAGATCGCCGTCATCTCCGCTCAAACCGCCAAGGCTTTTGGCGTCAATCCCCTGGTGGCCCTGTTAAGCTATTCCACGGGAACCTCGGGGACCGGCCCGGACGTGGACGCCATCCATGAGGCCACCGCCTTGGCCAAGGAAGCGGCCGCCAAATTTTACCCGGGGCTGCCCATTGACGGGCCCATGCAATTTGACGCGGCCCTGGACCCCAAGACCGCCAAAGGCAAGATGCCCGGCTCCCCGGTGGCTGGCCAGGCCACGGTGCTGATCTTCCCAAGCCTCAACGCCGGCAACATCGGGTACAAGGCGGTCCAACGCACCTCTGGGGCCGTGGCCATCGGGCCCATCATCCAGGGCCTGAACTCCCCGGTCAATGACCTCTCCCGCGGTTGCACGGTGCCGGATATCATCAACACCGTGGCCATCACCGCCGCGCAGGCTCAGTAGTAACATGCCTCTCGAGGTCGGTTTTCTAGGCTATGGACGCATGGCCCAGGCTATTTCCGAGGGCTTGGACCGGGCGAAGACCATCCCTTACGCCAACCAAGCGGCCAGCGACATCCTCTTGGACCAACTAAAATCCCTGGCCAGCCAGCGGGGCATCGTGGCCATGCCCAATAACCTGGAGCTGATGAGCCAGTGCCCGGTGGTCATCATCGCCGTCAAACCCCACCAGGTCCTCCCGGTCTTGACCAAAAGCCGGGAGACCCGCAAGGGTCAGCTTTTCATCTCCATCGCCGCCGGCATTTCCTTAGCCGAGCTAGAGTCCTGGCTGCCCCCTCAGGTGAGCGTCATCCGGGTCATTCCCAACCTCCCGGCCCTGGTGGGCCGGGGGGTTACCCTCATCTGCGCCAAGCCCGGCACTCCCTTGGAGAGCCTGGCTCGGGCCAGGGAGATTTTCCAGTCCGTGGGGGTGACCGTGGATCTGGATGAAACTCGCTTTGATGAGGGCATGGCGGTCAGTGGCTCCGGGCCGGCTTATTTCTTTCTGGTCATGGAAGCCCTGATCCGGGGAGCGGCCCGGCTGGGCCTGAGCTGGGAGACGGCCCGCGAACTGGTTCTGCGCACGGCTCAGGGAGCGGCCGAAACAGCCCTGGCCCGACCGGATCTGGCCTTAGCCGACCTCCGCGACCAGGTCGCCTCCCCTGGCGGGACCACGGCCGAGGCCCTGTACGTTCTGGAAGAGGGAGCCGTAACCGCCCTGTTTCAGGAGGCCTTGCGAGCGGCCACCGCCAAGGCCAAGAAACTGGCTTAAGAGCCATTTTTGCCTAAGGCAAACATGAAAATTAACCAACTCGACTCGCTCAGGGCCATCCAGGGCCCTGAGCTGGACTATCGCCTGGATTGTTATGGCAATTTCGAGCTCCAAGATGATGTCTGCCGCGAGGCCTGCGCGTTGCGTTTGAGTTGCGCCATCGTCAAAAACCAGAATCTGAGTGGCCAGCTGGCTGAGGATAATCCCGGCCCGGAGCTGACCACGGGCTGGAGGGACTTTGTTTAAGCGCTTTTCTCTCTCCTTGGCCCTGATGGCGACCCTGGCTCTTCTGGCCGCCTGCGCCCCCACCGGGGCTCAACGCTGGGAGCGGGAGACCCAACGCTCCTGGGCCAAGGGTTTTCGGCCTTTAAGCCTTTACGCCCCCACCTTCCACCTGTCCGCCCTTTTAAAAGGCGAGAAAAACAGCGATCTGGTCGTCTATATTGAGGGCGATGGGCGAGCCATCATCCACGGCCAGCCCGCCTCGGATCCCACGCCTCGGGACGCCCAGAGCTTGGAGCTGGCCCTTCTGGACCCAGCTCCGGTCGTTATGTACCTGGCCCGGATCGGCCAGTTCCAAACCGCCGACGCCACCAAGGCCAATGAAATCTACTGGTCTGATAAAAGGCTCTCCGAGGAAGCCGTAACCGCCGCCAACACGGCCGTCAACCAGGTCAAAGAGCTGGTCGGGGCCACCCGCCTCCATTTAGTGGGCTACTCCGGCGGCGGGGGGCTGGCCACTCTCATGGCCGAAAGGCGCCTGGATGTGGCCAGCCTGGTGACCGTGGCTGGCCTTTTGGACACGGATTTCTGGGTCCAGAACCGGGGCTGGCGGCCCCTGACTGGCTCCCTCAACCCCATCAAGCAAGCCCGGGCCCTGATCTTTGTCCCGCAGATCCACATTTATGGGACCAAAGACCAGATCATTGACCCCCAATTGTCCGCCCGTTTCCTGCAAGCCGCCCGATTTGAGAATATCACCCGTCTCGCCCAGGACACGGATCATTACAGCGGCTGGACCAAGAGATGGCCAGAAATTTTGACTAATTACGCCATTCCTCTGCGAAATTCCCCAACGGCTCTTCCAGCGGCCCCAGCCACGGAAGCCCCCCAAACCCCGGCGACTCCCGAGGCCCCAGGGGAATCCCTGACCCCGGCTCCCAAACCCATTTTTTCGCCCATCAAAGCCAAATGAAGTCTGGGCGGGCGGGGCTGACCGCCCCACCCGCCTAAGACCGAATCAACAACTTTTTTTTTTCAGATAAATTTTATTATAAAGAAACTATTTTATACTTTTAAAAATTTAATCAATCATTATTATTATAATTTCCTTCTAAACTCCAACTCACCTGACTCAAAAAACTCGCTCGCTTATTTTTTTGTTTGTCCTCTTAGAATATGTTAAAATAAAAAAAATAAGGTCAGATAGGACTCATTCGCTTTTGCCCCGCAAGGTTAGGGGCTTTAATTCCAGCTCAGGTCGCGGGCAAGGCTAAGGCGAAAATTTTAAGCCTATCATTGACGTAGCCGGATCAAGCGTTTTTAGGACAAGATTGAGGTTTTCATTTCCATGGCCAGCCTAGCACCGGAATTTCTCGTCATTAAGGAGGAAAACCCTGATCGCGTAACCCAAGCTGACTTGGTCTTGGGCGTTTTGTCCAAAAACGACGCCCAGACGATGGAACGCGTGGTCCTCAAGCTCACCGAGGGCTGGGCTCAGGATTATCCCCAGATCCGGGCGGTCCTGGCCCTGGCCGACTGCGCCTCCCAGGATGACTGCGTGGAGCGATTTTTCCAGGCCAGTTGCGAGCCGCCGAAGTTCGCCCTACCGAAGATCGCCCTGATTTCACCCCCGGAACGGGCAGAGGAAATCCAGGCCTTACTCAATCTAATGATCTTGGCCCAGCGTCTCCAGGCCAAGATCATCGTAGTCCAAAGCGCCGACACCATGACCATCAGAAGATCCTGGCTCCGGCGCTTGATCCAGCCCCTGGTCGAGGACATCGCTGACTTCACCAACCCCCTGTACTCTCGCAACGCCATTGACTCCCCAGTCACTAACCTCATGGTTTACCCCCTATTCCGAGCCCTCTTCGGACGGCGGCTGCGGCAGCCGATCTTAACGGACTGGGCCTTTAATGACCGGGTCCTGGCGGAGTTTTTGAGTTTTCAGCTCTGGCCACCTCACCCTGGCCAGCTCTCCCCAGAGCTCATGGTTAAAGCCCTGGCGGTTACCCGCGGATTTCGGGTCTGTCAATCCATCATGACTGAGGGCCGCTACGGCTTATCCAATAAGCGCATGGACACGCCCCACATCATCGGGATTTTTCACCAGCTGGCCCGGGGCTTTTTTGAGATCATGATCAAGCTTAAGGACAACTGGCGGACCGTCACCCGCTCCCGACCAACCTCCGTTATCGGGACCGATCTCAAGCCCAACCTTTATCCGGTCCGCTATCAACCCCGCTTAGAGGAGCTCTATGGCGAGATCCAGACCCTTCTGGCCGCCACCGAGCCGCAGTGGCGCGGAATCCTGGCCAATAACCCCGGCGACCTGGGCCAATACCTCAAAAACGCCACCCTGGACAGCCTGGACCTCACCACCGAGCAATGGGGCCTGTTTCTTTTCTATTGCGGGAGCCTGTTCGAAAACCTGGCCGAGTCGGAGCGCGGGCCGCTCCTGGAAGCCATGACCCCGGTGTTTCTGGCCCGATTTCTGGCTTTCCAGAAACAGACCATCGGGCTGTCCGCCACCCAGGTCGAAACCAAGGTGGAAGAGGGCGCGGCCAATCTGGAAAACCTCAAACGCGAGCTCTGCCGCCAGATTAAGCTCTAGGCCAGGCTTTTTTCCCGCCCTCGCCCCCGCGGGCCAATTTCTCAAAACTGGCCAAAAGTAATATAATCTAAACGTCAATGACTTTAACTCTGGCCACAAGTCGGCCCTGATCGGGCGCGGCTTTGGCCGATGGCCCATATGGCCTGGATATCCCCCATCTCGCGAGTTGTCTTATGAAAAAAAACCTGCTGGCCCTGGCCATTTTTTTCTTTTTGCTCAACCCAGGCCTGGGCTGGGCCCAGCGAGCCCAACCCAGCCCCGCCCCTGACCCCGCTTTGGCTGAACCCAGCCCAAGGCCCAAAATGGTCCTCGCGGAGACGGAGTATGACGCCAAGCTCAATCCGCCCGGCGGAACCATCAGTCACGAGTTTGTGGTGCGCAATGAGGGTGATGACAATCTGGAGCTGGAGGTCGTGCCTGGCTGCGGTTGCACGGTCATCAATTATGATAGGAGTATCGCCCCCGGAAAAAGTGGGGTAATCATCGTAAACGTTGATCTCTACGAGGCTTGGGCTGGTCGGGCGGTCAACAAGGCGGTCACGGTCAGCTCCAATGACCCCGACACCCCGATCACCCGCCTGATCATGCGGGCCCAGGTGGATGTCAAGAAACCCGCGGCGGAAACGGCCCCCACCCCGGAGCTGCCCGCTGAGCCTACCGCCGCGACCAAATAACCACAGGATTTCAGGCGAAAAATAGTGCGCGTTCTCTTAACCAATGACGATGGCTTTGGGGCGGTCGGGCTTTTGACGGCCTGGCGAGCTCTCACGGGCGCGGGCCATCAGGTGACCGTCTGCGCCCCCGATGGGGAGAGAAGCGCCACTTCCCAGGCGGTGACCATCCGCAAACCCATCGCGGTTAAAACCTTGCCCCTCCCGGATGGCAGTCTGGGGTACGCCATCGACGGCACGCCGGCTGACTGCGCCCGTTTGGGCTTTACCACCTTGGCCCCGGAACCAGTGGAGCTGGTCGTCAGCGGCATCAACAATGACACCAACCTCGGCTATGACGTCAACTACTCCGGCACCGTGGCCGCCGCCCTGGAAGCGGCCGGGGCGGGACTCCCGGCCCTGGCTGTCTCCCTGGAAAGGTCCAGTTCCGCCGACTGGCCCCTGGCCGGAGAGATTCTTCTGGCCGTGGTGGCGGAACTAACCGGTTGGGAGATTCCAGTCGGGGTGGCTTTGAGCCTCAACATTCCCAGCCAGCCTCAAGACCGGCGACCGATCTGGGCCCCGCCCCAGCGGTGGCCAGCCCCGGATTTTTACAGTCAGCGAACCCTGGCCGACGGAACCTGCCTCTACCTCCGCGAGCGGGCGGATCCTTTAAGCCTGGAAGAAGAGCCAGGCTGCGACGTGGCCCTGGTCCGAGCTGGTTATGTCACCCTCACCCCCTTGACCCCCGCCGGCGGCCATCAGCCCACCTTGAGCCGGCTGGGCTCGGGCGACAAGCCCAGACTCAGTCGTGGCCAAAAATCCCTTTGAGGTTTTCGGGATCACCCCGGAAATGGCCGCCGAGCTTTCGGAAAAGGAGCTTTTCGCGGTCATAAAATCTCTCTATCGGGCTTTGCACAAGGCCTTTCACCCGGACGCGACCCGCGGGAAAAAACGCGATGGGGACCAGAAAGCCGTGGAATTGAACCTGGCATTTGAGGCCCTGAGCCTGGACCGGGACCCGGCCTCCTTCCGGCGCCTGCGTAAAGCTTACCTCAATCGCCAGCCTTCCACCGCCTTTCAAAACTCCCTGATCCTCAAAAAACAACTGAGCGCTCAAATGGAGCGGGAAGACCGCCTGGCGGAAAATTTTTTAAGCTATCTGGCCCAAGACTCCCTCCGGCCAGGGCAAGAGCGGAAAACGGCGGACCTCCTTAAACTCTCGGCCACCGGTTTGCGGCTGGGGCTTTTGGACGTGGCCATCAATAACAATATCCAGAAGGCCTCCTGGATCCTGGGGGCCAACTACAAACAAATGGAAATCAGCCCTGAGGGCAATCTCTCCATTAAAGCCGTGGGCCGTCGGCGCTTCAGTCGAGCCAATTATCTCAAACTTCTGGGGTGCGTGCCGGTGGACCACCTGAACCTCGCCCCTCTGCTGGAAAGAACCAATGGGCAATTTTTCCACTACCCGGCCTTGAGCGTGGGGGTGGATCCTCCCGGGCCAAAGCTCTCTGTCTTAAACCTCATAAGCCAGGAGAATTTCAAGCGCCATGTGCTACCCGCCCTGGAGCCATTTTTCCTGGAGAGGGCCTACCTTTTTTCCTTAAATAAAGCCGAGTTCTCTTCCACTGGCCATCTCAGCCTGGAAGGGGTCATTGTTAAGCTTGACCCGTTGTGAGCCCGCCAGGTCAACCAGCCACTTTCCAGATTATTTCCCAAAAATAATCCCTAGATTTAGCTGGGTTGATTGTTGTAATTAATTCCCGCCAAAAATTTTCTGCGTAAAAAAAAAGACGCGAATCGCGGATGCCTCACATTCATACAAATTATCTCATGTTCATGGAAGGCTGGCTGGTTGTTTTTAACCGTAAACTCAATAAAGACTGGACAAAAGAAGTGATTTGGGGGAAAAATTTTTCCCCAGATGGTCAGAAAATTTATATAACCCGCCACTGACCATCGAGTTGGAGAGGCCATGGTCCGGACTTTTAACTCAAGCTCCATTTTCTTTTCCCGATAAATTTGAGCGGTCGCTGACTTTCGCTCCACAGGTAAGGAGCCTGTTGGGTTATTTTTATGACTCGTGGATCTTTGTAAAGTTCAAAATTTTAAGTCTAAACCTACCCCCGCGGAGGAGGTAACGAAGCCTCTGAGGCCAGAGATGGAGGGAATCGCGCGCCTGAAATGACTCAGGGGCAGAGCTTAATCAAACTTCCGGCGTTTAGGGCGAGGGGGCCTTAGCCTTTGGCGTATTCTGGCCAAACACGGCTTTAACCTGGGAGCCGTGGTCATAGATGACCAGGGCGAGATCGATAAATTCTTTAGCCTCAAGCCTGAAGGGGCCATGGTAATCTTTCTGGGTTATGTCCCTCAAGGCCAATTGGGCTGTCTTGGTCAAAACCTGGTCAATTCGCCCGCCCGTGAGGTCCTCGGAATCTGAGGACAGGTCAATCTCAACGCCCAGACTCAGTAATTCTTGGTTAAGAGTCTCGGGCGGCAGTTTCGCTAAAACCAGCGAGGCCAAGGCCGCGTTAATGTCCACCTCCTGGAGCGATTCAAGGGCGGTCTGGACAAACAATTGCGTAATTTCAGAATTAGTAAGCCCTTTATTATTTATTTTAAAGAAAATTTTAGCTTGTTGTTTACCGTTGAGCTTATTAAAAGCTAGATTGGAGAGGCTCTCAGACACCATCTCCGCTGGCAACAGCTTATAGGCTAAGGACGCCAGATACGCGTTTCTTTTCTCCGTCTTTTTTTGATCTGGTTTTGACCGATACTTGAGCTCAATGATCAAAAAGACCTGACCAGGTAGCTCGACGCTGAGATCCAACCGCCCAATGGCCCCAGACACCTCTCTTTGGACCTTGAGGCCCATACCCAAAAGGTACGACTGGATTAAGAGGTGGAAAGTCTTTTCATTGTCCGGCCTTTGATAGTAACTTAAGACGGAAAAGAAATCTCTGAGCGCGCCGCTGACGGTCGCGGCGTCTCTGGCCAAAAAAGCCTCTTGAAGATGAGCTCCCTGGGTTATCAGATCATCTTCTGTCTCCAGATCTAAAAGGGCGCAAAAACAATCACTATACTAAGATGAGGACACCTCAAAATTGGGGTGACGGAAATAGTAACGCTCAACCTGCTGGGTATTTTTGGGATCCAAAGGATTCTTGGGCTCTTTTTTGATGGTGTCCACCGTCAAGTAGCCGCTGTGAAAGAGGACTGGAATGGCCCCAAGCGTGGTCAAACTAGTTTTTCGTAAATCCTTGGAAATGTAGGATCTCAGCTTGTTCTCCAGAAAATCCAGAGGCCGCTTCTTAATCAGGGCGGTCAAGTGGGCGGGCCGACCGCTTAGAATCCAATAGCTGTCAAATTTATGGTCAGCGAAAAAATTGAGAATGGAAAACGGGTTAAGGACCCTGGTCTCCCCACCCCAGTTGTAACCGTCATACCAGCTTAATATTTTCTCTCGCAAGTCTCGCTCGGTAACGTTAGGCTCTATTTCCCCGGTTTCTTTGAGTATCGGTAGGCTAGCCGCCAGCCAGTCGGCGAAAATGGAATCAAATTCCTCCAGAGTGAAACCGCACAGACCGGCGAATTTGGGGTTCAGCGAAATGTCTTTGAGATGATTGGGGCCCGAGTCCATAGAGGTCAGGGCGTGCCTGGTTATGCCGGTGACCAGGGTAAAGCCGACACATGGCGATACCTTCAAGTCTTTCAGAATGGCGAAGAAGTCGTGAAGAATATTAGCGTTGGCCTTGGCGATCTTCGAATTGTCCAGATTCCTGGTCACCGGGGCGTCATACTCGTCAATGAGCACCGCTATCTCAGAATTGGCCTCTTGGCTGAGAGCCTTAATCAGTTTCTCAAAATAGGCGGCGGGAGTGGGCGCCTTAATTACCTGACGCAGTTTGGCGGCTTGGGCGATATCCTTAAGCCTATTGATAAGGTTCAGTTGGAAGATTTCAGGGCTACCCGACTCCAGCGAGAGGCTCAAACTAAGGACAGGGCGCCTGGGAAAGGTGTAATCGGACTCGTCAATCCAAAGCCCTTTAAAACGCTCACGATTGCCGGAAAAAAGCTCCTCCAATGTGTATAACAAAAG
>JAISMU010000109.1 GCA_031276635.1 Deltaproteobacteria bacterium | reverse complement strand
TTTTTTATTCTCTATGGTTATTTTTGATATTTATTTTTTTTATTATTTGTACATACACGCAATTTATTTGTATAATTAAATTTTTAAAATTTATTAATGGTTAATAATTTTTTAACATTAAGACAACATTTCATATTTATTATTTCATTGAGATAGCTCCTACGTGTTTTTGGCACCAAGATAAATATTTTGGCAATCTGGTCCAAGTGAGCGGCAAGTTCATAGGCGTAGAGACTTTCAGCGTTAGCGAAAAACTAGGCCAGATGTGTAGATTTATTAGTTTATAATAGGCAAGATGATGTTGTACCACCTTCAGTTTTTGCATGTAAACAAATCTGAATAAAATTATCATCCAATGATTGATATCGAGTATTAATAATGAATAATATAATAAAATTTAATTCTATTAGTATTGCCAAATAATTTCATTTTGAAATACTTATTAAATTTTAACTGAACAAATCATTAGCTCTTTATGTTGAATTAGATTTATTCTTGACGGTATTTTGAAGACTATAACAAAAATTAAGTTAATAATAAAATAAAAACCGGAACTTGGGCAGGTTCCGGTTTAAATTTTTTTAACAAGGAGAAACTGATTATTTTTAGCTCCGCCGGATTGGGCGATCCAGGTTAACTTTTATTAAAAGCAATACCTGGGCCAAAGCTGAGGCGAGGGCTAATGAAATATGGAATTCTGGAAAAAAATTTGAATAACGGAGATCCGGCCTAAGCTTGTCAAGATTAGTTGGTTAAGCCGAGGCGGGACTGTTAAAAAGTGGTAATTAAATCTGAATGTAGAAAACAAAAAACCGGGGCTTGGGCGAGCTCCGGTTTTTATCGCTGATATTTATTTAACAAGGAGAAACTGATTTAAGTTCTTTAGGGTGAATGGGCGTTTCACCCAGATGATTAGATATAAAGCAAAACCAGCGCCAAATGGATCCGGGGCAAAAACCCAGGGATTTAGCTTGTTAACGAGGAACATGTTCAAAAAATGGGATTGTGTCCAAAAATTTGAACCAAAAATTTGAACAGAGTGAACAAATTTTTGGACATATAATTATTTTTTGAACAACCTCAGAGGGGTAGCCTTGACTTGATTGAAAGCGACTTTTTAAATTTTTTTGGCGACTGGCTGGCAAGAGTGAAATTACAATTTAAGATGTGATTTTTTAATAATAGCGTCTAATTATTAAAATATTATTTATAATATATAAAATATGTTAAAGTTATAAAATATTATTGTTTTTTATTGTATTAATTATTCCAGACAATAATTTATTAAAACTAGTAGATTTATTTGTGCCTAATTGAAGATTTAAATGTGGAGCTATCGCTTTACTACCAGCGATTTTTTGGTATTTTTTTTTGGTTAGTTTTATTAGCTCTTTACTTGGGTTTTCAAGCGAGTCGGGATTTCGGAATTTCTTTTTTTCTTGACTTTTCTTAAGACCAGACAAAAACAGACCCTTTTCAACTGCGGCTAAATCGCGAGGTAAAAGGACTCTAATTCCTTGCAGGCTATGCGGACAAGAAATTTTTTATTGCTATTTATTAGTATATTATTTATTTTTTCTTTCAAAAGGAGGCAATTTTCTTTGTCTTGATCACATAAAATTATAAATAATGAATTTGGTTTTTTCCATTGATCAATAAATAATTTCATATTATTTAATAAATCGTGTTTACCAGAAAAAATAGTAAATTTTAGTTCGATATTTTTGTCGGAAGGAATTAAATTCGGTATAATAGCCTCTAGCAAAATTTTATCTGACTGACCTTCAACTAAAAATATTAAAAACATTGCAAAAACATTTTTTATTATCAAAAAGGAAAGACATTATGTTGCCACAAATATCCCATTTTAGCACCATTCTTTATATATTCACAAATTTGTTCATCATCTTTAGCCCTAAAAATTTTTGTAAAACCATCTTTTTTGGTTAAAAAAAATACTTCCTCTATATTAGCGGCATTTAAAAAATCAGGAGAATGGGTGGAGACAAAGACTTGACCGCCTTCACCATTATATTGAGAAGAATAAAGCCTAAATTCTTCAGCTAATTCTTCTAGTAGGGGTGGATATAGTTGTTTTTCAGGCTCTTCAACACATAAAAGAGGGTGAGGGTTAGAATCATATAATAACAGTAAATATGCAAACAATTTAATTGTTCCATCAGAAACAAATTTATCTGTAAATGGATCTATAAATGATAAATCTTTAAATTTTAATAATAATCTTCCATCATGAGATAATTCAGTAAAAATAGATTCAATACTTGGGACTTTATCTTTCATTTTTACAATAATTTTTTTTAAAATTTCAGATTGTTCTGAAAACAGCCTATTAGCTACTAATTGAATATTATCTCCAGTCTCAGATAAGTGTACCGATTGCCCAGCGATGTCTTTGGAAGCCAGAGGTGAGCCAATATGAAAATCTGAAAAGTGCCATTTTTCAATAAGTTGACGAAACGCGTTTGCGGCCTTAAATTTTTGAAATTGGCCTAAACCTTTAATAGCAAGAATATCAGAATTTTCCAAATTTTGAGGCTCTTTATTCAATTTTTTGGTTTCTGTAGAAAAATCTTCTTCGTTAACGACAGCTTCACCTTCGCCAAAATTAAATTTAAAAAATTTAAATGGTGATCCTGCTGATCCTCGTTTGTAACTTAATTCTTCTCTTGCGACCTCAATTTTATTAGCTTTATTGGTTAATTCAAGGCTATAAGTAACTAATCTATCAACTTTATTGATTTTTATCCGAGACTTAAACTCTATTGTAATATTTTCATTTTCGTGGCCACGAGAGACAACTTCTTTCCACCCGCCACGATGTTTTATTGCTGTGCTTACATTATAAGTTAAACTGTGTTGAAGGAAACCAAAAACGTCAAATAATGAAGATTTTCCAACGCCATTAGGTCCTATTAAGATGCAAAATGATGGTATATTATTAATATATATATCTTGTAATGACTTAAAATTTTTTAATTTAATTGATTCTATTTTCATAATATAATCCAAAAATTAGTTATTTATCGCAAACCTTTAAAAATTAACAACATACAAAATAAGCAACATTCGAGAGAGATTAGTCTACTACTTTATTTCTGTAAATACGGTTGCCCTGGCAGACAGCTTGCCTTAAAATTTTGGAAAAACCTTTAATAAAAAAATTATAACATGAGTTCAGGTAAAGGCAAAATTTTTTTCAGCGATTTAAATTTTGGCCACGGAGAAAAAAAACGAAAAATGGACGTCACATAAAATCAAAAAAACTATAAAAATTTATATAATTATTTAATTTATTTATTTAATAGCAATAAAAAATTATTTATAAATTTAAGTATTAATAATACTTGATTTATATTGTTTATTTTTGTTTTTTATTGAATTAATTGATTTAACATCAGCTTAATTAAAATATAACAACATTATATAAGAGTATTATATTAAATTTTGTTATATTATAAGTTAATATTTTTTTTAAAATATTAATAATTAATTGATATATAGAAACTATTATTTTTTACTCTTAGTTAATATTTATATCTAAAATATTTTATTAATAAAATATGACTTAAATAGAAATATTAAGATGCTGTCTTTGGCAATTAGATTGATGATTGTTTTAAATATCAAATTATAACAATAAAACTAATATTAAATTAAATAAAGAGTTAAAATTCTAATTTAAAAAATTTGTTGACCTGAAGCCCTGAGGGTCTCTGGTCGACAGGTCAATAAATTTGTTATATAATGGCCATGTGGAAAAAACAGCTGTTTTTGAGGCGTAACTTTTTGATTTCTAAGAATATTTCATTGGTCATCCATTGATTAAGAATTCTAATGACAAATACTGAGAATGTGGTCGAGACCAATAACCTGACCAAAAGGTATGGTCGGGAGACGGTGGTCAGTGGGCTCAACCTGCTGGTGCGGGCGAGGGAGATCTTTGGTTTTTTGGGCCCTAATGGGGCGGGCAAGACCACAACATTATTAATGTTGTTGGGGCTGTCTGAGCCCAGCTCTGGGGAAGCCAGAGTCTTGGGCCTGGATCCGGTTAAGGAGCCCCTGAAGGTCAAGTCCCAGGTGGGCTATCTGCCAGAGAACATGGGCTTTTACGGTGACTTGACCGCCCAGGAGAATCTGGAGTACGTCGCTGAGCTCAATCGCCTGACCCATGTCCAGGAAATTATGGCCGAAACCCTGAAGCTCGTGGGCCTGTGGGAAGCTCGCGACCGCCTGGTGGGAACCTATTCCCGAGGCATGCGGCAGCGGTTGGGTCTGGCTGAGGTTTTAATCAAAAAACCCAAGCTGATCTTTCTGGACGAGCCGACTTTAGGCTTGGATCCAGAAGGTATCGCTACCATGCTGGACCTGATTGAGCGCTTGCCCAGGGAAAAAGGCTTAACTATTATATTATCTTCCCATCTGCTCCATTTGGTGGCCCGAGTGGCTCATCGAGTGGCCATCTTAAACCGTGGCCATCTGTTGGCTTTAGGCTCAATTGAGGAGTTGGCCCAAGAGGCCGGCCTGGAGCCTAACCTTGAGGAAGTCTATCGGCGGTATTTCCGGGCCGACAGCCAGGAGGGCCTGACGTGAGAGCCATTATCCGCAAGGAGTTGGCGGACCATTTCAGCTCCACCCGTTTTTTGATCATCATCTCCCTAATCTGCATGATCAGCTTTCTAGGAGCTCATCTGGCCAGCCAGGGGATTAAGGAGGCTCTGTCCGCCGGGAGCCACGAGCTCATGGAAGGCCGGGCTTTTCTATTGGTCTTTACAGCCACTGGGGCCTTTTTCCCCTTGACTGTCTTTCTAGCCCTCTTTGGTCCTCTGTTGGGCCTGGTTCTGGGGTTTGACGCCATTAACCGCGAACGGGCCCAGGGGACATTATCCAAGATCCTCTCCCAGCCCATCTACCGCGATGAGGTCATTCTGGGCAAATACCTGGCCGGGCTCATCACAGTGGCCATCACCCTCTCAGCCTTAATGATCCTTTTGGGAGCCCTGGGCCTGATCGGGGCCGGGGTCACCCCCACGCCGGAGGAGCTTCTGCGCCTTTTGGCCTTTTGGATTCTGAGCCTGATCTACATCGGTTTCTGGCTGGGCCTGGCCATTGTCTTTTCCATAATTTTCCGATCCGTGGCCACCTCAGCCTTGGCCTCGGCGGCCTTGTGGATTCTGGTGGCTTTCTTTCTGCCGGTTCTGGGTCAGGCCCTAGCTCAGGTTCTGACCCCGGCCGCCGACTCGCAGCGGCCCACTTACCAGGAGTTGGCCGATCGGGATCTGGTCAACCAGCTTGTCGCCAAAGTCTCGCCCACCGGTCTGTACAACCAAGCCTCCCAGACTCTCCTGGACCCCACCAACCGGGGTAGCTCCGAAGCCTTTCAGATGGCGGTCTCCAGCCGGGTTAACCGGATCCTTTTGAACCACTTCCGAGGGGGGTTGTCATTTGGGCAGTCCCTGGCTTTGATGACCCCGGAGCTTTTGATCCTGGCCGGGTTTACCTTGGCGACCTTCATCGCGGCCTATCTGGCTTTTGTTCGCCAGGAGGTCAGGTCTATATGATGATTGACGATTTTGGAGATTTTGGCAGAAAAATTTTTTCGGGCCGCGAAAAAATAATTGTGGCCAGTGGAACAAAAAAAACCCAAAATCAAGGTTAGTTAATAACCAAGGTTAGTAATTAAAGGGAAGGCAAGCCGGCATGTGGCCAGATAAAACGGGCGAGAGGGCCGGAGAAAGTCAAAAATTGACTTGACAAATAGCCTTGAAGTTACTCATAATAAATCACGCTAATACTGAGTTTAATGCCCGGCCCAGAGAGCTACTGTGAGGCGCCCAAACGCTGGGGTAGTTCCGAATCGCCAGAGCGCAATAACAGGCTTTGGGGGGGACAACCTTAAATAATTTACGAGGTTTTTGGCGCTTTATACCTTTGACCTGAATTTCCAAAATTAAATAGTAACAATTTAGCGACATTGATCGTTAATTTTTCGGGTCTTGGCCTCTTGGATCTGTGATGATTTCCAATTGGTTAGGCCCAAGTTTGGGGACATTTAATCAAATTTCCTATTCTACCCCGCGATCGGGTTGGCCCGGCGGGTTTCAATATAGGTTAAAAAACCTTTTTAGTCTCTTATTCGCATAAAGTCAGTCTTTTATACGGCTTTTTTTTATCAATTATCCTGGCCTTGACTACCCTGACCCAAACAGGACCCGGTTGAAAGCCAGGCCAATCGGCCATGACTGGCCGCGTGGCTATCAAACATGAAGCGGTCGCGAGCCCTAAACACTGAGATGGCTGGCCCGATTTTTCAGGAGGTGGATTTTGGCCTTCCAAGTTAACACCGTTAAGTACAGCGGCAAAATTAATGTTATTCCGGTCGGAGCCCAGAAAATCAATTTGGGTGGTCAGGCCGCTTTTCCTTTCTATGATTTTGAGGGCGCGCTCCCCAATAAGCCCAAGCTGGCTCTGCAGATTTGGGACATGGATCCGGGTGAGTCTTACGCCGCTCCGCTGGCCGCGGCTTACGAGGGAGTTCTTGGCGATCCTGGGACCTGGGCCAAAAAAGCGGTGGAATATGGGGCCGATATGGTCTGTTTGACCCTCAAAAGCACGGACCCCAACGATAAGAACGCCGGCGCCGCCGAGGCGGTGGCCGCGACTCAAAAAGTCCTAGACGCCGTGGATGTCCCGGTTATCGTGTTCGGCGTGGACAACAAGGATAAAGACGTTGAGACCCTGTCGGCTATTTGTGAGAAATTCGCCGGCAAAAATCTCGTCATCGGGCCCATCACTGACAAGAACTACAAGCAGATTGGGGCCCAGGCCCTGGCTTATGGGCATACGGTCATCGCCCGCTCGCCCATTGATGTCAACCTGGCTAAGCAGCTGAACATTCTTTTGATGGATCTGGGCATCAAGCCCGACAAGATTCTTATCGATCCCAATACCGGTGGCCTGGGTTATGGCATGGAGTACTGCTACTCGGTCATGGAGCGTCTCCAGGCCGCGGCCCTGCTGCAGGCTGACGACAAACTCCAGCAGCCCATCATCAATATGTTGGGCGAGGAAATCTGGAAGACCAAGGAAGCCAACCAAAAGGTCGAGGATGTCCCCACCTTGGGCGACCAGAACAGCCGCGGGGTCCTCATGGAGGTCACCGAGGCCGTCTCCCTGTGCGCGGCCGGGACCAGTCTTCTGGTCTTGTCCCATCCCGAGTCCCTCAAGATTGTCCGCTATTATATCGACCTGTGGGCCGATGGCGGGGAAATCAAGGGCGATGGCTACCTTAACGTACCGATTACCCCTATCGCCTAGGCGATAGTTAAAATATTAAACGGCAAACCAGCCTCAATTCCCAAGGCCGCCAGGTTTTGGGAATTTTGGCCCCATCAAGGAGTTAGCCATGAGCGCTAAAAAAGCTGAAGAGAAAAAGCCGGCTAAAGCCGCTCCCCCTGAGAAGAAAGCGCCTGAGAGCAAGGTTGAGGATGAGGTTTCCAACGCCATCCTCGCCGAGCTGGATCGAGTTCACGTCCGAATCCCCCGCTATTAGCCCTTGGCTCGCGCCTGGGGCTAAAGCTCACCAGGGCCTGGCCTAAATTGTTGGTCATGGCCGAATACAACCCACGCGAATCAGTAGCGCGCGGGAATTCCATGAAGGAGTCCGCCAATGTCAGAAGCCAACGCTGGTAAACTGGCAGTGCCTGAAGACGTAACCGTTGACAAGGCCACAATAAAGATGCTTCACCTGGCTCAGTCGAAGGGCATTGAAACCATTTTCGACCGAGCGATCAAGATGAAGCAGTGCAATATAGGCACCGAGGGTATCTGTTGTAAGATCTGCTCCCAAGGCCCCTGTCGGGTGCCTTTGACCAAGGCTATTAAGGACGGGACCGAACCTGACAAGCGCATTGGTTTGTGCGGGGCCACCCCAGAGACCATTGTGGCCCGTAACCTCCTGCGCATGATCGCCGCCGGTTGCGCCTCCCACTCCGATCATGGCCGCAGCGTCACCGAGACCTTCCTGGCTATGGCCCGCCGCGAAGCCAACGACTACACCATTAAGGATGAGATCAAGCTGCGCGAGGTCGCCGGCTTTTTTGGCATCCCGACCACGGTTGAGGAGAACGGCGTGGAAGTGCCCCGCGACAAGTGGGACATCGCCGTGGAGGTCGGGGAAGTCGCTCTGGGTCAGTGGGGTCAGCAGCAAGGGGAGTTGATCTACCTCAAGCGCGCTCCTCAGGCCACCCAGGATCGCTGGGCCAAGCAGGATGTCAAACCTCGCGGCATTGATCGCGAGGTCGTGGAAATCATGCACCGCACCCATATGGGCGTGGATCAGGATTACCGGAACCTGTTGAAGCAAGGCGCCCGCTGCTCTTTGGGCAACGGTTGGGGCGGCTCGATGATGGCCACGGATCTGCAGGACATCATGTTCGGCACCCCCTATCCCAACACCGGGAAGATCAACCTCGGCGTCCTGTCCCGCGACAAGATCAACATCATTGTCCACGGCCACGATCCCTTGGTCTCCGAGATGATTGTCTGCGCCGTCAATTTGCCTGAAATGCAGGAATACGCCCGCTCCAAGGGAGCCAATGGCTACGTTGTGGCCGGGATGTGTTGCACGGCCAACGAGATCCTGGTCCGGCACGGCATGCCCATCGCTGGCGATTATCTCCAGCAAGAGTTGGCGGTCATCACTGGGGCGGTTGAGGCCATGGTGGTGGACGTTCAGTGCGTCATGGAGAACTTGGCCAACGTCTCTGAGTGCTACCACACCAAGTTCATCACTACTATGCCTATCGCCAAGTGCGCCTCGGGCAAGAACACTGTTCACGTCAACTTCGAGGAGCACGCCGCCCTGGATAAGGCCAAAGAGATCATCAAAATCGCGGCCGACAACTTCCCGAACCGCGGCGAGGTCAATATCCCCTCCGACACCAACCGGATGGTGGTCGGCTTCTCCACCGAGGCCATCAAGTACCATCTGGGCGGCACTTTCCGGGGCTCTTTCGTGCCCCTCAATGATAACATCATCAATGGCCGCATCCGCGGCGTCTGCGGCGTGGTTGGTTGCAACAACGCCCGCATGGAGCATGATGAGGTCCACCTGGCCCTGATCAAGGAGCTGATCAAGAACGATGTCATCGTTCTGACCACCGGCTGCTCGGCCATGGCCTGCGGCAAGGCTGGTCTGCTGACTCCTGAGGCGGCGGCGGTTTACGCTGGGCCTGGTCTGGCTGAGGTCTGCGAGACGGTGGGCATTCCGCCGGTTCTGCATATGGGCTCCTGCCTGGATAACTCCCGCATTCTCACGGCGGCCACCGAGGTCGTCAAGGCTGGCGGGCTGGGCAAGGAACTGGCCGATCTGCCGGCCGCCGGGGCCGCCCCTGGCTGGATGAGTGAGAAAGCCGTTGGCATCGGGCAGTATTTCGTCACCTCCGGGGTGTATGTCATGTTGGGTGTTTCCCTGCCCATCAATGGCTCGCCCACGGTCAAGAAACATCTGGAACACGATATGGAGGAGCTGTACGGCGGGCGTTGGGACTACGAGCCCGACCCGGTTCTGGCCGCGCAGAAGATCCTGATCCACATCGACAATAAGAGGGCGGCTCTGGGCATCGACAAGGCCCGCGAGCGCGTGCTGATGGATATGGCTGACCGTCAGAAGATTGAGGCGGCCTGATAAGTTCCACAGCCTGGGGCGGCGGGTCGGCCCGCCGCCCATTATCCCGGTGTTTCTAACGCTAGACGGAGGTTTTTCGTGTCTAAGCTAGTAGCCTTCGCCGCCATCCAAGGTGGCTATAACATAGTCCAAAAAGCTGAGGGCAAATACGCTCGGGCTTTGGAAAAATATGGGCCAGATCAGAAACTGGAGTTCCCCAACACGGCCTATTATCTGCCCATCATTTACTCTCTTCTGGGCTTGCCGGTCAAAACTCTGGGCGACGCCAAGAAGCCCCTGGAAGTGGCTCGGGCCCTGCTGCCTCCCCACGTCAAGAGCCTGAACTATTTGCCTTACCTGGGGCCATTGCTGGACGCCGGCATGGCGGCCATTCTGGCCGAGGAAGTGGTTGAGGCCATCCGGTACGTGGAGGATCCAGACTTCTACATCGTCTCCGAGGAAGTGGACCTGGAGAAGGGCAAGATTTGGCTGGGCGCCGCGGAGGACACGGTTTTCCGGAAACGCGGCGTGCAGTTCGTCGATGGCTCGGCCCCTGGTTTCGTGGCCATCGTCGGGGCCGCCCCCAATCCGGAGATCGCCAAGGAGATCGCCCTGGATTACCAGAAGCGCTCCATCTACGTCTTCATGTGCGCCAACCAGGGCGGCACCACCTTCTCCGAGCAGCTGGTAGAGGCCGGGGTTGAGATCGGCTGGAACACCCGCTTGGTCTCCTTTGGCCCGGACATCTCGGCGGCCGTTTTCGCGCTGGGTTTCGCCAACCGGGCGGCCATGGCCTTTGGTGGCGTCAGGCCTGGCGACTATCGCCGGATGCTCCTTTATAATAAGGACCGCATTTTCGCCTTCATTAACGCCATGGGCGAAGTCAACGCCGAGTGGGCCGCCAACGCCGCCGGCTGCGTCAACTGGGGTTTCCCGACCCTGTCTGACACGGACATCCCCGAGATCCTGCCCACCGGCGTGTGCACCTACGAGCACGTTGTGGCCAACGTGCCCCTCAAGGAGATGGTCCAGAAGTCGGTGGAAGTCCGCGGCCTCAAGACCACCGTGGCCACTGTGGACGTGCCTGTGGCTTACGGGCCGGCTTTCGAGGGCGAGCGCATCCGCAAGAACGATATGTACCTGGAGATCGGTGGCGGCTCGAAGACGGCCACAGTCGAGTGGGTCACCTCGGCCCCCATGGATCAGGTCGAGGATGGCAAGATCGAGGTCTTTGGCCCGGATATCAAGGACGTGCCCGAAGGCGGGTCCCTGCCTCTGGCTATCGTGGTCGAGGTGGCTGGCCGCAAGTTCCAGGAGGACTTCGAGCCCATCCTGGAGCGGCAGATCCACCACCTGGTCAACTACGCTCAGGGTCTCATGCACACCGGCCAGCGCGATATCGGCATGATTCGGGTCTCCAAGGAGGCCGTGGCCAAGGGCTTCACCATTAAGCACATCGGCACGATTCTGCACGCCAAGCTCCATCAGGACTTTGGGGCTGTCTTTGACAAGCTTCAGGTTAAGCTCTACACCGACGCCAAGCAGGCTGAGGAAATGCGCGAAAAGGCCCGCCACGTCTACGTGGTGCGTGACGCCCGCGTGGAAAACATGACCGACGAGGGGACTGAGACCTATTACAGCTGCACCCTCTGCCAGAGTTTCGCCCCCAACCACGTTTGCGTGGTTTCCCCGGAGCGGACTGGTCTGTGCGGAGCCTACAACTGGATGGATTGCAAGGCCAGTTTCGAGATCAACCCCACTGGCCCCAACCAGCCCATTGAGAAGGGCGAGATCCTGGACACTCGGCTGGGCATATACAAGGGCGCCAACGAGTTCATTGAGAAGGCTTCTCGGCAGGCGGTTACCAACGTCTGCTTCTACAGCCTGATGAACGATCCCATGACCACCTGCGGTTGTTGCGAGTGCATCGCCGCCGTTCTGCCTTCCTGCAACGGCATCATGACGGTCAACCGCGACTACACTGGCGAGACCCCCAGCGGCATGAAGTTCTCGACTTTGGCCGGCACCATGGGTGGCGGTAACCAGGCCCCGGGCTTTGTCGGCCACTCCAAGTACAACATTATTCAGAAGAAGTTCCTGGTGGGCGACGGTGGGCTCAAGCGCCTGGTCTGGATGCCCAAGGGCCTCAAGGACGAGCTTCGCGACAACTTGTTAAAGCGCGGCCAGGAGCTGGGTATCCCGGATCTGGTGGACCGCATCGCTGATGAGACTGTGGGCTTGACCGAGGAGGAAATTCTGCCCTTCCTCACGGAAAAGCAGCACCCGGCTTTGGAGATGGAATCCCTGTTCGGGTGAGCCATCATTATATTTGACCAGGGGGTCCCCTACCCAAAGGGGGACCCCTGATTGACCCCGCCGCTGGAGACGAGCGCCTTATTCTTAGGTTCAGGCCAGGCGGGAACATCTTAGAGTCAGGCTCAGTCTGACAGATTTTAGGAGTTACCAATGGCTCTGACCGGTATTCAGATCTTTAAACTTTTACCAGGCACCAATTGCAAGAAGTGTGGGTCCCCAACCTGTCTGGCTTTCGCCATGAACCTGGCCTCGGGCAAGGCGGAGTTGGACGCCTGTCCAGACGTTTCCGAAGCCTCTCGGGAGAAGCTTTCGGCCGCCTCGGCTCCCCCAATCAGGCCGGTGACTATCGGCTCTGGGGCCACGGCCATCAAGGTTGGCGGCGAGACGGTCCAGTATCGCCACGAGAAGACTTTCTTCAACCCCACCGGCATCGGCGGGTTGATTGAGGACAGCAAAAGCGCGGCGGACATCGCGGCCACAGTCAAGAGGTGGCAAGCTCTCCAGTATCTGCGGGTGGGCTTGAATCTGCGGCCTGAGTTGGCCATTGTCAAGGGCGGCCCCAATCTGGCGGCGGCGGCCAAGGCGGTGGTGGACAACAGCGATTTGTCAGTGGTTCTTTACAGCGAGGATGTGGCGGCCTTGAAATCAGCCGCGGAAGCCCTGGCTGGCAAGAACCCCCTGATCGGGCCGGCCACGGCGGCCAATTACAAGGAAGTGGCCGAGGTGGCCAAGGCGGCCAAGGTTCCGGTCTGGCTCAAGGCCAAGGACCTGGACGAGGTGGCCGTGTTGACCAAGGGTCTCAAAGAGGCCGGGATCAATGACATTGTGGTGGACACCGGGGCCCGGACGCCCAAGAAGGTTTTCCAGGATTCGGTGGCCATGCGGCGGGCGGCCCTGGTTGGTCAGAACCGCGATTATGGCTACGGCACCATCACGTTCCCCAACGAGATCACCGACAATCTGGCCCTGCAAGTTCCGGTGGCGGCCAGCCTGATCGCCAAGTACGCCGGCATTGTGGTCCTCTCGGATCTGGACGGCGCCGTGGTCTTCCCTCTGTTGCTGCAGCGGCTCAACATCTTCACTGACCCGCAGCGGCCCATGACCCAGACTGAGGGCATTTATCCCATCAACGATCCTGACGAGAACAGCCCGGTCCTGGTAACCACCAATTTCTCTTTGACTTATTTTATTGTTTCTGGCGAGGTAGAGGCCAGCCGGGTGCCCAGCTGGTTATTAATTAAGGACTCCGAGGGCCTTTCGGTTTTGACAGCCTGGGCGGCCGGTAAATTCTCCGGCGATGACGTTGGTCAGTTTGTCTTGAAGCGGAGCGGCATTGTGGACAAGATCAAGCACAAGTCCGTGATTATCCCAGGGTACGCCGCGGCCATATCAGGTGATATGGAAGAGGAGCTACCGGGTTGGAAAGTCGCTATTGGGCCTCGAGAGGCGGCCCACTTGACCAAGTTCCTCAAAGAGTTCAGTGTCGCTTAATGGGGCTCCAAGGGGGCGACGTCTCCCGTCGCCCTTATCTTTAGCTTATTTTGTTTACGACTGGCTATCGCTTGTCGTCAGAGAGGATGTCTATGGCTGAAACATACATGGTAACTCTTGCTGAGAATCTTAACGTTATCAACAAGAAAATTGGCGCGGCCTTCAAGGCCAAGGATCCCAAGCCCGTCCAGGACATGGTTAAGGCCCTCGTGGCCACCGAGCCTGATTGGATCGACATCAACCTCGGGCCGGCACGGAAGAACGGCGCGGAGTTGATGCCTTGGGTAGTTAATCTGGTTCAGGAAATTACGGATATCCCCCTGGTTTTGGACACCACCAACATCGACGCCATAGCCGCGGGCCTCAAGGTCTGTAAGAAGCCCCCTCTGATTAACTCCATCATGTGTCGCCCGGAGCGCTATGAGGTTCTCCTGCCTCTGGTCAAAGAGTTTGGCTGTAGTTACGTGGCCTTGATGTGGGGTCCGACCGGGATGGCTCGCGACGCCAACGAGCGGGCCGAGTTGACCACCGAGCTTTTGATGCACGCGGCTGGCCTGGGCATTCCGGTCGCCAGCGCCTGGGTCGATCCCATCATCACCCCGGTCAACATTCAGCAAGACCAGCTGATGAACAACCTTGAGTTCTTTGAGATGCTGCCGGATATCGTCGGGGCCATTGAGGAAGGCGGCGTTTGCAAGTCCACCAATGGCTTGTCGAACATCTCCAACGGCAACCCCGATCATCTGCGGCCCATCCTCAATCAGGTTTATATGTGCATGCTGGCTCGCAAGGGCATGTACAGCTCCATCGTCGACGCGTTTGACAAGGACATCATGGACCTGGCCAAAGGGAAGAGCCCCTGGTTTGTCGAGTTGGTCTACGGGGTCATGGACGGCAAAGAATACGACTACAGCAAGATGGACAAGAAAGAAGTGGACGTGGTTAAGACCGCCAAGGTCATTCTGGGCCATTCCCTCTTCAGCGCCAGCTGGCTGGACATCTAAAGCCAACCTGGCTTTCGGGTTTTTTAGCCGGTCTCCCTTCGGGGAGACCGGTTTTTTGGTTTGGAGAGATATTTTTGGGTCAGGTGGTTAGGGAGAGTCCGAGAAAGCTAGTTGTATATTTCTGGGGATGGCGGCAAAAAAGGCTTGGCGCGAGGGAGTCGCTTGGGCGGGTAACGGCCAGGTCGCGCCTCCACCGAGCGCGGAGAGAAGGCCTGGCCCAGACCCTCTCCCTAGTTCAGGCCCTCTCAGGCTAATGCCTTCTACATTTTCTTAAACCCAGCCTCGGCCCGCTCCAGAGCCTCCGTCACCGTGGCCTCGGTATAGGCCGCGGAGAGGAAATTTGTCTCAAACTGACTGGGCGGCAGCCACAGGCCGCTGGCGGTCATGGCCCGCCAATAGGCCCCAAAGATCTCCTGATCGCATTTTTGGGCGGAATTCCAGTCATAAACCGGCTCTGGAGCGAAGAAAAGAGTGAACATGGAGCCCAGCCGGTTGATGGTGTGAGGCAGACCCTTTTTCTGGGCCAGGCTGGCCAGACCCTCGGCCAGGGTCTGAGCCAAGGCCGCCAGTTGGTCATAGATAGCCGGGTTTTGTTCCAGGATTTTCAGGGTGGCGATTCCAGCGGCCACGGCCAGAGGATTGCCGGATAAAGTTCCGGCCTGATAGACTTTTCCCTCAGGAGCCAGTTGGCTCATGAATTTTTGGTGACCGCCCAAGGCCGCTAGCGGCAGGCCCCCGCCAATGATTTTGCCGAGGCAGGTCAGGTCCGGCTGGAGAGCGTAGAGGGTCTGGGCCCCGCCCAAGCCCACTCGAAAGCCGGTGATGACCTCGTCGACGATCAGGAGGGCTCCATATTGTTTTGGCAGAGTCTTTAAGGCCTCCAGAAACTCCGGCTTGGGGAGAACCAGGCCCATGTTGCCGGCGATGGGCTCGACAATGACCGCCGCGATATCGGGGCCGACCTGGTCAAAAATGGTTTTCAGGCTAGCGGGGTCATTATAAGGGGCGACCAGGGTCAAGGCGGCCAGGCTTGGGGGGACGCCCAGGCTGGCGGGTTGGCCAAATGTGGCCAGCCCACTGCCGGCGGCCACCAGTAAGCCGTCCGAGTGGCCATGATAGCCACCGCTGAACTTGAGGATTTTGTCCCGCCCGGTCACGCCTCGGGCCAACCGGAGGGCGGTCATGGTGGCCTCGGTCCCGGAGTTGACGAGCCTGACCTGGTCGAGTTGGGGCAGATGGTGGTTAATCAGGGCGGCCAGAGTTATTTCCGCCTCATGGGGGGCCCCATAAGAGGTTCCTTTCTCGGCGGCCAGTTTAATGGCCTCGACCACCTCGGCTCGGGCGTGACCTAAAATCAGCGGGCCCCAGGAGCTGACCAGGTCCAGGTAGTCGCGTCCGTCCACGTCCCAGAGCCTGGCTCCCTCGGCCCGGGCCACAAACTTGGGCGTGGCCTTGACCGCCTGGCCGGACCGGACCGGACTATTAACGCCGCCGGGGATCAACTTCAAGGCCTTCTCAAACAGACGCTCGGAATTGGGCATGGGGGCTCCCTTTGGTAAAAATGCTAAAATTGAAAAAAGGCTCAGGAACTTGAAATTAATCCAGATTATAGGCCAGACGTGGGGGTTTCGCCAGATCTGAGGGGCCGCGACGATTAAGCGGAGCTATTTTCAGGCGAAGTAGGTTTACGCTGGAAGAAATGGCGGCCTTGGAGCGAGACAGTCAGAGGTTTTGTCTGGCCCTGGACCAGATCGAGGACGAGTCGTGGCGGTCCGAGGACACAAATGGGCTGAAGCTTTTGCCGAGCGCGCTTCGGTCTATTTCGGTCATCCGGCTCTGTCAAGACTTGCCGGCGGAGGTGGTCTTGGAAACGCTGGTGGGCCTCAGCTCTCGGGTCAAGCGGCGGGATTTTAACCAGCCCGAGCCAACTCAGCCTGTGGTCAATTAGACTGGCCCGCGAGGCTGATCGCCCTCGCCCCAATCGGTGGGTCGCGTTGGAAGAAAAACCTGAATAAGCTGGTGAGCCAGGGGCTGGAAGCCATAGCCCTGGAAGGCCTGATTCAGTTGGTCAAAAACACGTACCGGGAAACTCATCGTAAGTAGCAGAAATCACAGTAAAAAGCAATCTGAGTTTCATGACACGGGGGTGAGGGCGTCCCCTCGTGAGCATTTATCATGGCTAGATTGCTTTGATCTCTCAGAATTTTCGGGTGGTCCAGGTGGAGCGCAAGGAAAACTTCAACCCCGAGGATCTCAGTGATCGGAATCTGGGGCTCCAGGGCGAGAGTTTGAAATGCCAGCCTTTGAAGGTTAAGATAGGTCAGGCTTTAACGGGCCTGGAATTCGGGCAGGTTATTTAGATTTTTAAAAAAGGCCGCCTCACCCAGATTGAGCGCCTCCAGAAAGAGCGCTTCTCGGACCCGCAAGGCCTGTCTGGGGATGGGATTTAAGCGGTCCCGGCGCTCGGCGGCGCCAACTCTGGCGACTTGGGGTGGATTTAGGATTGGTTTAATGACCCTGAAAGAGTTACCTAGCGATGATCAAACTTTCGCGGGAATAATTGACGACAATCTTTTATACGCGGATAAGACCGGGTACATCTATGAGCTTCTGCGAGGCTCGAAGAAAAAAGCTATTTCTTGTCCCGCCCCCGCCGTTTCGGCAAAACCCTTTTGTTATTCACTTTGAGGGAGTTTTTTTCCGGCAATCGCGAGCGTTTTAAGGGACTTTGGATTGACCGGTCCGATTTTGATTTTCCCAGGATTCCCGTCATCTTTTTGAGTCTCTCTATGAAGACACCAACTCCTCAAATTCTTGAGGATAGCCTTCTCACTTCTCTCCAGCTTATAGCCCAAACAGCAAATTTGGACAATAAGGTCATAGGAAAGACCTCTGACATGTATTTTGAGAGCCTTATCCTGGCTCTCCACAACGAGTCCAAAACTGAAATAGCGGTTCTCATTGACGAGTACGACGCCCCGGTGACCAGAAACATGGCTAATGTTGAGATGGCCCAGGCCAACGCTGATATTCTTCACGATTTTTTCGCTACTCTGAAAAAACCGGAAATAATGGACCGGGTCCGGTTTACCTTTATCACCGGCATAACCAGGCACGTCTTGACCTCCATGGACTCGGGGACTAACCAACTCGCTGACATCTCAATGGACCCTAAATACGCCGGCCTATGCGGTTTTACCCTGGCCGAGTTCGATTCCCTTTTCGCCGACCGGTTGGAATCGACCCTTGATAACTGCAAAAAAAACGGCCAGATGAAATCGACCGACACGGTGGAAGATTTGCGGGAGAAAATTTTCCATTGGTATGACGGCTACAACTGGGTGGGGCGAGACCAGGGTTCTCAACCCATATTCCATCCTCAAATTTTTTAAAAACAAGCGTTTTGATGGCTATTGGGTCCAAAGCGGTCGGCCTGGGCCTCTGACCACCTTGATTAATCAAAGACCTTTGGATTTTGTTCGGCCCAATCTGGATTTAAATCTTTCCAGGGGGGTCCGCAAAATTGAGCTGAATAATCTTGAGATCGTCCCGGTCCTCTTTTACAGCGGTTACCTGACTGTGGACTCAATCAAACAAGTTGAGGTGGCCGACCCGGTCACCGGCGCGACTGAGATTGAGGACTCCTACTCTTTCCGATTCCCCAATTTTGAGGTCAGGCGCTCGCACTACTCGGATTGCTTGGATTGTTTCAGGGGCGTTTTAAACCTCCCCTCGATCGACGCGCTTAAAACCTAGGGCGAGAGCTTCAGACAGGCTTTCCAGGACAGCGACGCGAGGCAAGTCAGTTTCGTCTTCAGCTCGATATTTTCCGCCATTTCTTACTACCAGAGGCTTGAGGGCGAGAAGGCTTTTCACGGCCTAATCCAGGGGATCCTTATAGCTATGGGCTTCAAGGTCTTCAGTGAGATACCCAGTTCCCAGGGACGTTTGGACCTCGGCGTTGAGCTACCTGGTCAGATCTATTTGATCCTTGAGATCAAGTATCGGGCCAAACCCGAGCAAAAATTAACCGTTAAAGTCAAAGAGGCTCTGGTGTCTTTAGCCGATTAGCTGTCGCCAATTGAGGATGTGTATGAGAGCCTATATAAGTTGGCTCCTAAAAAGCTTTATGGTAATAAAAGAGTTCAAATTGATACTAAAATAAGAAAAAAACCTATCCAGGCCTCGAAAAGAAACAACTGTTAGGTCAAGCCGTCCTGAAATTGCTCACCCCTGAGGAAACCAACCGAATTCCTGGCCGCGCTGGTTTTAGAGAAACTGCCGCGCGATGAGCTTGACCAAGAGTTGCGGAGTATGGGCGTTGAGATTGAATAGGCCTTGAGGGATATAACCCAAAAGGACTACCATGGCCCTTTCAGGCTTAAGGTTAAAGGTTTTATTGACCTGGGCCTGGCCATCTATGGCGATGGCTCCATCGTCCAGCAGGCCCATGTTGCCAACTATGGGCTCGACAATGACCGCCGCGATTTCCGGCCCTTCCTTTTCAAAAATTTCCGCCAGCGTCTCTGGGTCATTGTAGGGGAGACTGAAGGTCTGTCTGATCAGGCTAAGAAGGAGGGCTTGGCTGTCTGGACTGTTCAAAGTGAATAAACCACTGCCGCCAGAGACCATCAAGCTATCGGAGTAGCCATGATAGCCACCGCTGAACTTGATGATTTTTTCTCGCCCGGTTACGCCTCGGGCCAGGTTGATGGCGGTCACGGCGGCCTCGGCTCCAGAGTTAATCAGTCTGACCTGCCAACTGAGGGCAGATGGCGCTTGATGAGAGCGGCCAGGGTGATTGCCTCCTCGTAGGGGGCCCCATAGGAGGGGCCTTTCTCGGCGGCCAGTTTAATGGCCTCGACTACCTCGGCCCGGGCGTGGCCTAAAATCAGCGGGCCCCAGGAGTTAACCAGGTCCAGCTAGTCGCGCCCATCCACGTCCCAGAGCCTGGCTCCCTTGGCTCGGGCCACAAACTTGGGCGGGGCCTTGACCACCTTGACGGACCGGATCGGGTTGTTGAGACCGCCGGGGATCAACTTCAAGGTTTTCTCAAACAGAAGTTCGGACTTGGACATGGGGGCCTTCCTTTAAAAAAATGGTATAATGATAAAAAAGGCTCAGAAACTTGGAATTAATCCAGTTTATAGGCTAGGCGTGGGGGAATCGCCGGGCCTGAGGGGCCAGCGACGTTTAAGCGGAGCTATTTTCAGGCGAAGGTAGGTTTATGCTGGAAGAAATGGAGGCCTTGGAGCGAGTCAGTCAGAGGTTTTGTCTGGCCTTAGACCAGATTGAGGACGAGTTGCGGCGGTCCGACGACACAAATGGGCTGAAGCTTTTTCCGAGCGTGCTTCTGTCTATTTCGGTCATCCGGCTCTGTCAAGACTTGCCGGCGGAGGTGGTCTTGGAAATGCTGGCGGGCCTGAGCTCTCGGGTCGAGCGGGGGGATTTCAACCAGCCCGAGCCAACTCAGCCTGTGGTCAATTAGACTGGCCCGCGAGGCTGGTCGCCCTCGCCCCAATCTGGGGCGCGTTGGAAGGAAAACATGAATAAGCCGGTGAGCCCGGGGTTGGACGCCATAGCCCTGGAAGGCCTGATCCAGTTGGTCAAAAACACTTACCATGGCCAGATTGCTTTGATCACCCAGAATTTTCGGGTGGTCCAGGTGGAGCGCAAGGAAAACTTCAACCCCGAGGATCTCAGTGATCGGAATCTGGGGCTCCAGGGCGAGAGTTTGAAATCCCAGCCTTTGAAGGTTAAGATAGGTCAGGCTTTAAAGGGCCTGGAATTCGGGCAGGTTATCTTGATTTTTAAAAAAGGCCGCCTCACCCAGATTGAGCGCCTCCAGAAAGAGCGCTTCTCGGACCTGCAAGGCCTGTCTGGGGATGGGATTTAAGGGGCCCAGGCGCTCGGTGGGGCCAACTCTGGCGACTTGGGCCGAAGTTAGATTGGTTTAATGACCCTGAAAGAGTTACCTGGCGAAGATCAAACTTTCGCGGGAATAATTGACGACAATCTTTTATACGCGGATAAGACCAGATACATCTATGAGCTTCTGCGGGGCTCGAAGAAAAAAAGCTATTTCTTGTCCCGCCCCCGCCGTTTCGGCAAAACCCTTTTGTTATTCACTTTGAGGGAGCTTTTTTCCGGCAATCGCGAGCGTTTTAAGGGACTTTGGATTGACCGGTCAGATTATGATTTTCCCAGGGTGCCAGTCATTTTTTTGAGTCTCTCTCAGGAGTCAGAAAGTCCCGCGATTTTAAAGGCTAACCTCCTTGGTGATCTTAAAGGTATCGCCGGTAGAGCCAATTTGACTCACAAGGTTGAGGGAATAACCCCGGGCGCGTATTTTGGGAATCTTATTCAATCTTTCAGCGAAGAGTCCAAGAGTGAAATAGCTGTGCTCATTGACGAGTATGACGCCCCGGTGACCAGAAACATGGCTAATATGGTGGTGGCCCAGGCCAACGCTGATATTCTTCACGATTTTTTCGCTACTCTGAAAAAACCGGAAATAATGGACCGGGTCCGGTTTACCTTTATCACCGGCATAACCAGGTACGCCCTGACTTCCATGGACTCGGGGCCCAACCAACTTGATGACATCTCGATGGACCCCAAATACGCCGGCCTGTGCGGTTTTACCCTGGCCGAGTTCGATTCCCTATTCGCCGACCGGTTGGAATCAACCCTTGATAACTGCAAAAAAACCGGTCAGATGAAATCCACCGACACGGTGGAAGATTTGCGGGCGAAAATTTTCCGTTGGTATGACGGCTACAACTGGGGGGGGGCGAGACCAGGGTTCTCAATCCATATTCCATCCTCAAATTTTTTAAAAACAAGCGTTTTGATGGCTATTGGGTCCAAAGCGGTCGGCCTGGGCCTCTGACCACCCTGATTAATCAAAGACCTCTGGATTTTGTTCGGCCCAATCTGGATTCAAATCTTTCCAGGGACGTCCGCAAAACTGAGCTGAATAATCTTGAGATAGCCCCGGTCCTCTTTCACAGCGGTTACCTGACTGTGGACTCAATCAAACAAGTTGAAGTGGCCGCCCCGGTCACCGGCGCGACTGAGATTGAGGACTCCTACTCTTTCCGATTCCCCAATTTTGAGGTCAGGCGCTCGCGCTACGCGGATTGCTCGGATTGTTTCAAGGTCGTTTTAAGCCTCCCCTCGATCGACGCTCTTAAAATCCAGGGCGAGAGCCTCAGACAGGCTTTCCTGGACAGAGACGGCAGGCAAGTCAGCTCCATCTTCAGCTTGATATTTTCCGCCATTTCTTACTACCAGCGGTTTTTGGCTCGAAGACGCCAAAGGCTCAGGCTCCCCGCTCACGGCGGAAGCCTGATTAAGCTTTAATCCTGGGCCAATTTGAGGGAGCGATCCCCTCACTATTGTTGGCCTCTGAAGCCCTTGGTGGACAAGATCAGCCAGGCTTTAAAGGGCCTGGAGCTCCGATAGGTTATCCTGGTTTTTCTCAAAGGCCGCTCGGCGAGTGGCTCGTTTTTGTCTGAGAAATAGCGAGGGAAATGGATCAGAAATAGTTGAGAATATCTTGGGCGTCCGTGGTTTTCGGTATTTTGGCCCAGAATGGCCAGAGGCTGAGAACTTATCGGCAATAAAAACGACCGGCCCCCTTGACTAAATTTGAGCCCCGTGAGGCTCTTTTTTTTTGCTGGGCGACCTTTGGCTTACTCGCTCACTGGTGGTAGGTCTGGCTCTGGTCGGCCTCCAGGATGAGGTCCTCCAGGGTGGCCACCCGGGTTTCCAGATCCCGGAGGTTCCGCTCCAGGGTCTTGGTCAGAAACCTCAACTCCCCGGTCTGGGGCTCCAGGGTCCGGGCGCGGTAATATTTCAGGCTCAAAAGGACAACGCCAAGGCTCAGCAGGTTTAGCGGAACGCCGACAATCAAAATCAGGGCCAAGCTTAAGCTCATGGCAAAAACCCCCAAAAAACACTGAAAAATAAATAAGCTCAAGCGACCAGAGCGTCTCCAGTAGAAAAACCAGTCGGACTGGTCGTCCGGTCGGGGTTGGGGCTGGCTAAATCCAGGGACGAGGGCTGGCGGCTAACCCAAAAATCTCTCCTCCCATCGCCGGTCAAAGCCTGGGGGCCGAATAAACGCTCCAGGCTCGGTTTTTTGGGGGAGAGAGGCTCAGGCTCGGGCAAAAAAAAGAGAAAAATCGCGGCCTGACTCTGTTTTCCGGGCTAAGGAGTGGCTCAGGCCAACCTGGCCGGGACAAAACTCTCTCCCTTCGCCTGGAAAAGTCTGTTGGGTCAGCGGCGCCAGTTTCCCCGCGATCGCCAACGAACTATTTTAGTCAAGGTCATTCCCGTCGGAGGTCCTCAAGAGGGTCCGGCTCGAGCCAGAAAAAACCGCCCCTGGCCAGGGTTAGGCTGGCCAAGTCCCAGGGATCCGGTGACTTAAACCCGATTTGAGCTAACCCATCACCAACAACGTCAGGACCAGATCGCCCCGGGTCTGGTTCGGGCCCAGATGGCCCTGACCGGCCAGGCGGAGTTGGGAGTTGCTTTTGACGCCTGGGGGAATGTGGATCTCCAACCGCTGCGGCTGACCCTGGTCGCGGAGGTAGTTGATGGAAACCGTGGTCCCGGTGACGGCGGCCTGAGACGAGATGGCCAGCCGATAAGAGATGTCATAGGCTGAGCCGGCCTTGGACTTGGCGAGGCTGAAAAAGTTCCGGGCCGCTTCGGTCGCCTTGGTCCAGAAGCCCTTTTTGGGGGTGGCGTCCAGAGGGCTCTGACCGTTCCTGGCTCGACCAGTTTTTAAGCCTTTGGCCCGGTCAGCCGCCTGGCTCGGTTTCTTGGGCTCAGTTTGGGGTGAGCGGGGTTGAGTGGGTCCCTGGGCCGTCTGGGCCTGGGTAGCCTGGGCTTGGGCAGACTGGGCTTGGGTAGCGGCTCCTTTGGGGGGGACCTGGGTCTGGGGGCCGCCTGGTTGGGCCCGCTGGTTTTTGGTCGCGGCTTTGGCCTCGGTCTGGGGGGAAGCCTGGGCCCGCCGGGGCTCGGCCTGGGTTTGGGTGGCGGCTCCTTTGGGGGGAGCTTGGGTCTGGGGGCCGCCTGGTTGGGCCCGCTGAGTTTTGGTCGCGGCTTTGGGCCCGGTCTGGGGGGGAGCCTGGGGCTCGGCCTGGGCTTGGGCGGCGGTCGGGCTCTTCGGGGTCTTAATGGGGGGCTTCTTGCTCCCGGCTCCGGTTTTGGGTCGGCCTTTCAAGGTTTGACGGATCAGATCGTAGCGGGCCCGGGCTTGGGGGTCGCGCAAGACCGCGTAGGCGTGGGTCACGACCTTGAAGCGCTCGGCCAGGAGGGGTTGGTCAGGGTTCAAGTCCGGGTGACACTGTTTGGCCAGGCGGGTGTAAGCTTCCCGCAAAACCTCCGGGCTGGCCTCGGGGGGCACTCCCAAAACAGCGTAGAAATCCTGGCTCGCCCTGGACACGTTTGGCCTTTCGTCATAAATTCATGATTCTGGCGATCAAGTTGGTGGTGGAATAGCCCGGGGCCAGGGTCAGGGAGCGGACCTGCCCCCCCCGGGCCAGGGTTTCTGGGCCGCCCACAATGGTCTCCGGGCTCCAGTCCCCGCCTTTGACGAGGATGTCTGGTTGGAGGAGCTCAATGAGATTCAAGGGGGTGTCCTCAGGGAAGATGACCACTGAGTTGACCATCTCCAGGCCGGCCAGCATCTCGGCTCGTTCCCGCTCTGGTCGGACAGGCCTTTTGGGGCCCTTGAGGCGGCGGACCGAGCTGTCGCTATTGAGGGCCACCAGTAGATGGTCGCCCAGGGACCGGGCTTGCTCCAGATACCTCAAGTGGCCTGGGTGCAAAAGGTCAAAGCAGCCATTGGTCATGACCAGAACGCCTTGCTGGCCCTTGAGGGCCTGACTTTGGGCTAGGGCCGCCTGGGGGGTCATTATCTTGGCCAGATAACCGCTCATCCTTGGGCGAAAACCTCTAAAGAAAAAAAGCCACCAGGCCCATCAGGGCGCACCAGGGGGCGAAATAGGCCAGGCGCTTGGGCTTGATGACCCGCACCAGAAACCACAGGGCCAGATACCCGGTTAAACCGGCCACCGCGAAACCGGCCAGCGTTTCCCAGCCGCTGAGGGAAATGGCCGGGGCTTGCCGCAAGGTCAGAATCAGCCCGCCCAGGATGGCCGGAATGGACAGAAGAAACGAGAACCGGGCCGCCAGGTGGTGGTCCAGGCCCAGAAAAAGCCCCAAGCCAATGGTCAGCCCACTGCGCGACAGGCCCGGGGTAATGGCTAGGCCCTGAATCAACCCGATGGCCAAGGCCATTTTGATGGTCATGGCCTTTTCCGTGGCCGCTCGGGTTGGTGGGGCCCAACGGGTGGCGGCCAGAAACAGGGCGGTGACCAGAAAGGCCAAGCCCACCGCTCGGGTGGAGGCGAAAAGGCTCTCAAAGGTGGAGAGAAAGCAAAAGCCAATCAGGGCGGTCGGTAAGGAGCCGATGATGATCAGGATTCCCAACCGAAAGTCTGGCCGGATTCGAAAATAAGTCCCCATTTTACTGGGGCTGAGGAGGGCGGCTGGCAGCAGCCGCAGCTCCAGAATCAGGCTCCACAGGTTGGAGCGATAAAAATAAAACACCGCCAAAAGGGTGCCCAGATGGAGAATCAAATCATAAAGCAGCTCCGGCTCGCGCCAGCCGAAAAAATGTTGAGCCAAGGCCAGATGACCTGAGGAGGAGATGGGCAGAAATTCGCCCAGACCCTGAATCAGGCCCAGGGTCAGGCTCGCCAGCCACGCGGTCATTGGTTTACCGCGTGGTGACGGCGGTCCCAATCATGCCGATCATGAGCATGCCGTGACCTACTGTCAACTCAGTAAAGGTAACCGAAAGACCGATGACCGCGGTGGCTCCCAGGGCGTGGGCTCGAGACTTGAGCTTTCCTTGGCAGATGGCTTCGGCCTGCTTCATCTTGTCATTGTAGATCTGGGAATCCTCGCCAAGGAAATCGTTTATTGAGGAGACCACGCTGGTCAGAAAGCCCGTGCCGAGGGTGGCGTAGCCCGAGACCAGGCCCAGGTTCCGGTAGGCTCCCTCCTCGTTATATGGGTTGAAAGTGAACACCGCGATTTTATCGATCTGCGTCTGGAGTTGTCTTAAAAACTCCGGCGAGGGGTCCTCCTCGTAGACAAATCCATCCCCGTAACGAGCTTCGGCCTGAGCCAGGTAGTGGCTGAAGCAGCTGACGCACAAGGGCTCAGGGACATAAACGTTCCACTTGCGCAACTGCTCCAGCTTAGCCGGGTTCTGCTCCATGGCCCCGGTGAGAGGGCTGATGTTGACCCCGCACCTTACGCAGAATTTGGTCATATAAACCTCATATGAAAATGTGGCGTCCCGAAAAAAAGGGCGAGGAGCCAGCCCGGTTACTGGGGCCATTATACCACCGCCCTGGGAGCTGTAAAACTGAAAAGATTTAAGGCCGGTTTCGCCCCCAAAGCCGGCCTCGGCGACCTGAATGGGCCGGCAAATAATTGGAAAATTGTAGTTTAAATATTAAAACATTGAATTTATTATTAAATAAAGTTGTAAATATTAATTTTATAAAGTATATACAAATAAAGATTGCTATTAGGATAGTAGGTGGCGGACCAGGGGCGGGCCGGGAGCGACCAGCTGGCCCTAAGCGGTTGGGAACAGGGTTTCCAGGCGCAGGCCCTCGGGTTGGTCAGGGATTCTGGTGGCGGTTACCTGGGCCTGGGACCAATCGGCGATTTTTTTGACCAGAGCCAGGGAGAGAGCGTTGGGGGAGGCCTGGGGGTTGGGGTTGAGCCAGAAAAGATCCTGGAGCTCTTCCAGGCTGAGGCCAGGGCAGTCCAGCTCAAGCCGGAGGGCGACCCGGTCGCGCTGGTTGGCCAGCTCCAGCCGGAGGGGCCGACCCTGGGCCTGGTGGAGGGTCACGTCCAGCAAGCGGGAGACCAACAGGCGGGTAAGCTCAGGATTGCCGTGGATGTAAAGTTTGGAGGTTACTCGGGGGATCAGGGCCGGGGCCCCATAAAGCTCTTGATAGCGCAGCGACTCCTCAAAAACCAAAGCCGACAGCGACAGTCGCTCTCGTCGAAACGCCCGGGGCTCAAAATCCAGCCGGTGAAACAGGGCCACTTCCCCCAGCAATCGGTCCAGTTGGCTCAGAGCCGCGCCCAAGGTTTTTAAGTTGGTCAGATCCGGGGTCAGCTCCTGGTCTCGCCATTTTTGCTCCAGGAGACCGGTGGCCAGGCGGGCCTGTTTGAGATAGGGCCGACCCCGAGCGACCATGGTGGCCAGGGAGACCAGGGATTCCTCGCGGTTGGCCAGGGCGTTGGCCAATCGGTTGACCTCCCGGGCGACGCTGGAGGTGAGGCCCTCCCCCTCGACGGTGGCTCTGAGGCTTAAATCTCCTTGGGCCAGGGCTCGGAGCTCCTGACTGAGGCGCCAAAGGGGCCGGGCTGATCGGCGGGTCACCCACAGGGAGAAAAGGCCGCAAACCAGGGTCAGGCTGACAAAACCCGGCAGAAAGTGGTCAGTTTTCGTCAACCGCCAGGGTTGGCGCTGGGCCAGGTAAAGCCACAGTTTTCGGCCATTCAAGTGAACTGGGGCGCGGGCCAGGGCGAGGGGCTCGGTGGCCCAGACCGTCACCTCCCCCTGGGTGGACTTCCTGGCTTCCAGGGTTAGTCTTTTGGCCCACGTCAGCTCCGGGTTGGGTTGGCCCAGAACCAGGTTCCCGGCCGGATCCTCCAGCCAGGCCTCGGACCGTTGGGGCAGGCTGAACTCCAGAAAAGTGGCGGTCTTCTCTGGGCCCAGACGGGTAATGGCCAGAGCTAGGGCCGAGACCTGACCGGTCCGGTCCAGATCCTGGCGTAGGGCGTCCTCCGTCAGGCTCACGAGGAAGAGAGCCAGAAGCTCAGCTACCAAGGCCAGGACCAGAACGTGGAGAAAGATTTCCAACCAGGCGCGGGCGATGGTTTTCAAGGCTCAAGCCCCTTAGTTAAATTGGCGGGCCAGGGCTGGAGACCTCAGAGGCTGTCTCAAAGCCAGGGCGAGGGCCCCTGGCCTGACAAGCGAATTGAGGCCAGAGGCGGCTGATGGGCCAAATTTATTATATTGAATTGGGGGGAAATTGAAAATATAGCCAGGCCTGGGCCAGCGATTTTAAATTTTGGTAGATAAGACTTTTTAGTTATAAAATATATTATTGATATATATTAGTATGATAAAGTGCTATAATATTATTGTTTTTCTAGCCAAGGTTGCTGGGTCTCTGGCCAGTTAAAAAATTAAAAAAAATTTGAAGAAATCGTTGAAAGCGACTTGTATTTTTTTTGGTTCTGGGGTATTGTAAAAAATATCGGGGTGGGCGCGTGCCTTATTTTTCTAAAGTCAATAAGCTTAATGATTTCGCCTTCAAGCGTATTTTTGGTCATGAGGCCAACAAAGACATCCTCGCCGGGTTCCTGTCCGATACTTTAGGCGAGGAAATCAAACCTGAGGATATTGTCCTTGAAAACACGGAATTATCAGCGAGTCAAATAACCAAAAAGATGCCTCGTTTGGATATATTTGTCAACAAAATTAGGGATAATAAAATCATTGATAGGATAGATATTGAGGTTCATCTGGACGACGCCATTGCTTTGAAGAATCAGGTTTTATTCTACTGGGGCAAGGGCTTTACGGGGGATTTGAGGAAGGGACAGAGCTACAACGAGCTGCCTAGGATGGTTTCTATTCTTATTGGCTCTTTTAACTTAGGTGTGGTGAGCCCAGAGGCGGCTCTTTTTCACGACACGTTTCATGTCAGGAGTGATATAACTGGCAAATTGTACAATGATAAACTAGAACTACACATAATTAACCTTAAAAATCTGCCATCGGTGGAAGAAGGCCAACTTGGCGCGGTTATTGAGCGAAATCCGCTAGCGCCCTGGTGAATGTTTCTGGGCAATAAGGACAGTGAAATTATGGATTAGATCGAGGAAAAGATGCCGTTGATAAAACAGGCTATGGCCCTTAAGGAATTGTTCGCTCAGAATCCGGAAGAACGTCGCTTATACGAACTCCGCGAGAAAGACCGGATGAGCTATTTGAGCGAGCTTAAATCAAGCAGAAAAAGAGGGATGGCCCGGGGCTATAAGTTGGGGGAGGCCGACGGGATAGAAAAAGGCATAGAACTAGGCATAGAACAAGGCCTAGAACTAGGCCTAGAACAAGGCAGAGAACAAGGCCTAGAACTAGGCAGAGAACAAGGCAGAGAACAAGGCCTAGAACTAGGCAGAGAACAAGGCCTAGAACTAGGCAGAGAACAAGGCATAAAGAGAACGGCTCTTTCGATGAAGGCTGAGGGATTATCGTTTGAGACGATCTCAAAAGTGACAGGTTTGTCGATTGAAGAAATCAGAAACTTGTAATTAGGTTTTAAGAGTAAAAAACTTCATAGCTAAAATAGCTTTATTTTTTTAAAATGTATTTTTTTAATTTATTAAAAATCATTTCTAAAAGGTTTTATGCCGTATAATCAATGTACTTATAATGATAAAAATAATATAATTATTTACATACAACAACACAGCCAAATCATTATAGGTTGTTTTTTACCAATTTAGTAGGATTAATTATGGATAAGAATGAAAAAAGAGAGACGTTGATAAAATTAGCTATGGTTGTTAAGGAAATGTTCGCCCAGGACCCGGAAGCTCTCTACTTATACGAGCTCCGCGAGAAAGACCGGATGAGCTATTTGAGCGCCCTCAAAACCAGCGAAGAAGAAGGGTTCGCCCTGGGTAAAAAAATGGGGTTGGCCATGAGCAGAGAAAATTGTTCAGCCCGAACTAAAAGAAAAATAGCTCGTTCTTTGAAGAAAGAGGGATTTTCATTGAAGGAGATCTCAAAATTAACAGGTATGTCTATTGAAGAAATCAAAAACAATAAAGTTAAAGGGAAATGATAAAAATAATTATTATCTTGACTAGTATTAAAATATATAGTTATTTAATTTAATTGAATATAATATTTAGAATATTCATAATATTATTATGAGAAACAAGTTTAAAAAAATTTCTAATAAGTTTCATTAAAATAGTATATAGTATTTAAATTTAATTATTAAATATGTTTTTGCGTTATTGATGTTTAAAAATGTTGTTATAAATTATTTTAGTGTAAATAAACTGCTAAATCAAGCTTACCTATTACTTCAAGCAAAATTTAAATCTATTTAAGTTAAAGTTGTCGAAAATGCCAAGTCCAGCGGTGGGCTGGTTTATTCGTCTGGCCAAATCTGGGCGGTCTTCAGACCAGGGCTTTTTCGAGCCAAGGCTAGCCGGCCCGGCCCGGCCGCCAGGCGAGGGTCCCGGTCGTCCCCTCTGACCTGGTCGGCCGCTGGAGCTGGCCAGGTCATTTTTCTTTTCCCACTTTGACCAGAGCCTAGCTGGCCTGACCCCTGGGTCAGGGATTGGCCAGAAAAAGAGCGGTGACTATCAGAGGCCACAGGGCCATCATATGATTGGCCTGACCTCTCTGATGGGCCTGGACCAGGGTCCGGGCCGCTCCCTTCTTGAGCCAGCCCTTTTGGCTTAAAGGCCCGGACTCCAGCAGATCCAGAACCTCTTGGGCCAGTTTGGGCTCGCGCAGCCACAGATCCAGGGGGGCGTTGAAACCGGTTTTGACCGGGTTCCAGCGGGTGACCTCAGGTAACAATCCTTGGGAGCCTCTTCGGATGAGCATCTTCGTCAACCCCTGGTCATACTTGTAGGTTCCAGGGAGACTGTAGGCCAGCCGGAAGAGACGGGGGCTGGCCATGGGAAACACCCCCTTGACCCCGGCGGCCTGGGAGCTCAAGGCCTCACTCCACAGAGTGGGCGGGGAGGTCTCGTAACTCATTTCCTGGAAGAGGCGGTTGGACAGAAAATAAGGGTAGGGCCGCGGCATGGGAACTGGGGGGGCCGTCGCCTCCATGGCCGCGATCCAGTCAGGGTCATAAAAGCCCTGGTTCTGGGCGTAACGGCTTCGGTCAACTCGGATTTCGCCAGTGGCGAAATCCAGGTTCCGGTGAAACCAGTTGTCTCGGACCTCGGGGCTCTTGCGGTAGACCGGGTGGTCGTGCAGGCGGATCCAGGCTTGGGTCTCGCTGTCCAGCCGAGCGAGCTGGTTTTCTTTTTGGAGATCCGCGAAAAAAAGAAAGAAATGCTCAAATTCCCCAGCCAGCGACTCATCCCCGCCGAGGCCGGAGAAGAGATGGGTATAGCCAGCCTCATGAACCGCCCGGGCTAGGACATAGTGGGCTAACCAGGTGACCGTGAGGATGGGGGCCTGGGTTTTGGTCAAAAGCTCCCGGGTCTGTTGGAGGAGATCCGGAGCGGTCAAGTCCAGTCGGTTCAGGCGCCAGCCCTTTTCCTGGACTATGGCCAGGACCCCGCTGGTCTCGTCATAGGGGCTGGCGGCCTGATCCTTGTATGCCACAAAAAAGGTGTCCAAAGGGCCCAGCTCCCGGGCGGCCAGGGAGGCCACCGAGGAGCTGTCCAAGCCCGAGGAAATGGAAAAGGCCAGTCGCTGGCCGGCCAGAGCCCGCAGTCTGGCTTGAACGTTTTGCCTTAAAAGGTCCAGATATAGTTCCGAGGCGGCCTGAACGTCAATTTGCCCGACCTGGGGATCGAAGGACAGATCTAGCCAGGGCTTAACGCTGAGGCCCTGACGGTCGATCACCGCGTAATGGCCAGCCGGGATCTGCCGGACCCCCTCGTGAAACGTCCGCTGGGGATCCCGGAAAATGTGCCGGTAGTGGGTGGCCAGGAAATCGTAAAAGGCCGCCTCGTTGATGGGGGGAACCTGACCCAGCTCGGCGAACAGGGCCGCCAGCTCGAAGCCATAAACCCAGCCCCGGCCCTTTGGGGCCACAAAGAGGGGGGTGGCCCCGCAACCGTCGCGGATGAGAGTCAGGCGCTCGGTCTCGGGGGCGTAATGAATGAGGGCCAGATCCGATTCCAGGTCATTCAAGCGGCCTGGGTTCTGGGCCAAGCTTCGGTAAAGCTCCAGAGAGCTGACTCCGGCTGGCGGGTTGAAGACCTGGCCCCGGGTCAGGCATAACTCCGGGCTCTGGGGTTGGCCGGGCTTAAAATACCCGGCTAGGGTTGGTTCGTTGCGGGCCATGACATTCCTCGGATGGTCAGTATTGGGAGGCCAGGGGGGCGGCCTGAGGCGAGGGGACCTTTAAAGGTTGGAGCAGGAGATTTTTCCGGGCCAGCAGGGAGTAGACGTTGCCGGGCCAGGGTGGGGAGACCGCCCCAGGTCGGGGACGGCGAATCAGCGTGGCCAGGATCTTGAGGCTGGCGCGCGTTAGGTTCCAGGGGCCGCCAAAGGGGGTGACAAAGTAGGGCCGCCAGACCTCCAGGATCTCCAGCCCCTGGGCCTTTAAAAGCCCGGTTACCGCGGCCAGGGGCGGGTAGATCTGGTGCCAGGGGGACCAGAGCCGGTGGCGTGGCCCATAAACCCGGGCTGGGAGGGACAGGGGGTTGATCAGGCCAGTGATCAGGGTCAGCCCCCCTGGGGAAAGCCAGCTCAGGGCCCGGCTCAGAAAAAGGTCTGGTCGGGGCAGATGGTCCAGGGTCTGGTTGAGGATGATCGCCCCAATGGGGACCTTGGGGAAAGTCAGATTTTCGGCCCATTCCCGGCTGACCTCCAGGCCCCGCTCCCGGGCGGCCTCGGCGGCGACGGGATTGGGCTCCACGGCCAGTTTCGGGCGGTTGTCCGGCAAAAGCGAGAGCATCAAGCCCGTTCCCGCCCCGATGTCGAGCAAAAGCCCCCGCTCCGGTAGAAATGGGGTCATCGCTTGGGCGTAGATCCGGTATTCCTGGGCTCGGCCTTGGCTTCGCTCCAGGAGGGAGACCGGGCGCCCCTCGGGATCGAGAGTCTTGGCCCAGAGCTCGGGGCGGTTGAAATAACTTTGAGCCAGTTTGGGGCCCGGGTGCGGGTTAACTTGCCAGGTCCCACAGTTGTCGCAGGAGACCAGGCGGAACTCCCCGGTCAGCGAGCCAGCCGCGCCAGAGAAACTCAGCCGGGCTCGCAGCGGCCCCCGCCCACACAGGCGGCAGATGGGGGTATTGGTCAGTTCCACTGCCACAGGCTGGCCCAGTGATAGTTGGATTGGCGATTGACTTCCAGGTCGCTGACCAGCTGGTAGCCGGCCTGGCGGACGAAGAGCGACAGATCCTCCGGCCTCTCGACAAGGCCGAGACCGTATTTTTGCTGCCCGGGTTGGAAAAAATGTTGGGACAGCAGCAGATACCCGCCCGGGCGGGTCAGGCGGGCCAGGCCCTCCAGGCACTGGCTGAGGTTCTCCAAAAGGCCCCAGATGACCTGGGCCAGGACGATCAGGTCAAAGTGGTTTTCCGGCCAGGGGCACAGCTCGGAGTTGGCCCAGCGCAGGTCAAAGGCCACGTAGTCCAGCCGGGAGCCCTTGGGGGGAGGGGATGGGTCGGCGCGGCGCTCCTTGAGCTCTGGCCGGGCCGGGCTGGCTGGCCCGGAAAGGCGATTGGCGGCCAGGGTCAAGGCGGTGGTGGAGATGTCGCTGACCGTGACCTGGCAGTTGGGGTAAAGGCCCCACAGCTGACGGGCGACTCGCTCGGTGAAGAGGCCATTGCCCGCCCCGGCGTCCAGTACCCGGCCCAGGGGAGGCTGGCAGTCGTCCAGCAACAGAAGAGCCGCCTTCATGTCCAGACGCACCCCCAACTCCTCCACTCGCCAGGGATCGCGGCAGTTCCGGTACATGGCTTCGTACTCGCCGATGTGCGTGTCATTGACAATGAAATATTTTTCATAGTCATTGGGTAAGTTGGATTGGTCAGACATGGTCCTGAAAACTCCAGTCTACTGGGCCCAACGCCCGATCAAGGAGGCGGTTAGCGAGGCCGCCGCCTGGATTTTGGCCAGACTCAGGGCCGGGGAAATGGGCAGACTGATCTCCTGGGCGAAAAAGGTCTCCGCCTGAGGAAAGGAGCCGACCGGGTAACCCAAGGTTTTTTGGTAATACGAGTGATAGTGGATCGGGATGAACATGACACTGGCCCCGATGTTGAGCTCCCTCATTTCCCGGATAAGCTCGTCGCGCCCGATCTGGAGCCGGGTGAGGTTGAGTCGCAGCGGGAACAGATGCCACGAGGAAACGTTACCTGGTTTTTCCGTGGGCAGAATGACCAGGTCCCCCAAAGGAGCCAGGGCCGCTCGCCAGACTTCCCGCCGTTCCTGGCGAGCCCGCAGAAACTCCGGCAGCTTGCGGAGTTGAGCCAGGCCCAGGGCGGCCTGGATATCAGTAAAATTGTATTTGTAGCCCAGTTCGGCCACGTCGTAAACCCAGGTCCCTTGGGGGGCGTAGCGGCCCCAGACCTTTCGGGCGTCAGAGATGCCATAGGCGGCCAGAACGGCGGCCCGGGCCAGGAGGGCTGGATCCGAGGCGGTCAGGAGCCCTCCCTCCCCGGTGGCCAGGTTTTTGGTGGCGTAAAAGGAAAAGGCGGTCAGGCCTAAGGCCCCCTGGGGCCTTAAAGCCTGGCTCCCCACCAGCTGGCCCTGGATTTGGGAGCCCAGGGCGTGGGCGGCGTCCTCCACCAGGGCCAGTTTAAACTCCCGGGCCAGCTCCCAGAAGGCCGTGAGGTCCACGGGGAGCCCACCATAGTGGACGGGCAGGAGAGCGCGGATGGGCAGACCCGTTTGGCGGTGAGTCGGTCGGCCCTCGGGGCCGGGCTGGCACTCTTCGGTCAAAAAGCGCCGGGTCAGAATCGGATCCAGATTGCCGGTGTCCGGGGAGATGTCCACCAGAAATGGCCGGGCCCGTTGATAGATGATGGCGTGACAGGTGCTGGCGAAGGTCAGGGGCGTCGTGATGACCCCGTGGCCAGCCTCGACCCCGCTGACGATCAGGGCCAGGTGGAGCGCGGCCGTGCAAGAGGAGACGGCTAGGGCCCCCGTCGCTCCCAGGTAGGCGGCTATCTGGCTCTCAAAAAGCTCGCACTTGGGCCCCCGGGTCAGCCAACCGGACCGCAGGGTGTCGGCCAGCTCCCGCAGCTCCTCGTCGTCAGTCAGCGGCGGGGAAAAAGGCAAAAACTCCGGCAAGGGGGCCAGGGTCATGGTTGTTTCCCGGGGTAATTTACCAGCCAGGCCGCGTAGGGATCGGGGATCTGGCCCTCAATAATGGCCTTTCGCAGCTCCAGGATCCCCGCCTTGAGGGAATACTTGGGCTGAAACCTCAGAATGAGCCGAATCTTGTCAAAGTCCACCCAGTAGTCCCGGAGGTCCGGGGGCTCGGGGATGGTTTCCACCACGGTTTCTGGAATGACCTTGGCTATTAGGGCCCCTAAATCCTTGAACTGGACGTTCTGCTCATTGGAGCCCACATTAAAGATCTGGCCGGAGACCAGCGCCGGGGGAGCGTCCAGGGCCAGGACAAAGGCCCGGGCCGCGTCGGCCACGTGAACCAAGGGCCGCCACTGTTCGCCCGAGAAGATTTTGATCCGCTTTTTTAAGGTGGCCTCCCGAGTCAGGAGGTTCACGGCCAGATCAAAGCGGGTTCGGTCCGCCAAGCCATAGATGGTGGCCATCCGCAGAACGGTGGGCTGAAAGTCGGGTCGGGGCGGTCGGCTCAGGATGGCCGCCTCGGCCCAGGCCTTGGTCCGGGCGTACAGCGACAGGGGGGCCAGGGGGGAGAGCTCGGTGAGTTTTTCGTTTTCCCGGGCCCCATAACAGGAATCGGTGGAAGCCAGAATAAAGCGCTGGACCCCCGCCGTCTCAGCCGCCGCGGCCAGATTGGCCGCGGCCAGGTAATTGACCTGGTTCGCCTCGGCCGGGCTGGCGTCACAAGCCGGCTCCCCGACCAGGGCGGCCAGGTCAACGACCTCGTCAAACCCCTGAAGAGCCCGGTGGGTCAGGCTGATATCCCGGATGTCCCCCTCCAGGAAGTTGACGTTGAGGCTGGTTAAAGCCGGGGGCAGACCATGCAGGAGACTATCAAGGATCGTGACTTCCCGCCCTGAGGCTAAAAGGGCCCGGGCCAGAGTCAGGCCCAGGTAGCCAGCCCCACCAGCGATCAGGGTTTTTTTGGGGGATGGCATTAGTGGCGTAACTCCAGGGGAACCGGCCGGGAATGGGGATAAAGGCCCGGGTCAGGGTATTTCAGGGAAAAGACCATGTTGGGTTAATTCTATAAAACAAACAAGACAAGTTATTTAGGATTGAATATTTACTAAATTAGGTAGTGACGCTCAAAACCAATGAAAAGAAAAAGGACTATTTACCTTTGTCATATTACTAGATTTTTGGCCACATAACAATTGTTATTTTAAAGGCGCCATTTGGGAGCCTGGTCTGAATCTGGCGGCCTTCTGGCTCCGGAGGTTGAAAAAAAACGGGCTGACTGGTGGCGGTTGGGGCCGAAGATAAGATTGAAGTGGAAAGAGGCGGAGAATCGGGGAAAACTGGCCGCCAGGCCAAGGCGGCGACGGGGAGGCTGAGGAAGAGTTTTTTAAAATTTTGGATCTTGGGGTGGGTTAAGTATAATGACGTGAATAACAAACTCTGGCCTTTTAGCGACGACCCTGTTTTGGAGAAAAGCCGCTATTTTGTGATAGATAAAATAATTAGACTTAATAAATTTTCTTTTAAAAATTAAATAAAAAAAGAATATTATATAAAAGTATGAATTAATTATAAATATAATTTGTAGAGTTTATTTTCCTTAGTTGATATTGTTAGTTAATGCGTTAAATATATAGTATATTATTATATTGATCGAAAGAAATAAACACAAAAAGATGGGATGTATTTGGCTCAGAGCGCTCTTGGAGTGAGGGAAAATTAAAATTTTTAGAAGTTTCCAGAATGTGGAATAGCTTCCAAGTAATTTAATTGCTGGCCAGTAAAAAATTAACTTACTTTACAATTAAATTATATAATAATAAAATAGTAATTATTTTATAATTTAATATAAATAATAATTTAGTAAAATTTTTAAAAAGTTTTGCCATCTTTTAAAGCTTGACGGTTAGGCATTAGGTTGTGGTTAAAAATTGAGGGTAAAGACATGAAAACTTTTTTGATAGTTTTTTCGGTTTTCCTGGCTTTTTTGGCCGGCGAGGTCTGGGCCGCCGAGTCCCAATTATTTCCCATAACCTTGACGGCTAAGGATAGTCGCTCCGCTTTAAAAATGGCGGAGGAAGAAGCTTTAAAACAAGCCATTACCAAATTTCTTTCATATAGTGAACAATTGACTTACGCATCAGCTATAAAAAAAGATATAATTGATAAAATAGATATTTTTATATCAGAAGCCAATATAGTAAATGAAAATGAAGAAAATGGGGCAAAGAAATACAATATAAATATTAATATTAAAATAGATGATTTACAAAAAACAATTAATAATTTTAAAATAAATAATCCCACGGAAACTAATCCAGGAGTAGTAAAGCAAGTTGACTCAAAAACCTCAAATGAAAAAGCAAGAATTAATACCCATCAAGCATTAAATTATGCTCTTATAGCTGTTTCACAAATACTTTATTCTAGAGATAAAATTTTAATTACACAGATTTATGATGATATAATTAATAACATAAATTTTGCGGAAATAAAAGATGATCAAGAGCTTATTGACTTATATAAACGAATAATGGACCGGATCACGGAAATGCGAATTGATGATGAAATGAGAAATCGACTCGCGTTTATAAAAGATCGGAAGCAAGAAAACGCTGTAATCAAGGCCGCCAGCGATAATTTACCCAGAAACAGCGGAGGCGGAGGGCTTTGGGGTTTTATTGGGGCGGCTGTCTCTTCAGTGGCCGGGGGTTTTATAGATTATGAACTCAATACGGCGGAATATCAAGCTGAGCTTGATCAGGGCAATTGGCAATTGGAAGACAAGTCGGTTCGAGAAATTAATGATTTGAACAAACAGGTTTTAGAAACCTCGTGGCGGTTATTGAACCGATATTCTTTGGATGGCGAAAAAAGATTAAGTCAACAGATTTTGGGTGAATTTAGTCGAGTTTTGGCCGCGCCCGACCGGGCGGTGGCCTTGCGTCAATTGATTCGGCTTGAAAATGAGTTCAGTTTGTACCCGCCGTATTGGTTTTATCGCGGTTTTCTTCATCAGACCCAAGGTCAGAAAAAGGAAGCCTTAGATTGTTTTAAAAATTTTGATAAAATTTGGAGGCCAATATTAATTAAAGATCCTATGTATGCTGAAGTAGCGAAATTTTTGTTAGTTGACTCAATTGAAAGGGCTAATAAAGAAAATCAAAAAAAATACGCGGATATTATTATAAAACACTCGGATAAAGACTCCTGGCTTAATATAGCTTTCGCCGGGATTGTTTATGATGAGTTAGGCGATCGAGCGACGGCTGAGGACATTTTTCAGCGCAATATTGATAACGAGCGGGGAATTCCGGTTAGCCGATTAGCTTTAAGTAACCTGAAACAAAACAAAAAAGCTTCGTTAGGTATTCAAGAATTCGCTGAATTAAGATTAAAATATGAAGAGTCAGATGATTTAGATAGTTTAATGAAATTAGCTGATATTGGTGACGCTGATTCATTAGATAAATTAGTGGCAAGATATTATTTAGGTATTGGGGTTACCAAGAATCTGGTGAAAGCCTATGAATTAGGTAAAAAGTTAGCTGACCAAGGTTATCCTTACTCACAATGGGTTTTGGGTTGTCTCTACGAAGAGGGGCAAGAAGTTGAGAAAAATTGGCCAGAAGCGGTCAAATGGTATCGTTTAGCCGCCGCGCAAGGTCTTGCTAGGGCTCAAGCCTCATTAGGGTTTATGTATTTTGAGGGCCAGGGGGTAACTCAAGATAAAGTTGAGGCGGTAAAATGGTATCGCCGGGCGGCGGAGCAAGGTTTTTCCAAAGCTCAAGGCATGATGGGTTTAATGTATTTGGAGGGGAAGGAAGTAACTAAAGACGTGGTTGAGGCGGTTAAATGGATGAATCTGGCGGTTGAGCAGGATAATGCGGCCGCTCAATATTTTCTTGGAACCTGGTATTACGATGGAATTGAGGGAATAGCTCAGGATAAAACTAAGGGGCTGAGACTGTTAATCCTTTCGGCCGAACAAGGTGATGATTGGGCTCAGAATAAACTTGGGGAAATTTACTTTACTGAGCCCGGCTCAACAAAAGATTTAGCTGAGGCGGTCAGATGGACTCGCCTGGCCGCCGAACAAGGCAACGTTGATTCTCAAACTAGGCTTGGCCGCATGCTCTTATTTGGATTTGCAGACGGCGGAGTGGCTAAAAATGAAACTGAGGCGGCTAAATGGATGCGTTTGGCGGCTGACCAGGGTTTCGCTGAAGCTCAATATTATCTCGGCGTGATGTTTGATGATGGCTTGGGAGTATCTCAAGATAAAACCGCGGCGGTCAACTGGTATCGTTTATCGGCGGAAAAGAACTTTGCATCGGCTCAATTACTACTTGGCTTGGCGTATGTTTTGGGAGAAGGAATAACTGAGGATGAAAAAGAGGGCATAAAATGGCTTCGTCTGGCGGCTGACCAAAATAACCCAATTGCTCAGGGTATGCTTGGTAGTATTTATAGGCACGGGTGGGGAGTTCCTGTGGATACGGCTGAGGCCATCAAATGGTATCATTTATCGGCCAGTCAAAATTCTCCGATGGCTCAGTATAATCTTGGCGAAATGTATTACCAGGGTGAAGGCGTAACCCAAGACAAACCTGAGGCGTTAAAATGGTTTCGCTTGGCGGCTGAACAAGGTGACGAGGACGCCCAGGAAGCTTTGAAAAAGTACGACTTCTGAAGCTGACGATATAATTCGTTGATGAGGCTCAAGAGTCAAAGTAAATAGCCCTTTAAAACTGGCAAATTAGAGTGTCTCAAAAATAGCTCTTATCAAATAATCACTTTGACTTGACCAGAGATTTGGGAGTGGCAATGCGGACTGAAGAACCATCGCGGCTGAGAAGCTGTCTCAGAACGATTATCTGGAGTTGATGGTCGAGAGGTTGGTCAGGGGGGCGCTAAACTGACAGGGAGGGTTATCAAAGTGAGGCTACGGGTTGGTCGCAATCCGCTAGGCGTTTATTTTAGAGAGAATTTATCAAACAATAATTTTTCAAGTTATTGATTTATCTAACCGCAAAGTTGGGTAGATTCAGAAACCTGGGGGAAGCGCGGGTAAAGTTTTTGGGCTAATGACCCTCCTTTAAAAAAATAACCAAAAAAAATATATTCTGAGGCGAGTTGTGGTAAGATAAAAGTTGAAATAATTTTTCCTAGGTTTTTTGACTTAAAACTGAAGTTTAACCAGGTCGCGATTCAACTTTTTGGCTAGAAAGCGACTTCTAACCAAGCGAAATTACAACTGAAATTTCCTGATAATTTTCTGGTTCGGGGTAAAATCAGGCATATCAGTTGGGTGTTTGGCTGATCCCCCAAACCTGAAGGAGAGATTGACGATGGACAAGCTGGCTAAAAATTTTCCCATTGGTCTGCGTGATTTTAAAAAGGTCAGGGAAAAAAACAGCCTTTATATTGATAAGACCTCGTATATCCACCGCATGATTCAATTGAGTGGAGCGACTATCTATTGGTTTCTGGCCAGACCCAGACGTTTCGGCAAATCTCTTTTTGTTAGCGCCCTCAAGTATGCCTTCCTCGGCCATAAGGAGCTTTTCGAGGGGCTTGATCTTCATTCTCAGGGCTATGATTTTGAGCCCTATCCGGTCATCCACCTATCCATGGACTCGGTCGACACCGACACGGTAAAAAATTTGAAGACCACGATTCAGGATCAGCTTAATGATATAGCTGAAACCACGGAAGGAGTCAGTCTCGCGGGAACTACTCCAAAAAGACGTTTAATAAGCCTGATTAAAAGCCTGAAGGCCAAGTATAAGAAAAATGTCGTGGTCCTCATTGACGAATACGACAAGCCCATACTCGACTACCTTGACAATGAGGTTATGGTTGAGAAAATTAGGAAAATTCTTCAAGATTTTTACGTGACGCTCAAGAGCGTGGAAGAGGATCTTCATTTCGTTTTCATCACCGGCATCTCTAAAGTTGCCCAAACAGCGGTCCATTCAGCCTTCAATAACCTTTCTGATTTGACTTTGTCCTCTGATTACGCCGCTATTTGCGGTTTTACCATTGAGGAGTTTCACGCCGCCTTTGACCCGTATCTTGAGGAGACCTTGGAAATTATGAGGTCTGAGGGCCGGATTCTGCCTAACCACACCCCAGAGGGGTTAACCCAAACCATTTACTGGTATTATGATGGTTACAGTTGGAATGGCCGGACCAAGGTTCTCAATCCTTATTCCATTAACTCTTTTTTCAGCTCAAAAATATTTGATAAGTTCTGGTTTATGACCGGACCTTCCACATATCTGGAAAAAGCCATGAAAATCGACCCATTGGCTTTCTTGGAACCTAGACTGCCTGAATATGGCAAGAGTGAGTTGATAACCGCCTCTTTAGGCGCCGCCAACCCAGTCCCGACCTTATTTCAGACCGGTTATCTGACTGTGGACAAGATTTTTCCTTTTGTCCCTATAATGCCGTCCGAGACCGAGTCTGATTTCGAGGACCCAGGAGTCGGTTTTAAAGAGGACGCCTATGCTTTGAAAATTCCTAACGTGGAAGTCACCTACGCTTATGAAATGGCTCTACTTAAAATCTTATTTCCCTCATTAAGTAAGAAAAAAAAGGAAGAGATTGGAGAAACTTGTTCTAACATTAAATCTGCTTTACTAAAAAAAGATACTACTATGCTGGAAAATGAGTTCAAATTATTACTTTCTTCAATACCATATAGCATACATATTTCAAAACATAACTATTATCAGTCAATGTTACAGCTTGCCCTGCGGCGCTTAACGTTTAAAGTTCACTCAGAAGTCATGTCCGCCGAAGGGCGTTCGGATCTTGAGATTACTTTGTCTGCCGACACGAAGGTCATTATTGAGTTAAAATATATCCCTAAGCCCAACGCTGACATAAAAGATGACTTAAACAAAGTAGAGCCGGCTGAAATTAGCTCTGTTATGATTGACCATGTTAAATATGATGCTGATTGGATCAATAAAAAGCTTGATCAGGCGGTCCAGGCGGCTCTGACCCAAATTGAGGAAAAAAAATACGCCAGACAGTATCTAGGCCGATATAAAATCATCAAGGTGGGCTTGGCTATCTACCATCGCGCTAAAGTCAAGGTCGCTTTTGGGCCGGATCAGGAGAAAATCGGCTGATTCCGCTTGGTTTGCCAAACGGTTTTTGGCGCTCCCGTTGGCCAACCCCTTGACCTTAAGTCCTTGGGTCCAGGTTTCCTTGCCGATATCTCTTTCCCAATTGACTCTGGCCAGGACCATCCTGGAACGCGTCTCTTCCCCCAGATAATCCAGACCTGGTCATTGGATTACCATTTAAGAGGGAATTCGAACATTTTTCTTGTCCGAATATGGAATGTTCAGATTTTGGTAGGAAAGGGGCCGTGAACATAGATTACCAAGGAAAATTAGGTATAATTTTTTTTCCTCATATAATATTGAGTAACTAAAACGGCCAAGTATAATTCCAACGATGTCAGTTGGATTAGCTTGTCGTCCTTGGACTGGAGCCGACATTTTTAGTGGGTTCGTCCTTGTCCCCTAAAAAGCCCGTTGCCAAAATTAGAACTGGCGCCATTTATTCTGGTAAGTGTGGAGAGCTATAATAATTATCCTTAAAAAAACCTAAACCCCTGGAAATTTGGTTAGCTGTCTGGCCTAGGCCAGGCTTTGGTTGATTTGATGACCCCACTTGGGGCGGACAATTTTCATCGTTTTTCTTGGGTCCGGCTGGGCCTGGCAAAGGAGTGAGCTTGCGCGCGAAAATCTGTCTTCTTCTTCTGGTCGGGCTGGTGTTCAACCTAGCCGGTACTCTTCAGGCTAAGGAGCGGGAGCTCTACTCTGGAAAAGTGATCAAAGTCAGCGACGGGGACACTATAACCGTTTTAACCACTGACTATGAGCGGATTAAGGTCCGTTTTTACGGGATTGACTCCCCAGAGAAAAAACAGCCTCATGGCGAGGAGGCCCAGCAAGCCCTGGCGGCTCTCATCGCCGATAAGGACGTAACCATTGAGGAAGTGGATACTGATCGCTACAGCCGGGTGGTTGGTTTGGTCCGGCTCAATGGTCAATTGATCAACCTCGCTATGGTTGAGGCCGGTTGGGCCTGGCTTTATCCGCAATATTGTAAAATAAGCCAGGTCTGCTCGGAGCTGGCCCGGGCTGAGTCGAAAGCCCGCGCCCAAGGTCTGGGGCTGTGGCGGGCGGCGGATCCCACCGAGCCTTGGGAGTTCCGGAAACAAAAGCGCAAAAAATCTTGAGCGTTAGAGTCTTTTTTTTTCAGGCGGGCGGCGAACGCTCGTTGTAATTTCTCGTCGCCTGGCCAGACAAAAAAAGAGTATGGCCTCATCGGTCTTGACCAGGCTTTTGGGGCGACGATTTTCTGGCTAGATTATTAACTAAATTTTGAGGGAGGCTCCGGCGACTTTGGCTACGCCCGTGGAAACGCTCTTCGATACCAGTTCCCCACCCCTGAGCGCCGATGTGGCGGTGGACTCGCCCGCTCCTGAACTGTACACCTATTTGATCCCCCCGGAAATGCCCGTCCAGGTAGGTCAAATGGTTCAGGTGCCCTTTGGCAGTCGGGAGTTGACCGGCTATGTCATGCGGGTGGGCCCCCTTGCCAAGCCAGGGCGGTATAAGAGCGTTAAGGCTATCTTGAAGGCTGACCCTCTGTTCGGGCCTGAATTTCTCCGCCTGGCCCAGTTTATCTCTCAATACTATTTTTACCCCATTGGCCTTTGCGTTAAAGAGATCCTGCCCGGGGGCCTCGCTCCTAAGTATCGACCGGTGGTGAGCCTCACGGAGCTGGGGCTGGCGGCTCCCCTCCCGGCTGAGGCAAGCCCACTCAAAACTCTGCGCGAGCTCTTTCCAGAACAGGCCCTGTTAAACTCCTTTAAGGAGCGCAATCGGGTTTATCAGCTGGAAAGGGAGGGGTTGGTGTCCATTGACTGGCGGGTTGAGGCCAAGGGGATAGACTTTACTTATGAGTGGTATCTGGCCCCGGCCCCAGAGTTGCCATCGCCTCTGCCGCGCCTGGGTCCCAAAGCCAAACAGTTGTGGGACCTCATCGCCCCAGCCCCGCCCACGCCGCTTAGCCATTATCGGAATATTATCCCGGACGCCCTGACCAAGGCCAAGACACTGGTGGCCAAGGGCCTGGTCATCATGGAAAAGCGGGTCGTCCATCGGGATGACCCTAATCGGGCTACCAAGCCTTTGGCTAATCCCGTGGAGCGCCTGACTGATGAGCAGGAGGTGGCCTTCGCGGCCATAAGCGACGGTTTGAGCCAGACCCTGGTGGATGGGGTTTTCCGAGGCTTTTTGCTGTTCGGGGTGACCGGCAGTGGCAAGACCGAGCTCTATCTGCGAGCGGCGGCTCAGACCATGGCCGCCGGACGAGGGGTTTTGTGGCTGGCCCCGGAAATAGCCTTGACTTTGGGTTTGGAGGGAAGGCTCAAGGAAAGGTTTCCCGAGGAGAGCGTCTCGGTTTTGCACTCCGCCCTGACCCCGGGCCAGCGTCATGACCACTGGCTCCGGCTCGTCCAGGGGCAAAGCCGTCTGGCTTTGGGAGCTAGAAGCGCGGTTTTCGCCCCGGTCTTGAACCCCGGGCTCATCATTGTTGACGAGGAGCACGACTGGGCCTTTAAGCAAGATGATGGCCTCAAATATCACGGTCGGGATCTGGCCGCCTGGCGAGCCAGGGACCAGGGGGCGGTCCTGGTGTTGGGCTCAGCCACCCCTTCCCTGGAAAGTTACAAGGCCGCCCAGGAGGGGCGGTTGAAACTTTTGACCATGAAAACTCGCCCGGGTCAGTCGGTTCTGCCCAAGGTTACGCTTTTAGACCGTCGGGGCGAGAAAAGGCGGGCTGGTCTCGACCCAGCCCTGGCCGCGAGCCTCACCCAGACTCTGGCCCGGGGCGAGCAGGCTTTGTTGTTTTTGAATCGCCGGGGGTTGGCCAATCTCCCCTTGTGCCTGGCTTGCGGCCAAACCCTGCGCTGCCCGCATTGCAGCCTGCCGCTGACACTCCACGGGGCCGCTGACACCGGCGAGGAAACCGCGGCGATAGGCGACCAAGTCCTCATCTGCCACAGCTGCGGCCACAAGGCCTATCCTCCCAAGGCCTGCCCGGTCTGCTCGTCCCCCCTGGTCAGGTATATGGGCATCGGCACGGAAAAGCTCCTTAACCTGGTGGAAAAGGATTTTAAGGTCAAAGTCCTGAAGCTGGACTTGGACAGCGTCAGCCACCGGGGTGGTTTGCGGAATATTCTGGACAGCTTTGGCCAAGGTCAGGCTGATGTGCTGGTGGGCACCCAGATGGCGGCCAAGGGCCATGACTTTCCGAATTTGACGCTGGTGGGGGTGGTGGAGGCGGATCTGGGCTTGAGTTCCCCGGATTTTCGGGCGGCTGAGAGAACTTTTCAGATTTTAAGCCAGGTCTCGGGTCGAGCCGGTCGCCGGGAGCGACCGGGCCAAGTGCTGATCCAGACCGTCAACCCGGACCACTACGCTTTAAGGGCAGCCCAGGACCACGACTATGAGAGTTTTTACCACGAGGAGGTCGGTTACCGGCGGACTCTGGGTTACCCGCCATTTGGCAAGATGGCCCTGATCCGCCTGATCGGGCCAGAGGAAAAAACCTTGGAGAGTCTGGCGGAAACCGCCGCCGAGGCTGGTCGGAGTCTGATCCAGAGGCTGGCCACGCCTGGTCTGGAGCTGTTTGGCCCGGCCCCGGCTCCCTTGGCTAAACTGCGAACCAACTACCGATTTCAGATGCTGGTCCGGGCCGATGATCATGGAAGCCGATTACAGCTTTTAAAGGCTTGGCTTCCCCGATTGCGCCAGAGACTGCCTAAAGATGTGGCCCTGACGGTGGACGTGGATCCCTATCACATGCTGTGAGCGGAATGTCTGAATCAATTTGGCGTTGATTGATTTAGGAAAATCTGTATTTCATTTTATAATTATTATTAAATAAATATATTAATAAATTAAATAATATAAAATAACATAAAATGACAACGCCATTTTTTAGAAATTTATTATCGTGTCCAAAATTAGATTCGCGGGGGGAAGGCGTTCCCTCCCCCCAAGGAGTCACTAGCCTGGCCCACCAGCCTTAAGAGAGGCGGTTAATCAAAGCTCGGGCCTGGTCAGGTCTGATTTTCAGTCTCTTGCTTATATTATTGAAGTGGCGGAGGTTATTTTCGAGGGTAAACGCGTCCACGTCAAGATAGGCCTCAGAGATAGAGGAATCCTCATAAACGCTCAGGGATAGGTAACTGTAACTCATGAAGTTTTCCTCCACTGGGGCGCTTAAAAGATAGAAGATGTCTCCGTCTTTCAATTGGCGTCTCAATTGAACGAAGTCATAGGGAAATGTAAGTTTTTGGCGTAGCTTGACGCGAGGAATCCACATCTGGTTGTCCTCAGAGTAGGGCTCTCGGGCCCTAGCGGCGTATAAAAAGCTGGTAACGCCGACAATCATCAAAAACTCCACTCCCCAGACCCCCCATAGCTGAAGCCCATGGACGGTTCCCGCGCTCAGACCTAAGGACCACAGGCCCTCAGCGTTGACTTGTTGGATTGTCTCAAATAAGCCCGAGGGATTTAGGGCGATATCCTTGAGCTGATCCAGGCTGATAGAGGATTTGGCCACCGACATGGCCCGCCGCCCTGCGCCCTGGGAGGCGTTGTAGCCACTTTTGGCGCACAGGTTGGCCCAGGCGCACCAGGTCAGATAATAGCCTGGCAGGGAGCCCAGAAAACCGGCCAGACCCGCCACCAAAGGGTTGCGGATATGGCCGCTGGTGATGGCCCGGCCTGGGGCCAGAGCACAGAGGACACCCCAGGCGATGGGGGTCAAAATTGAGAGATAGATTATGGGGACAAACCAAATGGTCAAGGCGTAAGGTATGGCCAGAATCAGGGAAAAAGCCATGGTGGCCAGTAGGGCGATAAGAAAGGAGGCGGGGGGAAATATGCCTGAGGGCACGTAATTTTTACGCATATTCGCTAAATATCTATTCCAAAGAGATACAGCTGTTTGTGCTTGTCATATCTATATTATAAAAATTTCCTGGCAACGCCATTTTTTAGAAATTTATTTTCCAATCCAAAATTGATGTCTTCGCAAAATATTTGGTTTTTAAACTCGCGCCTCAAATAAAATTAGTTATTTCAACATATTATCAGAAGTAATACCTGAAAAAATGACTTTTGGCAAAGGTATCATAATTAGAATCGCGGGGGGAAGACGTTCCCTCCCCCCAAGGAGTCCCTAGCTCGGCCTGGCTCATCAGCCTTAAGAGAGGCGGTTAACCAAGGCTCGGGCCAGGTCAGTTCTGATTTTCAGTTTCTTGCTGAGATTGTTGGATTTATGGGCGTTTTTCTTTTCGAGCGTAAACGCGTCCACATCCAGATAGGCCTCAGTGATCGCGGCGTCCTGATAAACGCTCAGGGCCAGGTAATTGGAATTCTTGATGTCTTCCTCCACCGGAGCGCTTAAAAGATAGTTGATGTCGCCATCGTCCAATTTTTGGCGCAGTTGAGCGAGGTCATCGGGAAAAGCCAGTTTCTGGCCCAGCTTGAGGCAGGGAATCCACCTCTGGGTTTCCTCAGAGTATGGCTCCCGGGCCCTAGCGGCGTATAAAAAGGCGGTAACGCCGACAATCATCAAAAATTCCACTCCCCAGACCCCCCACAGCGGGAGCCCATGGACATTCCCCGAACTCCGACTTATGGACCACAGGCCAACCTCGTTGACACTTTGAATTAAACTAAATAAGCCTTTGGGAACCAGGGCTAACTCCTTGAGCTGATCCAGGCTGATGGAGGATTTGGCCACCGACATGGCCCGCCGCCCTGAGCCAATGGCGACGGTGTCGCCCATATTGAAGACCAGGTTGGCCCAGGCGCACCAGGTCAGATAATAGCCCGGTAGAGACCCAAGAAAGCCAGCCAGGCCCGCCACCATGGGGTTGCGGATATGGCCGCTGGTGATGGTCCGGCCCGGGATCAGAGAACAGAGGAAGCCCCAGGCTATGGGGGCTAAAATCGAGATAAAGGCTATGGGGATGAACCAAATGGCCAGGGCGTAAGGGATGGCCAGAATCAAGGAAAAAACCATGGTGGCCAGTAGGGCGATCAGAAAGGAGGCGGGGGGAAAAATGCCTGAGGGCACGTAATTTTCGCGCATGTTGGTTCCTTTCAGGGTTGGAATAACTATTATAATAGGCCTGATAATTGGCTCTGACCGCCCTTGGAGCCACCTGGCCAAAGGCGACATTAATCAAAGTTATTTTAGTTACAAAATTAGCGCAACAGTTTGTTTAATAATATAATATTTTAGTATAAAAGTTATACTAAATAACATAAAGCATAAGTTATTGAAGCGTTATTGACGCGTTGATTTTAGCGGCTTTTGCGGTTTATAATGGCCACGATTTGGGAATTTGTCAAGATAATGTTTGATTTGGCTCAAGGCGAGGGCCAGGGGGGTTCGGGTTCTGGCTAGGGCTGGAGCCACTTTTCAATAAGTGAATCTGAGACCAAGCCTTTTGGCTTCTCATTGGCCATTTTCGTCAAGCGATTATGGCCAGGGCTCCTAGAAAAAATCTTTTATAAGGGATAAATAAGTAAAATATATCGTATTATAATCACATATAAAATTAGTGTTAATGTTAAAATTAGTTAATTAGCTATAATAAAGGTATATTTATGTCTTCTTTGGATTAATCTCTGTAGATAATCTCTCGTGAGAGACCCGCGTCAACGGAAAAAAATATTTGCTTTTTCAAATTTGGTAATTCATAATTGTAAAGTTTTTTTCTGGAGGTCTGGTCGGATGGTCAAGATAGCCCCTTTCAGAGGGTTGGTTTACAACGCGGAGGCCATCGCCGCCCACGGGGGATTGTTGACCTCGCCGCCTTACGATGTGTTGACTCCGGCCCAGCGAGACGAGTATCTCCAAAGCCACCCCAATAATTTTTTGCACCTGGATTTGGGGCGGGTCCTGCCGAGAGACAAGGATCCTCTCTCCTGGCACAGTCGGTCGGCGAAACTTTTGAAGGACTGGATCAAAACCGGAGTCCTGGAACGGCGGGACCAGCCGGCCATTTACTTGATGGACACCGATTGGACCCACCCGGTGACCGGGCGCAAGCAGACCCGGCATGGCTTTATCGCCTTGATGCGCCTGGAGGCCCCGGCTCAGTCCGCCAGCGTCCGGCCCCATGAGAAGACTTTCAGCTACCACAAAAAGGAAAGGCTGGCCCTCATGGAGAAAACCAAGGCTCAATTGAGCCCGGTGTTTGGTTTTTTCCCGGATCCCGATGGCCAGATCCTCCGGGCCATGTATGATTTTTCCCGCACAGACCCGGATATTTACATCAATGAGCGCTCGGGGTTGGCTCACTCCATCAGCTTTTTGCAGACCAGCGAGACAGTCGGCCAGCTGGTCCGGAGCCTGGCGGACAAGACTGTTTATATAGCTGACGGCCACCATCGCTACGAGACCGCCCTGAATTACTCGGCCAAGGTCAAAAAAGCTTTGGGCGAGGTTCCTGAGGACTCGGCCATCAACTATATCATGATCTATCTGTGCCCCATGAGCGATCCCGGGTTGTGCATCTTGCCCACCCACCGTCTCCTGCGGCGCCTGGACCAGTCCAATGAGGAGATCCTGAAGGCCTTGGCCCCTTTGGCCGAGGTTAAGGAGTACCCCTTCGCTCCCAATGGGGAAAAGGGAGCCCGGAAGCTCCTGTCGTCCAAGCTGGTTGAGGACAACAAAAAGGGCCTGTCGGTCTTTGGCCTTTACTTGGCCGGAGCGGAGAGCTGCTATCTTTTAAAGGTCCGTGAGCGGGTCAAGCAGGACCTGGTGGAGCGGGATCCGGCCTCCAGCCAGCTGACCGCCCTGGACGTCAGCGTCCTGACGCAGGTGATCTTTCAGCGGGGTCTGGGACTGTCTGAGGAGGACATGGATAACCCGGATCTCATTGACTACATCTCCTCAACCACAGAGGCGGTCAAAGCCGCGACCAGCGAGGCCACTCGGGCGACTTTTCTGGTTAACCCCACCTCGTTCGAGGAAATCCTCCGAGTTACCGAGGAGGGCTTGGTCATGCCCCGCAAGGCCACCTATTTTTATCCCAAGGTCTCCAGCGGCTTGGTCTTTAACTTAATTGATCCGGCGGAAACCGTGGTCAGCGTTGGGCGTTGAGGGGGCGAGCGCGTTTCTGCGGGCCCCGGCCAAGATTAATCTTTTTCTTAAAGTTCTGGGGCGGCGGCCAGATGGTTATCATGAGCTCTTAAGTCTCATGGCTCGGCTGACCCTGGCCGATGAGATCCGGCTGGAGCCGTTCGCGGGTGGTCGCGACGAGTTCTCCTTTGATTACGCGGGGCCGGGTCAACCAGACCCGGCTTTTGTGGGCGATAACTTGGTTTTAAGGGCCCTTCAGGCTCTCCGGGCTGAAAAGCCGGAGTTAGGCTTCTTTCGGGTCCATATCCAGAAAAATATCCCGCTCGCCGCTGGCCTAGGGGGTGGTTCCTCGGACGCGGCGACCATTTTGCGGCATTTAGGCCCTCTCCTGGGCCTGGAGCCGGGACGCTTGAGGGCCTTGGCTCTGGCCTTGGGCTCGGACGTCCCTTTTTTTCTGGGCCCACCGCTGGCTTTGGTCAGGGGGCGCGGGGAGATTCTGAGCCCTTGGCCGGGTGCTGTGACTGGCGAGCTCATCCTGGTTAATCCCGGGATTGCCCTGCCCACGGGCCGGGTTTTCCAGAAATTGGCCTTGACAAAAGGCCAGGAGAATAATAATCTTGGCCCAGACTTCAGGTCCAGGCCGGATTTATTGCCTTTGGGGCAAAACGATCTCCTGGCCCCGGCCCTAGACCTAGTTCCCGCCCTGGGGGAAGTTCAGGCGACAGTGGCGGGGTTGGGAAGCTTGGCTTTTGGCTTGTCCGGTAGCGGCCCCACTTTCTGGGCCCTGTTCGGGGAAGCGGCGGCGGCGAGGCGGGCTTGGCGGGAATTGGAGACCAAGCCGTGGTGGTCGGTCCAGATCGGCCTGGATTTGTCGGATCGCTTGGGGGCTGATCGCTGGCCAGCGATGGATTTTGAGCCAAAAATTGATGGGGCGTCGTCAAGTGGTTAAGACACAGGGTTTTGGTTCCTGCATTCGAAGGTTCGACTCCTTCCGCCCCAGCCAAAGATTTTCGTTAAAGAACGCCGCCCGTAACGCCCAGCTCTCAAGAACTCCCGGTTTATGACTTGGAGTTGACGGGTAGGGACTTGGCGTCAGGCGTGATTGTCCAGGCCCCCGAGGATTCAAAATGCCCAATGACATAGTGGTGATTTCCGGTAACTCCAATCTGGAGCTGGCCAAGGAAATTAGCGAGACTCTTTGGCAACCTTTAGGCGAGGCTCAGGTTCGCCGGTTTTCCGATGGCGAGATTCTGGTGGAGATTGGCGAGAATGTCCGAGGTCGGGATACTTTCGTCATTCAGTCAACCTGCGCTCCGGTCAATGACAACCTGATGGAGCTTCTGTTGATCATTGACGCCCTGAAAAGAGCCTCGGCTCGCCGAATTACCGCGGTCATTCCCTATTACGGCTACTCCCGCCAGGACCGCAAGGCCGCTCCCCGGGTGCCCATCTCGGCCAAATTGGTGGCGGACCTCTTGACCGCCGCCGGGACCAGCCGGGTGCTGGCCATGGATCTGCACGCCGGCCAAATCCAGGGCTTCTTCAACATCCCCGTGGATCACCTCTTCTCGGCTCCGGTGGTTTTGTCCTATCTCAAGGAAATCGGCACGGAAAACATAGTCCTGGTTTCCCCGGACGCCGGGGGCGTGGAGCGGACGCGCTATCTGGCCAAACATCTGGCCGCTCCCCTGGCCATAGTCGATAAGAGAAGGGAAGCCCCCAACGTGGCCAAGGCCATGAACATCATTGGGGAAGTCAAGAACAAAAGGGCTCTGATCATTGACGACATGATTGACACAGCTGGCACCCTCACCCAGGCCGCCGAGGTCATCATGGATCTGGGGGCCGAGGAAGTTCTGGCCTGCTCCACCCACCCGGTTTTTTCTGGGCCGGCCATTGAGCGCATTAAAGAATCCGCCTTAAAGCAGGTGGTGGTCACCAACACCATCCCCCTGTCCCCGGCTGGGCGGGCCCTCTCCAAGATCAAGGTCTTGACCGTGGCCAAGCTGCTGGGGGAGGCCATCCGGCGAATCCATCACGAGGATTCCATCAGCTCTCTTTTTGTTTAATCATCTCTTGGAGGACCGACCATGGGCCTGAATAGCACCATAACCGCCAAACCCCGCTCTGATCTCGGCAAGAACGCCACCCGGCGCCTGCGGGCCGCCGGTCAGCTGCCCGCCGTCTTTTACGGGCGGCACGATCAAACTCAGGCCCTGACCCTGGATTACATTGAGTTTAAAAACGCCTACACCCGGACCGATGGGGCCAAAGCCCTGTTTACCCTGGCCATTGATGGCCAGGAGCCCCGACCGGTTCTCTTGAAAGACGCCCAGATCGATCCCTTGAGCCGACGCTTGGCTCACCTGGATTTTCAGAAAATCGATCCCGACCAGCCCATCGCCGCCCTGGTGCCCTTAAACCTCACGGGCAAAGCCGCCGGGGTGGAGAAAGGTGGCCAGCTCCAGCAGGGGGAACGGGAAATCCGGGTCTCGGGCCTGCCGAAGGATATTCCACCCGCCATTGACGCGGACGTGTCCAGCCTGAGCCTGGGCCAGACCATGCATCTGTCCCAGGTCAAGCTCCCCGAGGGGCTGACGCTGGTCAAGACCGTGGATCTGCCGGTGGCCGTGGTGGCTGTCCCCAAGGGCTTGAAGGCTGAGGCGGAGGAGATCGCCAAGGGCGCGGTTCCGGCCGCGGCGGCGGTCGCCACCCCGGCCAAGGCCGCTCCGGCCAAAGCCTCCAAAGATAAGGGCGACAAGAGGAAGTAATCTTGACGGCCCGGCAACTCCTGACTTGGGGATTGGCCGGGCCGTCAAATCGTCAACTCTATCTCTCGCCTCAATGCCTAAAATCCTCTGAGGCCGCCCAAGCGTTGGCGCCCGGCTCCCCAGAGTTCTCCGTTCCGCTCGATTTCGAATTTGTCTGATCAGGCCCGGCCTAATTTCAGGTCGGGCCCAGACTCTTCTTATTCGTTAAAAAAGAGGAGGAAAGAAATGGTGATTTATGGGTGATTTCCTGAAATTGGCAGCTAACCGGTATAGTTGCCGGAATTTTTCCGATAAGCCGGTTGAGCGGGAGAAGTTGGTCAAATGCGTTGAGGCGGCCAGGCTGGCCCCCTCGGGCTGCAACGCTCAGCCCTGGAAATTTGTTGTTGTCGATGACCCCAAGCTGGTTCCCGAGGTGGCGAAGACCACCTGCCATTTGGGGGCCAATGATTACCTGGCCAAGGCCCAGGCTTTTGTGATTGTCCTGGAGGAGCACGCGGTTCTGATGCCCAGAGTGGCGGCCATGTTTGACAGTCAGTGCTTCGCCAAGGGCGATCTGGGTGGGGCGGCCTTGAGTATTTGCCTGGAGGCTGAGTCTCTGGGCCTGGGTACCTGCATGGCCGGGCTTTTTGACCGCCCGAAACTGTGCCAGCTGTTGGATCTGCCCAAGGACCAGCGGTTCTTCCTGGTCATCGCCGTGGGCTATCCGGCCAGCGACCAGCGGCCGAAAAAACAGCGCAAAACCCTGGAGGAGATCGCCCGCTTTATCTAAGAGGGTTGCCCGACCAAAGAAAAGACCCGGCCATGAGCCGGGTTTTTTTGGCTCTTAGAGAGCAGGGGCGGGCAGTTGGGGAAAAAGTTGGCGAGGTAAGTAATTCTCTGGGAAAATAGCTGGTTAATTAGGCGGTGGAGGTCGGGTGAGGCCTAATTTTGGCTGAGAAATGCTGGCCAAAATGGCTCAGAAAAATTGAGAATATTCAAGAAAAAAATAAAAATCAGCAACTCTAATCTTGGTTATACCTTTAGTCAGTGTAGCCTCAAATCATAATTTTACGCTATATATAAACAAATAGGTTGTAAAGATATATGTATTTATATTAAAAAATTATAGATATAATATACTTTACAATAAAAATATATAAAAATAATTTTATTAATAACATAAGTAATGTATTCTACTTTTTAAATTATGAATAATTTCACTAAATCATTAGTATAGTAAGCGTACCTATTGTTCTGGCTATTTATTAATTTTTTTTTATTTATATGGTAATATTATAATATATTTATTTTATTTTATTATATACGTAAATATTTTAAAAATTTAAATTGATAAGTTTTTGCCACAGACCCCGCCGGTAAAAAGCCGTTTTGCTTTGAGCTTCTTGGGGCCAGTTCAATTACATTGAATTGAAAAAATCCAACCCGGCCCCAAGGATAAAAGCTAGAGACTTTTAGCCCTGAGCCGCTTTTTTTGGGTCCCATTTCGGAAAATCAGAGAATTTAACCATCAAGGTCTCGCGCCCATTGGTCAAAATGTCTGGAGACTTTAGCTCCGACCGATTCCAATTTTGACCGGCTCACCTATATCGCTTAACCAACCTCCTTGGTTGGTCCACCGCTCCAGGCCCCCTCGACTCCTAGCCTCTAGAAACCAATCCCGTCAAAAATATCTCTAACTCTTTCATAAAAAATCTGTTTTAAAATTAAATCTGAATAAATTTAATAATTATATTAATATATTATATATATTATTTTGTAATAAAAACTTTATTATCAAAATTTAATATTATTTAATATAATTAAATAAGCAATAATCATAAAATAATACTCGTTCGAGCGTATTTTATCCTCTGGCCGCCTTCTCGGAAAGGTGGATTCGGGTGTAGCGCTCCAACAGAAAGGTGGATTCAGGACCAGGAGGAATTGGGGGACCCTCACCGGTCAACAGGGCGGAGCTTTTTTCTATGCATAAAAAAAAGTTTTGAGAGCTATAAAAAAAAGTAATTTTAAAAAGAAGGCGAGTAAGGATAAACAAGCTAAATAATAATTTATATTGTTATATTAAAAATTTTAAAGAAAAAAGATAAAAAAAATAACTTAAGTATATATTAATAATATATTTTAAAGGTGAAAAAAATCAATAGTGTATCTACTTACCAGTCCCGCGTCATCTGTAATTATTGCTTAAGTTGATATAATTATATGTAATTAAATTAATTAAGAGATGTTTATTATAGGCATCTTTTATAGGAAAATATCATTGATAAAAATAAAAAACTTCTTTAAAATACGAATTTAAACAAGCTGGTTTTTGGCTAGGTTTTAAGGGAGGGAGAGCCTGTAAGGGGACTCCCAGGGCGGGATTCTGGGTCAGCCCTGGGCTTTTCAGGTTTTTTCAAGCTCGCTGGGGTTTATTTCGGGTGGCTTAAGGGCCCGAGGTCTCCCAGGAGTTCTCTTCTTTCATTCATAGTTACTATTTTTTTTGTGTTATTTCGTTAATAATTGGAGGCTTTTTTTCAATGAATGTGGTGAAGAATTCCGCGGAGATCATGGACTCGGTGATCAACATCGGGGTGGCTAAGTCGAAAATGACTTTGGGTAGCCAGCTGATTCTGGCTCTTCTGGCCGGGGCCTATATAGGGTTCGGGGGGATTTTCGCGCTGAAGGTAGCCGGTAATCTGCCGCCAGATGTTTGGGGCTCCATGGTCCGGTTAATCTTTGGCTTGGTGTTCCCCGTCGGGTTGTTGATGGTGCTTATTTGCGGGGCTGACCTTTTTACCGGCGATTGCATGTTCATGACCGGGGCCCTGCAGCATAAGAAGATCGATTGGGCCAAATTTTTAAAAATTCTGACTCTGAGCCTGATCGGTAACTTTATTGGCTCGGTCATTTTAGCCTGGCTGACCTACAAGGGAACAATTTTAATGGATGGCTCGGCCTCCGGTCGGCCCATGGCCAACTACGCCGTGTCCGTGGCCAACGGCAAGTGCGCCCTGACCTTCGGGGTGGCCTTTTACCGGGGGATCCTGTGTAACTGGCTGGTGTGTCTGGCTATTTACCTGAGCTTATCCAGCACGGACGGGATTTCCAAGGGCGTTCTGATGTGGCCGCCCATCTGGTGCTTTGTGGCCACCGGCATGGAGCACAGCGTGGCTAACATGACTTTCGTGCCCCTGGGTATCTTCATTGGCACGGACCCGACTTACCTGGCCACCACTGGCGCCGTGGCCCTGACCGCGAGCTGGAAGGGTTTGGTCGTCACCAACCTGATTCCGGTGGTTTTGGGCAACTATGTGGGCGGGGCCCTGTTTGTGGCTATGTTCTACTACTGGGCCAATAACCTCAAGGCTAAGAGAGGGGAAGTCAAGGCCTGAGAGCCAGACCCCGCGAATGTCAGTTCGAAAGATAGTGAGAGAGGAAGACTCTGACCCCGGCCCGGTCTCTAGGGGCCGACCGGGGACAGAATTCCCGTTCTGGAAAAAAATTTTGGGTCGGGGCTATTTTTCTCTTTTCTCTGGAAATAGTTCTGCTATAATCAGAAAAAATCAAAATCCCTAGGTCCCTCGGGACGCCCTTTACGGATTAAGAATTTGGACCAGCTTACTGGCCCGCGAACCGGGCAGCCAGTCGGCTGGTTGATTGATTATCCAAACTCACGATTTTTTCGTGAGTTGGCGCTTGGTTATCCCGCCAAGGTAACCAACTGGCGCTTTGGATACACGCCCGGCCGTTGATGACCCCCTGGCGGGGCGTTTACTTTACCATCCAATGAAAATGGAGGAACTTTTTATGGCATTGAATTGGCAGGATTACACCGCCAAAGGCGCCAAGGATTACGAAATCGCCGAGGCCGCCGAGAAACAGCTGATCAAAATTAAGGACATCGCGAGCAAAATCGGTTTAACCGATGATGAGGTGCTGCCCTACGGTCACTACATCGCCAAGATCGATTACACCAAGGCTCTCAACCGTTTAAGCGGCAAGCCTGACGGCAAGTACATTGATGTGACCGCCATCACCCCGACCCCCCTGGGGGAAGGCAAATCCACCACGACCATGGGCCTGGTTCAGGGCCTGGGCAAGCGTGGATTGGGCGTTACCGCCGCTATCCGTCAGCCTTCTGGCGGACCGACCATGAACATCAAGGGATCGGCCGCTGGTGGTGGCATGAGCCAGTGCGTTCCGCTGACTCCATTCTCCTTGGGTCTGACCGGGGATATCAACGCGATCATGAACGCCCACAACCTGGGCATGGTGGCCTTGAACTCCCGCATGCAACATGAGCGTAACTATGACGACGCCACTTTGGCCAAGAGGGGCCTGAAGAGGCTGGACGTTGACCCCACCAAGGTTGAGTTCGGGTTCATCATGGACTTCGCGGCCCAGTGTCTGCGTAACATTATTATTGGTTTGGGCGGCAAGCAGGATGGTTACCTGATGCAGTCCAAGTTCGGTATCGCGGTTAGCTCGGAAATCATGGCCATCTTGGCCGTGGCCGCTGACCTCAAAGACCTTCGCGAGCGGCTGGGCCGGATCGTGGTGGCCTATGACAAGAAGGGTAACCCTGTCACCACCAGCGATCTGGATGTGGCCGGGGCCATGACCGCCTGGATGGTTGAGGCTCTGAACCCCAACCTGTTGCAGACCCTGGAAGGCCAGCCCTGCTTTGTCCACGCTGGCCCCTTCGCCAACATCGCCATCGGTCAGAGCTCCATCGTGGCTGACCGCCTGGCCCTGAAGTTGTCTCAGTATCACGTAACCGAGTCTGGTTTCGCGGCGGACATCGGTTTTGAGAAGTTCTGGAACCTCAAGTGCCGTTACTCGGGCTTGGTCCCCAACGCGGCGGTCATCGTGGCCACCGTCCGGGCTCTGAAGTGTCACGGCGGGGCTCCCATTCCCGCTCCTGGCAAGCCCCTGCCCGAAGAGTACAAGGTTCCCAATGTTGGTCAGGTGGAAAAGGGCGTGGAGAACTTGTTGCACCACGTCAAGACCGTCAAGAGCTCTGGCATCAGCCCCGTGGTCTGCATCAACTCCTTTGTGACTGACACCAAGGAAGAGATCCAGAAGATCAAGAGCATGTGCGAGCAGGCTGGAGCCCGGGTCGCGGTCTCCGACCACTGGCTCAAGGGTGGCGAAGGCGCTCTGGAATTGGCCGACGCCGTTGTTGACGCTTGCAACGACAAGCCCAACTTTAAGTTCCTCTATGATCTCAATCAGCCCCTTAAGGAGCGGATTGAGGTCATCGCTAAGCAGGTCTATGGGGCCGATGGCGTTGATTATAACCCCGACGCGGCCAAGAAGCTTGATGGCTACCAGAAAGATCCCGCCACCGCGAAACTGGGCCTCTGTATGGTCAAGACCCACCTGTCTCTGTCCGACAATCCTCAGGTCAAGGGCGTGCCCAAGGGCTGGAGATTGTTTGTCCGCGATGTTTTGATTTACGCTGGGGCTGGCTTTGTGGTCCCGGTGGCCGGCGCTATCACCTTGATGCCCGGCACCGCCTCTGACCCGGCTTACCGTCGGGTGGACGTGGACACCGCGACCGGCAAGGTTAAGGGTCTGTTCTAAGACTAGAGCCTTGATTATTTGGTTAGCCAGGGGAAAAATCTCCTGGCTGACCATATTTTGGTTAATGTGAAGACTTCGCAAAAAACCAGGCGTTTAAAGTCAAGCCGGAAATAAAATTAGTTATTTCGATGTATTACCTATTTTAATTCTTGAAAAATGAATTTTTTCGCGAACATCTTAGTTTAATTGCAAAATTTGGTAGAAAAAAAAGTTGACTTTTATTGAAGGCAAGAGTATTAATTTTTTAAGTTTGATCATTTATTCTCAGCCCTATAGTCCAGTTTTTTTTCTTAGAAGATCTACGCGAGTCTGAATGTTTTTTGTTAATGGCTTATAACTCAATTATCGTGTGACAATAAGATGCTAAAAACTATTAAAATAAATAATTTATTTTATAAAAGCCAATTAAATTTGGCACATTTATTGCTCTCTCTCTCTCTCTCTCTCTCTCTCTCTCTCTCTCTCTCTCTCTCTCTCTCTCTTAGCTTAAAAACAAACTCGAATAATTTTTATATACAAGACTTATAACTCTCAAATTTAGTTAATTTTCCCCAAAAATTTTGCCAATTCCCTTGTTGTTTCAATAAAGCTTTATCATCTGACGGTGGTCATTCTCCG
>JAISMU010000102.1 GCA_031276635.1 Deltaproteobacteria bacterium | reverse complement strand
GGCCCGAAACCCAAGCCCAGGGGGTTATTGGCGGCGGTCAAGAGGTTTGGGGATAGCAGGGCCTGGGAGAAGTTCAGGACTATGGGCCGGGGGGCCATGAGGTTGAGGCTGTCTTTGCTCAGGCCCACAGGGGTGGCCCGAGAGATGTAAACATCAGCCCCAGACAGGGAGCGGTTGAGGCCCCCCTTGATCTGCTGGGGGTTGGTTTTCTGAGCCAGCTGTTCCTTGAGCCACGAGGTTGGCCCGGGGCGTCCCTTGTGAATGGCCCCAGAGCGGTCGCAGACCACCAGGTTGACCGCCCCGGCGGCCAGGAGAAGGTCCACCATGGCCAGGCTGTCGGACTCAAATCCCGCCAGGACTATCCGGGTCTCGGCGATTTTTCGATCAGTCAGGGCCAGGGCCCGGGTCAGGGCGCACAAGGCCAGGATGGGTCGGCTTTCCTGGGGGTTGAAAAAAACCGGCAGATTGAGTGGCCTTAAAAGTCTTTCCGTGGCCTGATAGACCTCGTCGCCAAGGCTCTCCAGGCAAAGGATCCCGCAAGCGGGGGCCAGGATGGCCGTCACCTGAGCCAGATCCTCGGAGGACTTGGCGTTTAAAGCCAACGGCATGGTCACCAGGTTGGTCATCTTCCGAATCAGGTGGGCCTGGTCCTCCAGATACGGCAGAGCGGCCTGGGCCGGAATCGCCCCCAGCCCGGGGATCTGGCCGCCATCGGAGATTAAGGCCACGGTTCGGCCTTTGCCGGTCAATTCCAGGGCCCGCTGAGGCTCCTCCATCAGGGCCCGACAGAGTTCCAGACTCTTGGGTAAGGGGTAGGCCGGGGTCATCATTTTAGGGGACGTCCTTCCAGAACGGCCAGTTTGGCCGCTTCCCGCTCATAATTGGTGCGCTCGACGCGGTGCTTGAAAGAGCGCAGCGTTACCCCTAAGAGCATGGCCGCCTCAGTTTTGTTGTCGTCGCTCTGTTTCATGGCCAGGCGCAGGTAATGTCGCTCCACCTGACGCTTAATCTCATCAAGGTTGAGGCTGGTCCCGGTCCAGTCTGGGGCTAGCTCCAGCGGCAGGCTCGGCTTGGGGTAACGCTCTGGGGGAATGGAGGCCAACTGCTGGGAATCCAGGGCCGTGAGCCCCAAAACCATAAGCCGGACCCGGATGCGCCAGGGGCTGATGCCCAAAAGTTTGGCCGCCAGGCTCCGCCGTCCCTCCGCGGTCTTGAGGGCGTTAAAGAGGAAATAAACCTCCAGCGACGTCAGGATATCATCCAGGCCACCGGGTGGCAGGCGCAAAAAGGCCGGCTGGTCGGGCGGCGGGGGGGCCGCCCGACCGGGCGAGCTGAGGGGGAAAGCCGGGGGCCCGGTCTCGGGCCACGGCGAGGTCAGGCTGGTTTCGCCGGTTTCCAGCGGAGGCGCGGGAAAATTGAGCGAGCCGAGGATTTGGCCGGGTTGATTAAGGCTGATGGATTCGCGCTTGAAATCGGCCAGGCGCAGGCTTTCCGGGAGGATGATGTTGGACTGCTCCAAGGCCACGGAGCGCTCAATGATGTTCTCCAGCTCCCGGACATTGCCGGGAAAATGGTAGCGTTGGAGGATATCCAGAGCGTAGGTGGAGAGCTTGCGCACGTCCTTATTTTGCTGGCGGCTGTATTTTTCCAGAAAGAAGTGAGCCAAGAGCGGGATGTCCATGGGCCTTTCCCGCAGGGGTGGCAATTGGATGTTAATGACATTGAGGCGGTAGTAGAGGTCCTCCCGGAAGCGACCGGCCATGATCTCTGTTTCCAAGCTCTTGTTGGTGGCGGCGATGAAACGGACATCGGCGGTCAATTCCACGTTGCCGCCCACCGGCCGGTAAGTCTTTTCCTGGACCAGGCGCAGCAGCTTAACTTGCATAGGTAGGGTCAGCTCAGCTAGCTCGTCCAGAAACAGGGTGCCCCCGAAAGCCTGGGCCACCAGGCCCTGCTTGTCGGTCAAGGCCCCGGTGAAGGAGCCTTTCTTGTAGCCGAACAGCTCGCTGTCGACCAGCTGTTCAGGCATGCCGCCACAGTTGATGGCCACAAAGTTGTTGTCCGCTCGGGCCGAGTGGGTGTGGACGGCTCGGGCCACCAGTTCCTTGCCGGTGCCGCTTTCCCCGGTTATGAGGATGGAGGTGCTGGTCTGGGCCGCCCGGGTGATCAGATCATAGACCTGCAACATGGCCGGGGAGGAGCCCACCAGGCCCCCGAAACGCTGGTGGGTTTTTATGTTGTCGACCAGGGCCTGGCGCTCCTGGTCGACGTTGCGGTGGGTCAGGGCCGAATTGACAGCGGTCAGCAGATCTTGGTTGCGAAATGGTTTGGGGATGAAGTCGTAAGCCCCATGACGCATGGCCTCCACGGCGGTTTCGGTGGTGGCGTAAGCGGAGATGAGAATGAGGGTAGTCTGCCGGCCCTGCTCCCGAAATCGGCGCAACAGCTCCAGGCCGCTCAAGCCCGGCATGCGGATGTCGGAGATGATCAGATCATAATCTTTTTCGAGGGCCAACTCCAGGCCAGTCTGACCGTTGTCGGCCAGATCGGCCTGATGACCTTCCGCGCGCAGAATCATCTCCATGATTTCGCGCATGCTCAGATCATCGTCTATGACTAGGATTAGGCCCACGGCGGTCAGCCTCGCGCCCGAGACCGGGGTCGTCCAGTCCGCGGGAGTTTAGTTGGGGGGAGCCCGGTCGGGGGCCTCTTGGCCTGAGAGTTCCGAGTTTGAGGATCGCAACCGGGACTGGTCAGCAGCAGGCCCTCATAAAGGTCCACCAGACAGTCGAACAGGGGCTGGCCGGTCAGAAAGAGATCCGCCAGAAATGACCCGGCCTTGGCGGTAAAAATTTCCTCAGGGGGCGGGCAAGGGGTGGACCAGGTGTACAAACCCCGGTAACGCAGCCACTGGGCCCAGGGCGCGGTGGGGTCGGTCCCCGGGGGGAGCCTTTTTAAGTTGGGCTCATTGAGTTGGAGACCCAGGTCCTGGAGTTGAGTCAGGGCCTTCTCCAGGCGGCGGCCCTTCTTCGGGTCGGCCAGAAAGGCTGGCCAGCGCTCCAGGGCCGGGGGGGCGAAGCGGTAACAGCCCACTGACCATAGATAAGAGTCCGGGGTCAGGTGGAAATAAAAGCACGGGGCTTCCAGGCGTCCATGGGGGGAGTCAAGGTACCAGGTCAGGGCCAGCCAGTCCTTGTAGGGTCTTTTGTCCCGGGCGAAGCGGGTGTCGCGGTAAAGCCGGTAGATGGAGCGGTCGGTCCGGGGATCGGCCACCAGGCCGGGAAATTTTGGCCCCAAGATAGCCCCGACCGCGAGGACCAGAGCCCTGGCCGGAGCCAGGAGGTCGAGCTCCACGGCCTCTTTGTTTTCCTGATACCACTGACGATTGTTGTTTTCCCTCAGGCCTCGCAATAAAGCCAGGCTTTGGGAGCTGAAAAGAGCTGACAAAGGCTCCCCCAGAGGCTGGAGATGAATTAAATGTTAAAGCGAAAATGGACGATATCCCCGTCCTTGATGGGATAGGTTTTGCCCTCCAGCCGGAAAACCCCCCGTTTTTTGGCCTCGTTGAGGCCGCCGGCGGCCTGGAAATCCTCAAAAGCCACCACCTCGGCCCGAATAAAGCCTTTTTGGATATCCGAGTGGATCTCCCCAGCCGCGGCCCAGGCCTCCTGACCCCGACGGATGGGCCAAGCTCGACACTCATCTTCCCCGACCGTGAAAAAGGAGATCAAATCCATCAGCTCAAAAAGGGCCCGGATGACCCTGGCCTGACCCAGTTCCTTCAGCCCATAGTCCACCAGAAACTCTTGGGCCTCGGTCGGGTCCAGCCGTCCCAGCTCCTCTTCCAGGCGGCCCCGAAAGTCAAGCTGGTTAGCCAAGGGAACCTGGGCCTGGGTGAAATCGTCTGGGCAGTTGAGAACCTTGAGCAGAGGTTTGGCGGACAGAAACCCAAAGCCGCGAATTTTGGGGTGGTTGGCGAATTTCGGGTCCCCCCGCAGGGGCTGGTTGGCCTCCAGAAGCTCGCGCGCCTCGGTTAAGAGGGCCAGTTCCTCTGGATCGTTTTTCTTGCCCCTTTTTTTCTCTTCCCCGAGACGCTCCAGTCTTTTTTCCACCACCAAATAGTCGCTTAAGATGAGCTCACTTTCCAGATTGGCCGCCTCTTTGGCCGGGTCAGGCTCGCGACCGGTTGGATCGGGAAAGTTCCGAATCACCGCCAGCAGAACGTCGCGCTCTCGGGATTTTTCCAAGGCCGCCTTCAGACTCTCCGCCGGGGTCTTGCCCACTGGCTTGGGCAAAAAAAGCTCCAGGCGGGCCGGGGTATGTTTTTTCGGCTGAAAAAGATCGCTCAGGTAATTGAGCCGCTCGTCCTGGATTAAAGCCTCCCCCTGCCGAAAATCAGCCAGCGGGCCCTGACTCTGGCCGGTCAGGGCCCGAAAGACCGTTTCCCGGCCTGACCCTTCGAAACCAATGATCCCGGCTTTCATCGGCGGCCTCCGGGGCAGGTGGGGCCAAGCCCGACTGGCCTGGGGTGGGTGAGGGGGCCTGAGAAAACGCGGAGAAAAAATACAGCTATCAATTTATATCCTGATCCTGTTCATCCTGTTCCAGTTATAGCCGGCTACTGTGGCCTTGAAAACAGTTTCAGCCAGACTAAGCTCGCTTTTACGCCGGCTTTTCAACGCTAGGCCGGTTTTTCTGAGCCAGCCGCCGGCCCGGTTGAGGGCTCCTCTGGCGGTCTGGGGTGGGGGTATCGCGTAAGGCCCATTGGCCTCAGGCTGGCAGGGGTCGGTCTAAAAGTCGGCTCAAAAGATCCAGAGCCGCCAAGGCCGCCGCCTCCACCACCTCGTGGCGGGCCCCGGCGAAATGCAGCTCCTCGACCAGCTCCTGGCCCAAGCCCACGGCGGCCACGTAACACAGGCCCACCGGCTTGACCCGGGTGCCGCCGTCCGGGCCAGCGATCCCGGTGGTGGCCAAGCCTATCTCCGCTTTCGTCAGGTTCCGGATCCCCTGGGCCATGGCCAAGGCGGTCACCAAGCTGACCGCTCCCTGGGTTTCCAGGGTTTGTTGGGTCACGCCCAGGATCTGTTTTTTGGCCGAGTTGGCGTAGGCGGTGACCCCGGCCAGAAAGACCGCCGAGCTGCCGGGCGTGTAGGTGAGAGTCGAGGCCAAAAGCCCCCCGGTCAGGCTCTCGGCTGTGGCGATGGTGGTCCCCAGCTGGATCAGGCGCGGCCCCAGGGTCTGGGCCAGCCTCGTCAGATCTGGGGTCAGCAGGTTTGGCTTAACCATCATTATCCCTATTCGCTCTTAAGCCCAGCTTCCTTAAGAGAGGAACTTGTAAAAAAGGCCCAGAGCGACCAGGGCTACCCAGGCGAAAACCCCGGCCAGCCCGTCGTCCAGCATGACCCCTAGGCCGCCCTCAACCTTCTCGTCAATCCATTTGACCGGCCCGAATTTGAAAATGTCAAAGATCCGGAAGAGGACAAAGCCCCAGACAAAACCCCACCAGGGGAGGGGAAAGGGCGAGGGGAACATGGTCACCAGGTAGCCAAAGACCTCGTCCACCACGATCCTCTTGTCATCATGGGTTCCGAAGTCCCGCTCGCCGATGGCCGCGGCCCACCAGCCGATGAGGAAAACCCCGAGGACCCCGACCGGGTAAATGGACCAATGCCAATACTCAAAGCCTAAATGGAGAACAACATACAGGGGAATCCCCATCAGGGTTCCCCAGGTGCCCGGGGCTCTCGGCAAGAGACCCAGCCCGCCAGCGGTGTAGATCTGACGAGCCAAGCTATGGGTCAATGATTTTTCCTCAGCCATGCGCAAACCCCCAGGGCCGCGGTTGAAGGGGAGTTTAAGGCCGCAAAAGGGCCGCCACCGGTTTGAGGCCATAGGCCCCACTCTCGATGGCTGTCAGAACCGCCCCACCGCCGGTGAAGAAATAGTAACTCGGATCGTCCAGGGCCTCCAGGTAAACCCCGGGGGCCAGGTTTTTTAACTCCGTCAGGGTGTCGCCGCCGCCAAAGAGCTTGCGACCAATTTTGTTGGCCCCGATTTCTTGGTAGAGCCGGGCGCTGCCGGCCGCGAAATGGGGGGTCAAGCCCATGACGGCGTTGACAAAAATCGTTTTAGCCGCGCGCAGAATCACGGAGATCTTGGGCCGGTCGAAGGAGTCCGGGCCCACGTCCAGAAAATAGTGGTAATTCTGGCCCTCGCGGAAGTCGGCGATTTTGACGGTCTTGACCTTGGCCGGGTCATAGTCCAGGGACTCAGACTCGACCAGAAACTCCGGCTCCAGGATTTTACCCAGGCTTTTGTCCTTCTCCACCAGGCCCTTGGCCAAATCCACGTCTGCCTGGTCCACCCCGGCCACTTTAACGCCGTATTTGGCGGCCAGATAGGCGTTGTAAATGACCCCGCCCAGAATGAGATGGTCAACTTTCTCATAAATCTTGGTCAGGGGACCGATCTTGGTGTCGTACTTGCTGCCAGCCACCACGGCCACAAAGGGGCGCTCGGCGTTTAAGACCAGGTCCAGGTTGGTCAGCTCCTTTTGCATCAGAAATCCGGCCGCGGAGGGGAGCTGGCTGGCCACTTCATAGGTCGAGGCGTGGGGCTGCCAGGAGCCGAAGGCGTCATTAACATAGTAGTCGGCCAGCTTGGCCAGGTCCATGGCCAGTTCCAGGGTTTGGGCGTCCTTGGACTCTTCCCCGGCGAACCAGCGGGTGTTGGGGAGGTAAATGCCCCCGATCTGGCGGGCTTTGAGTTTTTCCAAAAGTGGGGCCACCACCTGGTAATCCAGTTTTTCCACGCCTTTTTCCGGGTGGATGGGGAAGTTGGGAATGACGAACCCCCCGTTGATCTTGCGCTCCAGGTACTCCACTATCGGGGCCACGCTTGTCCCGGGGCCGGTTTTAATCTGGCCGGTCTTGGCGTCCCTGGTCCGGCCCACGTGGGTCATCAAAATCGGAAAACCGCCTTTGGCGGCGATATGGTGAATTAAGCCAAAGGTGGAGTCAATCCGGAAGGCGTCCTTGATCACGCCTTTTTCCACCACGTTGTGGTCAACTCTGGCTAAAACCACTTTGCCTTTGAGATCCAAATTCTGAGCCAGCGGGAGTCGGGGGTCTAAAACGGGCATGTTCTGAGGCTCCTGGGGAAAAGTTGGCCCGCCGCGAGGGGGCGGGGCAAGGGTGGCCAGGCCAAGGCGAACTGGTTATTTATCCTCGGGCGGCTCCTCAAACTTGACCCCGCACCAAGGGCAGAACTTGTATTCGTGGTTGTTGAGCTCCTCATGGCAAGACTGGCAGACCAGGGACAGTTCCTCGGCGCAGTAGGGGCAATAGGTGAAGGACTTGAAAAGGTTGTAGTAGTCAGGGGAAAGAGCGGCGATCTTCTCGGCGCACTCGCTCTCATGGCAGATTTTTTCTATGACGCTGGTTTTGGTTGGGTTATCCGGCATTTCCGCTCCCAGAAAAGTTAAACGGTTAAAAAGGCGGGCCCGGGGGCCATGCCTGGGAAATATACATTATTAGTAGACCAAAAGTCCAGTCGGTAGCCAAAAATTCAGCAATTTAAAACTTGGCCCGGCCTCCAGAAAGGCCCGGGTCAGAAGAAAGATTATATTAATATTTGGACAATATCTATTGTTAAAATGTTATTTTTTGTATTTAAGGTTAATATATAATTATTCTATTTATGATAATTAAGTGATATGCTTCTTTCTTATAATAAAAATATATTATTTAAATAACTCTATTGACTCTAATTTATGGCTGGCCGCTAATGGTTTGGTCACAAAAGGCGGGTAACATCGCTAAAGAATAAAAAAAATCAAAAGATGCCTAACCCGACGGGGCGACTTGAGTCTCTGGCCGGAAAGGCGGGCCGGCCCACTCTGGACAATATTATATGGCGAAAATAGAATTTTTTCAGCCCATTGGTTAGCCATTTTAAGCAAATTTTTTTACTCGGGCGGGGAAGGAAAATTAGTTGTGGCGGACTGAGCGGAAATTAGGAATATTGGCTCTGGAGAGAAAAATTAGCGAAAACTGGCCCAAAATGGCGAACTTCCGAGCCACTCACTATAAATTTAATGTGGCTATAGACAAAGCCGGGGTTATCGTGACCACTTATCACATTAGATAAATAAAAGCCTATTTAGCTTTAAATATTGTTATTGAACCTAATATAATATAAAAAAGCTAAGAGCCCTTTATGTATTTGGCCCGTTCTTTGCATGTAAAAAATTTTCAGTTTATAGATGTTTTTTTAATCACTTTTTCTTTAACGAAAAGTAAAATCATCTCGCTAGCAAAAATAATGCCCAAAATTAAAAACTAAGTAAAACGCAATGGCGTAAAATAAATTTTTGCATTATGTATAGACTTGGAGAATAGATTTATAACAGCGAATATTTACGGGCTACGCTTTTTTTTATTTATTCCCTGAAATGGTTTAGAGTGTTTCGAGATTTTTATATAGGCTACAGGCTCGGCTTGAACAGCATTCTCAAATAACCGACGGAAGAGAAGGCCTCTGTTTTTTGATTTTCGTCTATTAAACCTAAAGATATACTCATCCAAGTAGTATTCAAGGTGTTCGCGGGATATTGCTCCTTGATGAGTTCCTAAAATCCATCTTCTAAATAATGATATAACTAAATGCACATTAGGTAAGGCTTCTTTGTCTTTGCTAATTACCTTAATATCGTGGGAAAAAATAATTATTAGTGACATGAAAGTAACATAACCACCTATCAGTAACTATATTTGCTCCTTTTTCAATATTATTATTGATAAATTTAATAAAATTATCAGAATTAACTGATTCTATCATCTTCATAGGGACTCTGCCTAGACTTTTATGTCCAAAAACCTCAACGCCAATGACTATTAGCGCTTTTTATTCGGACCCTCTCCCAGGATGTCCTTCTTCAAAGCCACCATAGAGGAATTCATCAACTTCAACTGTGCCCGTAAAATTTAATTTCAACAACAGCCCCGCCAAGCCTGAGACACGCCATTAAATGGTTGATTTTACGGGGTCGCCAAAAATAGCTTTGACCCGGCCTCGACCGATGACCCACACCACGAGGGTCGCGAAGTCATAAACCTTGAGGAGGTAAATTTCGCCATACTCTTTTTCTTCGATGGTTTGAAGGCCCAGGCGGGCCAGTTTGTCCAGAGCCACCTCCAGCTCGGAGCCCTCCTCGCTTTTGGCGAATTTGAGCTCCAGAACCGCCCGAAGGCCGTCCGCGGTTACCAGAGTCAGATCCGCGTCCCCAATGGACCCAGGCTCCTCAGCTCTGGCCTCGGGCAGCAAACCAGAACAGTAACTCAATAAAAACATATGAAAAAAGGACTCATTGAGCTCCTCATTCTTTTTATAATGTTCCGCGGGAATCCGCG